>DIJZ01000012.1 GCA_002421425.1 Caldifarciminota bacterium UBA5631
ACCGGTTCGAATCCGGTCGTGGGCTTTTACCTTATATATTTGAAAAATTGAAAGTTTTCAGATTTTCTCTACTGCACGTGTCAGCAGGAAATTACTCTTCTATGTCGATGTGAATCTTTCCCTTACTGTAGCCTTTCAAAGGGGAAAGAAATCCTTTTACGATATTCACAAACATTTCGTCAAGGAAAGGCATAAGTTCCACTGGTTTACCATTTATTTTGACTCTACTTTTTGTCCCATAAAGTACTTTACAATCCTTAATGGAGGCTTCATCCCCAAGAATCCGGGTGAGGAGTCCTGTACAGTCATAGCCGCATTTCCCACAGTTAAGCTGGGGAAGGGTGTCGGGGACTCTCTCAAGAATAAGTTCACATAATTCCCCTGTATCTTTCAGGGAGAAGGTCTTTTCATTTCTTCCGGATTTGTGCTCTTCCAGGCTAAAGTATGCAAAAATCAGCGGGTCATCAGGAGCAGGGTCGCTACCAAGGCAATATACCTTTGGAACAGCAAGGCCCATTTCCCCTTCTATGAGCAGAATATTCACTTCGGAGAATTCTTTTATGAATTCACGAGGGTGCAAAGGATATCTGTAGCAGATAAAAGCACTATTTTTTGAAAAACCACCTGTAATGGAAGCCCCAGCCTTTTCCATCTTATAGGTGTCTTTTCCCTCTTTGTCGTACTCAACATTGTGGTGGAAACTTTTCTTGATTGCACCAACTTTGAGGTTTCTTTCAGTGAGTTCTTTTATAAGGGCTTCTATTAGAGTTGTCTTTCCTGATTTGCTCTTTCCTACGATCTCAATTGCCTTCATCGTGAGAACCTTTTATTCCTTTTATTTCCAGCATCAGGTGTGGCAGGAGAGGGAACAATACTGGGAAATTTTCAATAATTGCTTTCGGGTTTCCAGGAAGATTTATAATAAGGGTCCCTCCGGAGGAGCCAACCACAGCCCTTGAAAAGGCTGCTTCAGGTGTCTTTTTTATACCCTCGAGTAGCATCAAAAGTTCGAGTCCATAGTACCTTTTTTCAATTACTTTTAAAGTTGCTTCGGGAGTTACGTCCCTTGGTGAAGGTCCTGTTCCACCCGTAGTAATTATTAAATCCACATCTGTACTTATCCATTCTCTCAGTGTCTTCTCAATATTATCGACGTTATCCGGAACAAGTCTGTATATGATATCGATCACTTCAAGGTTCTCCCGGACCAGTTTCATTATGAGAGGCCCACCTTTGTCAATCCTTTCTCCTTTGAAGCCTTTATCGGATATCGTTAATACCCCCACTCGCAGCTTCATTACTTCAATTTTCTCCTTCCGAGGATAGATTCTTTTAGAGTAAAGGGATCCATCAGCGTAATGTCAATTCCTCTGGGTAACCCAATAGCGATTCGTGATATGGTTACTTCAAGGTCATTCAAGAGATGCAAGATATAGCTTATCGTAGCATCACCTTCCACATCAGGACTAAAAGCCAGAACAATTTCTCTGAAATTCTCCCTTTTAATCCTATCCCTTAGGTCAAAGATATTCAATTTGTCGGCTGTGATTCCCCGAACAGGGGAGAGCACGCCCCCTGTCACATGATACTTCCAGCCCAGCCCCTGCACAGATTCCATTATATAAACATCCTCAGGCCGTTCCACCACGCACAATACCCCTGAGTTTCTCCTTTCGTCGGAGCAGATTGGGCAGACCTCTGTGTCTTCTGAAAAGCCATGGCATATTACGCACAGCTTTATTCTCTCGCTGATTTGCCTTAAAGACTCCATTAGGCCCGTTAACGTATCCCGGTCTTTCAGGAGGAAATATGCAATTCGGAACCCCGACCTTTCACCAATTCCAGGTAGTTTTTTTAAATTCTCAATTAATTTTTTAAGAGAAGAAGGGACCCAGCTCATTTACAGGTAAATCCTTCATTAATTCTTGCATTTTTTTCTGCGAAGCATCCTGCATTACCTGAAAAGCCTCGTTCAGGCACGAGATCACCGATTTTTCGAGTTTTGCTTTGTTGTTTAGCAGTGTGTCGTCAGTTATTGAAAAATTTGTAATCTTGAAAATTCCGTTGATGGAGACCCTTACTCCATCCTTTTCGATGTCCATCTGAAGTTTCTGGATCTCCTTCCTGGCTTTTGAAACTGTTGCCTGAAGTTTCTGAGCATCCCTTAGCATCTTAATAAGGTCCATTCTTTACCTCCTTGAGTTTCAGTTTTTCTTTTGCATAGGCGATAATGTCTTTTGGCGGTGCTTCTTTGTTTCCCATGGATGGTTCTGATGGTGTCTCGGAAATCAGGCTTTCCGGAGTCGTTCTGACTGCGGTACCGTTTTTGATTGCGGGGCTGCTTGAAGAGTTTATGAAGTTCACTTCGGGTAGAAGCTCAAGTTCTGATTCAATTTTGGAAAGTCTAAGAAGATGAAAGTCCACAAATATTTTTGGATTTGAAAGGCTTCTAAGGTCAAGTTCTATATCTTTAAGAACCCGCAGCAGGAAGAGGATTTGGAACTCATTAAATCTTGAAGCAAGTATTGTGAACTCGTTCTTTTCGAGCCCATAGAACGCCTTCAGAAGAGCTTCCGCGGCCCTGACAAAACCCTTCTGAAAGTCTTCAAGGCTGTATCCTTGCGCTACCACCCTTTCGATGATTTCTACCGTGCCCTTACTGTTCTTGTCAAGAATGGAATTGAAGATTTCCAGATATATTTCCTGGGGTAATATCCCTGTTAGCTCTTTTACCTTTTCTAAGGTTATTACTCCCTGGGAGTAAATGTATGCCTGTTCCAGGAGGGATATTGCATCTCTCAGACCACCAGTAGATGCTTCTGCAATAAGTTCGAGAACCTTATCGGATTCGAAATCCATTGATTCCAGGGTTGCAACTTTTTTGAGCCGCTCCACAATATGTTGTTTTTCAAGGGGTCTTAGGTCAAACCTCAGAGTTCTTGATTTAACGGTATCAGGAACTCGATTCGGCTCCGTAGTTGCAAATATGAAAACGACATTTTTTGGCGGTTCTTCAAGAGTTTTGAGCAGGGCATTGAAAGCTTCCTGGGTTAACATGTGAACTTCGTCAATTATGATTACTTTGTATCTTCCCTTAAGAGGGGTAAATCTCACGTTTTCCCTTAGTTCTCGAATCTGGTCAATTCCGCGATTGGATGCACCGTCAATCTCGAGGACATCAACATTCCTGGATTCTTCAATTTCCAGGCAGTTTTCACATTTTCCGCAGGGATCTGCCGTTACGCCCTTTTCACAATTCAAACCTTTTGCGAAGAGCCTCGCCAGGGTGGTTTTTCCAATTCCCCTCGGGCCCGTAAACATGTATGCACTGCCAATATTCATCGTTTTGAGAGCATTTTGAAGGGTAATTACAGCGTGTTTTTGGTTCACTACATCTGAGAAGGTCTTAGGCCTATACTTTACGGCAAGATTCATAGGTAAATTATATGCTTACAACATAGAACCTCCAAGTGGAAAGAACAGTAAAAAAGTGTTATAATTTTTCGGTGAGGATTCTGGTAATTGGTGATAATACGTCATTTCACACCCACAGATGGTTAAGCTCTTACAGGGAAGCCGGTTTTGAAGTAAAAGCTGGTGGATTTGAGGAAGGTGAGGAACTCTGTGAAAAATTCCCGACGAAAGGTAAGGGCAAGCTCAAATACTTCCTTTCAATGCCCGATTTCAGAAAGATTGTTCAGGATTTTAAACCAGACCTGATTCATGCTCATATGGCAGGTAACTATGGTCTTATTGCTTCTCTTTCAGGTATTCCCTATGTAATCTCCCTGTGGGGGCCTGACATTATAGAAACGCCCTTCAGATCCGCACTGCACCGGAACACAATAAAGAGGGTACTGCACAGGGCCCTCCTTGTTCATACTGATTCCCATATGGTTAGCTGGCTTCTGCAGAAGATTTTTGAGATTCCAGCTGAGAAAATCGTAGTATTTCCCTTTGGTGTGTCACAGAACTTTTTGTCCTGGAACATCAAAAAGTCAGAAAACGGAACGTATCTTGTCACTCACAGAAAGTTAGAGAAGGTCTATGGACACGAAACTATTTTGAGAGCCATAAAGATTCTGAAGGGGAAAGGGATTGATTTTAAGCTCTTTGTCGCCTCTTTTGGATCGGAGTCCGAGAATCTAAAGAGAATGTGTGAAGACCTTAATATTTCTGATTGTGTAATTTTTACTGGTAGACTCTCCGAGGAGAACCTGGCTTCATTGCTGGCGCAATCTCACATTTTTATCTCTGCAGCTCTCAGTGACACAACTCCAAACTCGCTTCTGGAGGCTATGGCTTTGAACGTATTTCCCATTATCTCAGACCTTCCTGTATATAGAGAGTGGGTAATTGAAAACCTCAACGGGTTCTATTTTGAACCAGGGAATTACGCTGACCTTGCTTCCAAGATTGAAAAGGCTATTCAAAACAGACAGGTACTGGAGCATGCTGTAAGGCTAAACAGGTTGATTGTTGAAAATCTTGCCGACTGGAATAGAAACTTTAAGGAGTTTACAAGGAAAATTTTCAAAATTGTAGAAAGTTTATCTTCCTGATTTTGCGATGAGAATTCTCTTCGTTGCATATTTCTTCCCTCCCTATGCACATGCTACAGCTGTGGAGCGGACGGTAATGTTAATAAAAGGCTTAGCGGAAATGGGGCACGATATTGGACTTGTCACTGCGAGAAACTACACATTTTTCTCAAGGGACTATTCTTTCTTGAAGTATGTTCCGGAGACTTTAAAAATTATTAATCCATCAGCTCTTGAACCTTCAACTTTTTTAGAGAGGGTTTCAAATTCGGCTGGTTCCGGAAGGGGAGTCCTCCGAAAATTCATATGGCCGGATTCCAGAATATTGTGGCTCATGAATGCCATTCCTGCTGCATATAGATTTACACAACGTTTTGTCCCCGATGTAATTGTATCTGTGGCTCCGCCGTACACAGATTTGCTTCTCGGTTACTTTTTAAGTAAAAAATTCAAGGTTCCGCACATTGTGGATCTTTTAGACCCGTGGAGTGATGACCTGTATGAAATGTACAAAATGTGGTGGCAGAAAGAACTTACATCCCAGGCGGAGAAGGAGATCCTGAAGAATGCAAAAGGTGTTGTTGTTGCAACATATCCGATGAAGTGGAGGCTAATTGAGAAATATTCCTTCTTAAAACCGGAGACGGTGGAAAATATTACCTTTGGAATTCGAGAAGACCTTTCGGAGAAAGTTGCGGAAATTAATTATACTGCTCCTTTTACGGTGCTATACCTTGGGACTTTAAGGGGTGGACACAAGAATCCCGAGGGGTTTGTTGAAGCTTTTGCGGAATTTGCTGCAACACATCCAGAAGTAAGGTTGAGGATTGCGGGGAATATTGATCAAGAAGTTATGAGTTTTATTGGAAATCGAATTCCAGAGAGTAATGTTCAAATTACAGGATATGTGAAGAATGAAGATATACCTCTTCTCGTTAATGATGCACATATCCTTTGGCTTTTAATTTCCAGGGCTCCTGGATTTGAGCTGGTAATGCCTGCGAAGACTATATCGTATATGGGTTTCAAGAGGCCCATTCTTGCTACGGTTCCTGAAGGGTGGACTGCTGAGTTTCTAAGAAAGATGGGAGCAACTGTGGTTGAGTACGAGAACAAGGGGGAGATTTTGAAGGCCCTGGAATCACTCTATGATGAGTACAAGTCTCGCGGTCTTCGCGCCCTGAATAATAATATAACGGAGGAATTCAAATATTCCGTCATTACGCAAAAATACGAAAGATTTTTGAAAACCCTTGTGTAGTCTTTAAAATTTGCCTATGAGATTCCTTGTTGCTGGTGGATGTGGGTTTATAGGGTCTAATCTTGTTAAGAGGCTGCTTCTCGATGGTCACGAAGTCTTCGTTGTAGACGACCTTTCCAGAGGGAGTCTTGAAAAGCTCGATGACTATGTTCATCATAAAAATTTGAAATTCTTTAAATTAGATGCTACCGGCCAAGAAGTCCTGGAAATTCCTGCAAAGTTTGATGTGGTAGTGGACCTTGTGGCTTATAAAATTCCTAGGTATTCCAGCGGACTTAAGACTCTGTTTGTTAACTCCAGAAGCGCGGAGAACCTCCTCAAAATAGCAACGAGAGATTCTGCAAAGTTTGTAATGGCTTCGACTTCCGATGTTTATGGGAAGTCAACAACTTTCCCCTACACCGAGGATGGCGATTTACTCATTGGCCCTTCGACTTCAAGAAGATGGGCGTATGCTGTCTCCAAGATCTTCAACGAGCACATGACTATTGCGTATCACGATGAGTATGGGACAAGATACGTAATACTTCGGTTTTTTGGTACTTATGGACCACATCAGTACCTTGACTGGTGGGGCGGACCTGTAGGAGTATTCTTGAAAAATATACACGAAGGGCTTCCCCTTACAATCCACGGCGATGGCGAGCAAAAGAGGACATTTATGTATATTGATGATCTTGTGGAAGGCATTTTAAGGGCAGCTGAGTCTCCTTCGGCTGACAATGAAATCATAAATCTGGGGACCTCAGAAGAGATAAGCATCCTCGACCTCGCAAGGCTTATTCATAAACTATCCTATCCTGAAAAGGAGCTTAAACTCGAATTTGTACCTTACGAGAGTTTTACGCAGAACTACGAGGACCCGAAGAGGAGATTGGGAGATTTTTCGAAGATGAAAAAGATTCTTAATTTTGACCCCAGGTTTTCATTGGAAGAAGGACTTTTAAGGTTTATAGATTGGTTTAAAAAGAGGCAGAGATAAAAGTTATAGGTTCACCTATCTTAATCGACTCGCTTATCTTTTTGACCACACGAAACTTACCCGCGAAAGATTTTCCCGGATTTTGAAGGCTTTTTTAAAAATTGATCGCTTATTAGAGCTTCTTTACCATTTTCCATTATCAGACCCGTAATCAGACCCACTTCCCTACTCTTTAAGAGGGATTGAGAATGAATGAAAACTGGAAGGAAGCAATAGAAAAATTAAAGTGGCCTTAAGGGAAAATGTATTATCCCTTTAAGGAAATGGCCCAGATATTAATCTTAAATCCCTTAACCTCTGCTGGCATCGGTTTGGAGGAAAGTCAGTTTGAAGATTAAGAAAAGACAATTTAAAAATTCTTTGTTCAGTGATTTTGTGAATGTGCTCACAAAATAGCTTTTCTTTGGCAGCAGTAAAAGAAGAGTCGGAGAATGCAAGGTGCTAAGATTTTTTCACAGTGACTTGCAAAAATTACTATGAAAAAGTTTGTTTGCCCATAAAGCGTAGGATTTATAAAAGATAGTTGAGAAAATCCTTTTGATTCAGAAGGGTTTTGATAATATAATTTTGCAGTGAAAGAAATGATTCTTGAAGTAATTAACCTTACGAAGGCTTTCGAAAGCGAAGGCACAAAAATATTAGCGAACAATAATATTTCTTTCAAGGTCTACGAAGGAGAAATTTTGGGAATATTGGGGGCTAACGGTGCAGGGAAAACCACTTTGATTAAGCAGATTGCAACCCTTTTAATCCCTGATTCTGGGGATATTTTGTATAGGGGGACGTCCATTGTTAAACATCCTGAGGTAATAAGAGGTCGTTTCTCATTCCTGCAGGAGGGAATGAGAAATGTATACCCTTATCTGACAGCAGAAGCTAACTTGCTTTATTTTGCCTATTTAAACCACATCCCTGCAAGAGTTGCAAAAAATAAAAGCGAAGAATTGTTGAAAAGAATGGGTTTATACGAAGTAAAAGATAACTATGTTTACACTTTCTCATCGGGGATGAATAAGAAACTTGCAATTGCTACTTGCCTTATAAATGATCCAGAGACAGTGTTTCTTGATGAGCCATTTTCGGGACTGGATTTGATTGCCTCCATAGAACTTATGGATTTTTTGAGGTCCTTAGTGATGGAAAGTGGAAAGACATTCCTCATTGCAGATCATAGACTGGATTTTATTGAAAAAGTTGCGAATAGAGTATTATGGATTAAGGATGGGAATGTGGTTATGGAAGGAAGCACAGTTGAGATGAAAACTATTCGGAAGGAAAAAGAGTTCATCATTTACTTGCAAAATTCAATTGAAACACAAAATGCTTTAAAGGAAAAGGATGTGGAGTTCCAAGTCCTGTCAGATGAGGTATTGAAGGTAGAAGTCTCGCTGGATCGCAAAGATTACTTATCTATTATTATTTCTAACTTTGATGTATTGAATATAGAGAAAAAAGAACTGGATTTTGAGGCAATTTTTAAGGAGTTGTACTCCCGTGCTAAAAACAATTGAGGCTGAAGCGCTTAAGTTCTACTATGATGTAAAGCGATATTTGTTCAATTACTTAGTCGGGATTGTTTCTACTACTATCTTTCTAAGTGGTATCTATTACGGACTCAGATTACTGTATGCTCGCGCGGGAGAAGAGACAGCTTTCGTTGGGTTGCTTTTGTGGCTCTTTTCTTCCTCGGCAATATCTGGTCTTACTGATATTTTAGCGGAGGAACGATATCTTGGCACATTGGAAAGGATATCAGTAACAAAATCTCCTTTTATTTCAATAGTTGTTTCAAGGCTGATAGTTAATTTTCTCTTTGGACTATTACAGTTTGTTATTATCGGCAGTATCCTTTATCTCTTGTTTAGGCCTAATTTAGCACCTTTGTTCCCATCCTCAAGAGTCTTCTTTATGCAACTTGTTGTCGCGGTTTTTCTGCTTCTCTCTCTTTATGGCTTTGGTTTCTTTATTGGCTCATTAAGTTTAATTTTTAAACGTGTAGGGGCATTTAGCAATGTTCTTGAATATCTTATTTTATTTTTCTCAGGAATTGTAATACCATGGGAGAAAATACCGTTTTTCTTGCAAGTTTTTGCTAATTTCCTACCTATGACATGGGGAATAAGAACGCTCATTTTAATAAAAATGGGAGAGCCTTTCTTGTTTAGCTTTCTTAATTGTGTTTTGTACTCACTTGTAGTTGTGTTGGTTGGCAATATCACATTTCACTGTGCTGTGATTTTTGTCAAAAGGAAAGGGGAATACGCATTCTTCTGACAAATAAGATACCAGTTGCTGTTCGAAGCAATTTATATTCTTAATAAAAGGTCAAGTGTGAGAAATTTTTCACAAATTCTATAGATTTTGAAAAGTTTTTCTGTTTACAGCGCACTATTTATCGTTATTGTATTGCAAAGGAGGTAATTATGAATCCTATCAAAATAACAGACTGGGTGGAGGTAATCAGCATCGGGGTCCCAATGTCTAATGCCACAGCGACGGTAGCCGAAAGGTGCTGTGAGAGAAGTCAGCGGTGTCCAAATGAGTAAAGTTCTGGGGGCGTCGCCGAAGGCGACGCCCCTCACAAAGGAGTTTTTCATATGGAGAAATCGTATAAGGTTTCAAAATACAACCTGTATAGGAACAATTACGTTTATAACCTGAGACAAAGGAGTCTCTTAAGGGTTAATGATTCAATTCTCAAAGCTCTTCAGAATAATGAGCTTGAAGATATTCCACCACAAGTAATGAAGCTGCTTCTCGCTTCAGGAATTGTAGTTGGAGGGATTGATGAACTGAAGCTTCTGGAATTCTGGCTTTCACTTAAGAGTGTTAATACCAATTCTTTAAGTGTTGCCTATATCCCCAACTACGACTGTAACTTCAGATGTACTTACTGTTACGCTCAATCAATGCGTGATATTAAGAGACAGGAAAGTGAGAATGTTAATGCGGACTTTCTGAAATGGATAGAGAATCTTTTTGCTCTCGCTGAACCTCGGAGTTTTGAAATTACATTTCATGGGGGTGAACCTTTGCTTTCAAAACATGAAATTTTGTTTCTTTGCAAAAGTATTACTGAGCTCTGTCAAAAATATGACGTAAGGTTAAAGGACATTTCATTTGTTACCAATGGGAGCTTGCTTGATAAGGGTTTTGTTGAAGAAGTTTTACGTCTTGGAATCCCCTGCAGAGCCTTGGTGACTCTTGATGGTACTGAGAATATTCACAATGGACGCAGGTTTGATATTGAAGGTAAAGGGACTTTTTCGGTAATAGTTGATAATGTGATTCTGGCCCTCAATCTCGGGATGTTTGTGACAGTAGGCTTTAACTACGACAGGCAAAACTATACCGATATCCCTTACTTTCTAGATTTTCTTGTTGAGAAAGGGTTTGATAAGAGACCCAACTTTCAGTTGATATTTGGAGCGGTGAGAAAGGGCTTGGATCAGGAGAGCGTAGAGCATTTTAAAAAGTTCGAAATGGGTCAGGTGGAATCAGCAAAAGTCTTAATGTGGGCTTATGGAGAAGCAATAAAAAGGGGGATAAGAATCGTGGAGCCTCTTGGTGCGGGATTGTGTACTTTCAAGAAGCCCTGGAGTTTTATTGTTGATTACAGAGGCGATGTTTTCAAATGTGTCACAATGGCTGGACATGATGAGTCAAAAATCGGTTCGATTTATGAACCTTTTGAAGTCCTGGTGCAGAGGTCTGTAGACTATGTTCTGCCGTATCATTGGGAAAAGTATTCCCTTTGTAAAGAATGTGTTTATCTGCCGGTTTGCCTCGGAGGTTGCTTTGAACAGGCTTTGATAAGGAAAAAGAAGTTCGACTGTAGAAAGCGGTACTTTGAGAATCTTTTTCCGTATCTCATTGACCTCACAGCAAGGCTCTATGGAGAGCATCCGGAGCTGACTAAAGGTCAGAAACTTGAACATATTTTCGGAATTGAGCAAATTTAAAATGAACGAGGGTCAGAACAGGCTTTAAAATTTTGTTTCTCATATACCGTTATGAGCAGTCCAATTGTTGTAAATAGCCTGAGAAAAGTATATAGAAGACACCTAAGAGAGCCAGGTATAAAGGGTATATTGCGGGGTATTTTTGCTCGTGAATACATAGAAGTTGAAGCACTAAGAGTAGTATCTTTTGAAATTTCATCAGGTGAGTTTGTGGGATATATCGGTCCAAACGGTGCCGGTAAAACCACGACGATGAAGATTCTGTCGGGTATTTTGTATCCTACTGGTGGGGAAGTGAAGGTTCTAGGGTACTTTCCACCTGAAAGGAAGCGCGATTTCCTGAGAAGAATTTCTTTTATTATGGGCCAGAAAACCCAGCTCTGGTGGGACCTTCCAGCCATGGATTCTTTCCTTCTACTTAAGAAAATCTATGAAATTCAGGATAGAGAATTTTACAGAGAGGTTAATGACCTTGCTGAGCTTTTGAATGTGAAAGACCTTTTGAAAGTTCCCCTTCGCAAACTTTCCCTTGGTGAGAGGATGAAAATGGAGCTTATTGCAGGGCTATTACATCAGCCTGATGTGGTTTTCCTCGATGAGCCTACCATTGGATTAGACTTTATGTCACAGGAAAAAATCCATGAATTTCTTAAATACTACAATGAACGAAAGGGTAAAACCATCATACTTACCAGCCATTACGTGAGAGATATAGAAAAGCTCTGTAAAAGAATCATCTTCATTCATAAGGGGCAAATCTATTTCGATGGAGACAGAGATGCATTCATTGAAAAATTCACAAAAAACCGGGTAATCGCAGTAAGATTCAAGAAAGTTGTTCCGCGTGATGTAGAAAAGTTCGGGAAGATCCTTAGGCTCTGTGACAATGAAGTCCGGATAGAGGTGGCCAAGGAAGTGTTGCAGAGCACCCTTCAAGAGATAGTAAAGAGCAACGAATTTGAAGGTGTATTCGTTGAAGAACTTTCTCTGGAAGATGCTCTGAAGGAAGTTTTTGAAGGGATTCAAGATGAAAAGAACCAGTAAATACCTGCAGGTGGTAATTAACACCATTGCTGAAAGCACAGAATTTAGATTCAACCATATACTTAGCTTTCTGGTTGTATCACTGCCACTGATATTCACTGTTCTGCTGTGGAAAAAAATTTTTGGTGAGACGGAACGAATTGGAATGTTCGACCTCAGGAATATGGTAACTTATTACTTTCTTGTGGTGCTTCTTCAGGATGTCACATATCCCGGTCCATTTTGGGAAATTATTGACCACATAAGGGATGGTGGGCTTAATATGTTTCTCAGTAAACCCATCAGCTATCCCGCATATATTTTCTCTCTCAAGCTGGGTATAAACATCCCATATCTATTATTGTCCGCTGCGATTCTTGCTTTGTTGGGGGTGATGGCGGGCTTTGATAAATATCTTATTTTTCCATCGGATCCAATAAATATTGCTTGTTGCTTCTTGTCTTTCTTTCTTGCCGCCTGCTCCGGGTTTATGTTTTCCTTTATTTTCAGTGCTCTTACTTTCTGGTTAGAGGAGGGAAGGGGAGTTGAAGTTTTCCTTGAGTTCTTGATCAGCCTTTCCAGCGGCGCTATTTTGCCAATTTCTCTTTATCCAAAAGCCTTGAAAGCATTTTGTAGCATATTACCCTTTAGGTATGTTCTAAACTTTCCTGTGGAAGTGTATCTGGGGATTGTGAAAGGTAGGGAGTTAATAATGGGCCTCGCCATCCAGATATTGTGGGTTTTGCTTGCTTTTCTGATTCTCAGGTTTGTCTGGAAATCGGGGTTGAAGGAATATGAAGCGGTTGGTGCATAGAGTAAAGTATTATGTTTCTCTGTGGAAGGAATTTCTATCCATGCAGGTCAAAAGAGAAACTGTTTTCAGAAGTAGCTTTTTGCTGGAGATAGTTTCTTACATATTCTGGTTTGTGTTCAATATTTTCTTTTTTGGGGTGATTTTCTCTCACACGAGATCGATTGGCGGGTGGGGTCCTTATGAGGTTCTTACTCTCGTTTCAATCAATCAATTGATAGTGGCACTTTATGATAGTTTTTTAGGGCCAAATTTAAGGAGGTTTCAAACTTATATTGAAAGGGGAGATTTTGACACCTTTGTAATAAAACCTATTGACCTTCAGTTTTTCATATCTACACGATTTGTGGATCTTAAGCCTCTTTTTTCTATACCTCCGGGTATCCTAACTCTGATATTCGCCCTTTCTATGCGGGGGAGCCCGCCCGGAGTTTTGGAAATCCTGATTTTCTTTTTGTGTTTCCTGATAGGTCTTGTGATACGCTATGGTCTGGGATTTTTGGTAATGTCGCTTTCTTTTTACTTCGTAAGGGTATCAGCCCTTCATTCTCTCCAGAGAGAGTTGCTTTCCTTTGCAGGTTATCCGCTTTCCATATACGAAAAATTTGCAAAAGTTTTTTTTACTTTTATTTTACCCGTAGCCCTTATTGCCAACCTGCCTGCACAGGCTCTTTTGAAATATCGCATTAGTAGCGGAATAGTTCTTTACAGCTGTTTCTTTGCAGCTGTTATTCTTATTTTTTCAAGAAAATTCTTTAATTATGCCATAAGGAGGTACGAAAGTGCTAGTAGCTAAATTTCTTGGATTTTTAATCGTCTCTCAGATGGCAAAAAAATTGCCCTACGAAAAGCAGTTTACCTTTTATCCGCTTCGTGGGTTAAAGCCAGCTTATGAGGCTAATATCAAGGTTTCGGTTTATGAAGATTCCTTTTCCGTAAAATTTCAAACACCGTCCTATACTGTGATTCGGAAGAGCTTAACAAGAGACAGTTTTGACCCTAATAGCGAGGCTTGTTTTTACCTCCTCGTAAAAACCCGTTCAAATTCATCAACGGGTTACGTTTTTGCAGTTAATGCCAACAATATTCAGCTTGATGGGCTAATTCACAGTTATGATAACATTGTTTCCTCCTGGGATGAGGTGTGGAGCTCTAAGGTTGATGTGGATGAAATTGGCTGGAGCTGCAGAATCAATATACCATTGAAGGTGTTCAGGGAAAATTTTGATTCTCTTCATTTTTACTTTTCCTGGACGGTTTTCACACCCAACGGGGTAGAGATTGTGAGTTCTTACTCGCTACCTGAGGGCTATAGCAGATTTGATCTGAGGTTTGCTGACATTTCTATTCCAGCTCTGAAGAAAGGGTTTGACAGGCTCCTTTCATTTATACCGTATATTGCAGTAGTTCGAGAAAACTCGATAACTACAAAAATAGGAGCAGAATTGAAGTTGGTAGAGGGGGATATGACCATTCAATCAACCATAAACCCAGAGAGGTATTCCATTGAAGCGGACATTGACCAGTTTAATTTGAAAAGGAGACGGAGTGTAAGGCTTGAGGAGAAGAGGCCCTTCTTCACAGAAGGACTTGACCTCTGGAAAATGCCCTTTGAGGCCTTTTATTCGAGGAGCATCGGGGATTTTATTAGTGGTTTGAAGCTGGGGTTAAATAAAAATACATTAAGGTTTCAGGGCCTTATATTATATGAGGATTCAGTGATTTCACATTATAGTCCATCCCGCCTTTTGACTGCTTCTGTTGCGAGTTATAAACCCACAAAGGGCTTCGAGAACAGGTTGTTCTTTATAACGAAAGGGGATACCGTTGGTGCAGGAATTAATGCCAATTTCTTTTTGCCTTACGGCTTTAAAGTGAAGACACAGTTCACGAGGGCTCAGGGTAGTGATTTTTACGTAGAAGTCAAGAGATTTTCTAAAACAGGTTTTTGGATCTCCTCCGGTGCCGAGAGGCTGGATGCTAATTTTAATTTACCAACTGGTTATATATCTTACTTTGAAAATACCATTTCCTACTGGATATTCTCAGGCATAACACAAACCTTTGAAGGGAAATATTGGACTGAAACCAGTTTGTCCTTCGGCTATACCTATTCGGATTTTTTAGATGGAACGCCTTTTGAAAGGTTTGGAAACGTTTATGCAACAGTGTACCCCGTAAGCAACGTTGAACTTACATTTGGAGTTGAACCGATGAGGACCTTTTACGAAGGAGTGTATTACAACAACATCAATTATGTGATCTCAACTGCCTTTGGAGTATCAAAACCTTCGACACTCTATCTCGAATATATCTGGGGCGAGAACTACGGCAATAATCTCAGTTTTTTGAACCTGTGCGGCAACTTTTCCCTTTCAGGAAAACTTTACTGCGAAGGTGGTGCAGGTTTTGTTAAGGAAGGTGCTTCAGAGGACCAGAGAGTTTATTTGCAGGGCTCTTATTCCCCCATCGACAGAGTTTATTTGCGTTTCTTTTCCCAGCGGAGCACTTTGAGTGACAAAACGGATTTAAATTTGATGTTCCAGTACGAATTCTTTGCTGGAAGCAATGTATTTGTGGTTCTCAACAGGACAATTCGCGAGGGACAGGTTTCATCACCATTTATGATAAAAGCCGCTTACGAGGTAAGATTTTAGGGAGCTTCGCTATCAGTGTCTTTTCTCTAGTGAAAATTGGGACCTGTTAAAGTGGAGTCTGAATTTCTGAGCTGGTGAAAATTTACATCAGTAGTGTATCTAGATTCTCAGAAATGAATTTTTTTCTTTCACGACTGCCATCTTAGCGCTTCCCATGTGTCCCGGATGGACGATGATTTTATCGTCGAGTTTTGCCAGTTTTTGTAAAGACTCTTCCATTTTTTCAGGAAGGCTCTCAGGGAAATCCATTCTACCAATGGAATCTACGAAAAGGGTATCACCTGAAAACAGCAAATTATCAATCAAAATGCAGATGGAACCCTTTGTATGCCCGGGCGTTTCAATTATTATAAGTTTGAAGGGCCCAACCCGAAGCGATTCTTCACCTTCGATCAAAATTTCAGGTCCACTAAATATGAATGAAGTTCCAAAAAGGGCAGAGTGGTTTGCAATTGAGTCCAGGAGCATCGGATGATCAAATTTATGTACGTAGACTGATATTTTGTAAGAATTTGAATAGTGCTGAATACCCATAATATGATCAAAATGCCCATGAGTGAGGAATATTGCAAGGGGTCTAAGATTTTTAACTTCAATGAATCTGTCGATTTTTGTATCGTGAAAGCCGGGGTCAATAATCAGGGTGTCCTTTGATAAAGGCTCATACACCAAATAGCAGTTGGTACTAAGGGGTCCTACAACGAATTTCTTTACATGAATATCCATTGCGAGAACTGAACTTAGAAATTATAATTTAAGCCATGGTTACATTCCAGGATTTAATACTGAAGCTTTCCCGTTATTATGCGGATCTCGGTTGCGTTATTGGTGAGCCGTACAATTCAGAGGTTGGTGCAGGGACCTTTAATCCGTTGACATTTCTGAGGGCTCTTGGAAAGAAGCCATGGAAGGCAGCTTATGTTGAGGTGACGAGGCGCCCAAAGGATGGAAGGTACGCTGAAAACCCCAATAGAGTTCAGCAGTACCATCAGTTTCAGGTCATTTTAAAACCTGCGCCAGAAAATCCTCAAGAAATTTATCTTAATTCTTTAAAATACATAGGCATTGACATAGAAAAACACGACGTAAGGTTTGTCGAGGACGACTGGGAATCGCCCACCCTTGGTGCATGGGGTCTTGGGTGGGAGGTATGGCTCGATGGTCTTGAAATAACTCAGTTCACATATTTTCAGCAGGTTGGAGGAATTGATCTTGAGGTAATTCCCGTGGAGCTGACTTATGGATTGGAGCGTATTGCGATGTACATTCAAAAGGTGGATTCTATCTTTGACCTCGTTTGGGCGCCTGGGATCACATGGGGAGATCTTTATAAGCGATTTGAATACGAATTCTCAGTATATAACTACGAAAAGAGTGACTCCAGATTGCTGGGAGAACTTTTTAAGAAATTCGAGAAGGATGCTGAAGCCCTTCTAAAAGAGAAACTGCTGTATCCGGGTTATGACCTGGTGATTAAAATGTCTCATATTTTCAATTTGCTTGACGCCAGGGGAGCTATTTCTCCATCAGAAAGGCAGGCATATATTTTCAAAGTTCGGAAGCTTGCGCGGGCCGCTGCGCAGATTTACCTGGAGGAGGAGAATGAGTGACTTCCTTCTGGAAATAGGAGTTGAAGAGCTACCAGCCCTTGATATTTATGACATAGCTGAGCAGTTTAAAAGTGGTTTTGAGAGTTTTCTGAGTGAAAAGCGCATTACGTACAAGAATGTCAAAGTTTATTTTACTCTTAGAAGAATTGCAGTTTCCATTGAGGGTATTTCTGATTATCAGGAAATTTGGGAGACTGAGGTAATTGGCCCACCAGTTAAAGCAGCCTATGACCAGAATGGGAAACCTACTAAGGCACTTATTGGTTTTATTGAGAACAAAGGTCTGAAACTCGAAGATGTTTCTGTTGAGGAAACAAAAAAAGGTGCCTACGTAAAAGGTCGAATAAAGGAAGGCGGAAGTGCAACGGTGGAACTTTTGAAAGAGTTTATCCCAGGTTTTTTATCCAGTGTCAAGCTATCAAAGTCAATGCGATGGAATGGGGCTGGATTCAGATTTCTTAGGCCAGTTCGCTGGATTTTAGCCCTTTTCAATGATCAGGTTCTGGATTTCGAGATAGCAGGTATGAGAGCCTCGCGAGAAACGTATGGAAATAGGCTTAAGGGGAACCCCAGGATTCGCATAGATACTCCTGTTGAATATCTTACGAAGCTCGAAAGTCATTTCGTAATTGCTGATCCTGAGAAGAGAAGAAGGTTATTGATTGAGAAAATGGAGAAGCTGACGGCAGAAAGAGGATTTACCTGGGACAATGACGAAGAGCTATTACGGGAGGTTGTAAATCTGGTGGAATATCCAGGTGTCATACTTGGATCCTTCGAAGAAAAATACCTTGAACTTCCTGAGGCAGTTGTGATCACTGCAATGAAACAGCATCAGCGTTATTTTGCCGTTAAGGATAAGCGTGGGAAACTGGTAAACCGTTTCATATCGGCTATAAATAATACCGAGGACCTTGCGGGTCTTATTGTATCGAATCATGAGAAGGTGTTAAGGGCAAGACTCGAAGATGCAGAATTTTATATGAGAGAGGACCTGAAAGTGCCTCTTGAAGACAGGATTGAAGAGCTTAAGAAAATCATATACAGAGAGAATCTTGGGACAATTTACGACAAGCTTCAAAGGGTAGAGAATCTTCTTAAAGAATTAGTCCAACTTTATAAAGGTAAGATTGACGAAAAGCTTCTCTTTGAGGCACTCTATTTATCGAAAGTGGACCTTACTACCTTGATGATTAAAGACGGTAAGGAATTTACAAAACTTGAGGGCGTAATTGGCATGGAGTACGCATTAAAGCAGGGGAAAGATCCTAAACTTGCAAGAATCATCTACGATCACATCCTCCCGCGGTTTCCTGGGGATGAATTGCCGCAAACCCTTGAGGGGACGGTCATAAGTATTGCCGACAAGATTGACACCCTTGTTACATTTGTGAAGTCCGGAGCAGAGATTTCCGCTTCTCAGGACCCCTTTGGTCTAAGGAGAACCCTATACTCAATTTTTGAACTGGTGAAGGAGAAAAAGGTTCGGTTCGATTTTGCGAAGCTTGTAGAAAAAGCTTCCCTTCAGCTTGGAGTTCCTTCGGTGAAATATCAGGATTTTTTAATCTGGGCATGGACGAGATTAGAGAGCTATCTCGAAGAAAAAGAAGGTATTAGGTATGACATCGTTGATTGTGTTGTTTTTGCAAATAAGGGTGATATCTGGGATGTGATTGAGAGAGCAAGGGTTCTCAACAGGTACTATCTTGAAAATCAAAAGGAGTTCGAAGAAGTCGTTATTGGACAGAAAAGGGCAAACAATATTCTGTCAGGAGTGAACGAGCTTCCTCAGGTTGATGAGGCCATTTTTGAAAGAGATGAGGAGAGGAATTTGCACAGGATTTTGAAGGAGATTGAACCTCATGTTAAGAAGTCTGTGGAGAAAGAAAAATACGAAGATGCATTGAGAATGTTGAGGAGTTTAAAACCTTATATTGATGTTTTCTTCGATAATGTGTTTGTTATGGTGGACGATGAAAAGATCAGGAATAATCGCCTTGCACTCCTTTATGAATTAAGGGATTGCTTCAGACATTACGGAGATTTTTCAAAAATAGTAGTGTCTTCAAATTGAAGTAATTTTTGCTTTTTCTCATTAAAAAGCCTATATAATAAATATTGTGAAATCGGTTTTGAAGAAAGAACTTACGACCTTTGGATTGTTTGCCATCGCTACAGGGGCAATGATTAGTTCGGGCATTTTTGTCCTACCAAGTGTTGCATATAAGCAATTTGGTCCTTTTGTTTATTTGTCTTATGCATTGGCAGGCATACTTGCGTTTCTTGGACTTTTAAGTTTCTTAGAGCTTGCCACTGCAATGCCTAAGGCGGGTGCTGATTATTTTTATACCTCGAGGAGTTTAGGGCCGTTTGTTGGTACTATATCTGGAATTTTCGCGTGGGCTGCAATTACATTAAAATCTGCTTTTGCAACTGTGGGCCTTTCCATCGTTTTATCAGCAATATTTGGCATAGATCCTTTCTTAGTAACTCTTGCGTTTACAATCTTTTTTGTTGGAATAAACATATTGGGTGTAAAAGAAGCAACAAACATACAAATAGTTTTTGTAATACTAATGATTTCCACTATGATTCTCCACAGCGCCAAAGGATTATTTCAAATTAACATTGCGCACTTCTCGATTCCCTCAAAATTCTCGTTTCTTGCGTTGTTGCAGGGAACAGCTTTTGTTTTTGTGTCCTATGGAGGACTTCTTAAGTCAGCTGCGCTTTCAGAGGAGGCAAAAAATCCCACCAAAGATTTACCAAGAGGTCTAATATTTGCAATTCTTTTTGTAACGGTGCTGAGCACTTTATACACTTTTGTGATAATTGGGACACTCCCTAAGCCCCAACTTGAAACCACATTAACCCCCGCCTCTGACTCAGCCAAGATTGTTTGGGATGAAGTTGGTTATTTTATGATAACTCTGGCATCGCTCCTTGCATTTATAACTACTGCAAATGCAGGCATAATGTCTGCTTCGAGATATCTTTTAGCTCTTAGCAGGGATCATCTTTTGCCTCCTTTATTCTCTGTTACCAGTGACAAGAGGGGAACTCCACATTTTTCGCTTATTTTTACGGGGGTAACGATTTTGTTAGTAATAACGACTCTTCCGTTGGAGTATCTAGTAAAATTTGCTTCAGCGACTATTCTTATGGCTTATGTTCTCGGGAGTTTAGCGGTTATAATTTTCAGAGAAAGCAAGATTAGAACTTACAACCCAAAATTTAAAGTTCCCTTATATCCCTATCTGCCAATTTTTTGTATACTCATTTTCACTTTCTTGTTCATTGAAACAGGTACCAAAGCAATAGAAGTAATTCTCAGTATGTTACTTGTATCTATTTTGGTTTACAGGTTCTACGGTAGATTAAGGGCGAAAAAAGACTTTGCGCTTCTCTATGTAATGAAAAGGATTCTGAGTGAGAAAGATACAGAAGATCTCTTAGAGGCAGAGCTTGAAGAAATCGTAGTTCACAGAGAAGAAATTCCAAAATATGAATTTCGCAACCTCATTAAGAGTGCGTTGGTAGTTGATCTGAATAAACCGGTGGAGTTTTCAGAGCTTACTGATATTGTCCTTGAAAAAATTCCGTTTGATAAAGAAGAATCTAAAAAGGCGCTGATGAATTATGGGAAAGTTGATAACTTCATTATAAATGAATACTTTGCATTACCCCACGGAATAATACAGGGTAAGAGCAAGTTTTTCATTGGAATAGTGAGAAACAATAATGGTATTATATTTAAAGAATCTGGTAGAAAAGTAGTGTGTGCATTCTATATAATTTCATCCTCTGATATGAGGGAGTTTTATCTGAAGGTGTTAGCTTCGATTGCTGAACGCATAAGGGCTCAGGATTTCTGGATAAAGTGGCAGAGGGCGAAGAACTCCGACGACATCAGAAGGTTGCTGCTTAAGTGAAAGCCCCGAAAATCTTATTGATGGTCGCAAAGTTGGGGAAGTACAATCCACGTAATGCTGAAGAAAACTCTTATATTACTCTATCGTTTCGCCGAGTTTATGCAGCAACTCGACGAGTATTTCTTTCTTTTTTCTAAGTTCTTCCTTAAAGAGACTATCATCTGCTTTTCTAATTTCTGCCCGAAGCTCAAGTATTCGTTCTTTAATTAGCTCTTTCAATGTGTAAACTTCACTATCATTTAATTCAAGATTCATAGAAACCTCCTCTTCTTTTATTTTAAGGTGCTTGTTTCGAATTCAAAAACCCTCTGCAGTCATCCTCTCGGATTTCTGATCTTGTAAGATATTTGAAACAACAAGCTGTCAACAGGTCTTAAAAGGGCTTTCCTTATTTTTCCGAATTCAAGAGGTTCCACTTGTTTTACCTCTTTTACGTGTGGAAGAATCACGATAGCTACCAGAAATCTGAGAATTCCGGATATAATGAAAACCTGAATGATATTTCCTGAGGGGATCATTTTCAGAATGTTATAGGATGCAAGGTATCCTCCGATGCTTGCTGCAATAAACACCATTAGGGAGTTCAGAATGTTATAGTAAGTAGCACAAATAGCAAGTTTCTGGCGCGTGACTGCGTCGTAAATGAAGTTTGAAGAGGCGATGTTAAATCCTGCCCATAGGAACCCGGAGTAAGCTTCAATTAGAAAGAGAAAATAGAAGGCGAATCCAGGTTCCATAAAAGTTGTGCTTGCCCAAATTAGCGGAATTAATGGAATAAGAAATGCAGTAATCTTTAAGACTTTTAGATTCCCATATCTGTCTCCAAGTCTGCCCCAAAGTGGCATCGACAGGAGGCTAGTAATTGATGAAGCGAGGCTTACCAGGGTAAACTGAGAATATGACAGTTTTAGGTTTTTGAGCATATATACTGCAAAGAACGGTCCCGCAATGGCAACAGAAAACATAAAAAGATTCACATAGGCAGTAAATCTGCCGAAGTTGCTGTGGGGCATAAGCCTTATGAATTCCCAGATTGTGAAATAGTATGCCTTGTGAGATTTAAAGGGAGGTTCATGCTGTTTCTTCAGGAGTAAGGCCGAGATAAAGCGCGATATCATTGCCACCGTGAAGATTAAAACAAATCCATAGTAGGGGTTAATTTTCTTAAAGAAGTCGAGTAAAAATCCAGCAAGAAGCATCGAACTTAAGCTTGCGAATCCTACTATTCTATTTCTCTTTCCAAAGTAAGTCCCAAGAGATTTTTCGTCAACCAGGTCTTTCATCCAGGAACTCCAAGCAGGTGCAAAGATGCTTCCTGCGGCTACGAGGATGGTGTAAAAGGAGATCAGAGCAACGGGAATCGCGCTACTCTTTATGTTTAGTAGAAAGTATAAGATAGCAAGGGAAATAATTAGAAGCCAGGTAACCGCTTGGAAAGAAGCACCGAGAAAAGAGAGTTTCTTTCTAGAAATTCTTCCGCCAAGGATCTTCAGACTCACGTATTGAATTATTGCTGCTGCAATTTGGGGTATTGAGGTCAGAAATCCGATAATCTTGTTGTTCGCCCCCAGGAGCAGTGCGTAGGGCGTAATATACCTTAGCCCCATGCCTTCCATTATGGAGTAAGCAACGCCCTCTTTGATACTGATTTTTAATGCTTTTCGCTTCTGTTCTTCGCTCACTGTTTTCGAATAATTTTAAGTTCAGTTCTTCGAATTTCTAAAACACGGACGTGGCAATATACTTTAAATATGTATGTGTATGGTAAGAATCAGGTTACGGAACTTCTCAGGAGTTCTCCTCAGAAGGTAGAGAAGATTTTTATTGCAAGAAAAACCCATTTACCTTCCGAGTTGCTAAAATTACTGGAAAGCATTAATTCCCCTTTTATTCATGTTGAGAAAGAGAAGTTGGACCGCCTTGTTGGGAACGACAGGCATCAGGGAATTATTGCAGTTATAAGAGAAATTGAATTTGTTGCCCCTGTTGATCTTGTAAGATTTACCCTTGAAAAGAGAGGAGTTTTACTTGTGTCGCACCATATAAAAGATCCGCAAAATCTTGGCAATATGATTCGCAGTGCAGAGGCTCTTGGTGTGACGGGAGTAATCATTCCTGCAATGAAGGCCACTGGATTTACTGATACCGTCACAAAATCTTCATCAGGTGCCATATTCAATATCGGAATGGGTGTGGTGAAGAATATTAATAACTTCTTGAGGGAAATCAAGGCACAGGGTATATGGATATATGTGCTTGAAAGAGGCGGAAGATGCCTTTACGAAGCAGTTTACAATTTTCCGATGGCTCTTATTGCTGGTGCTGAGGATGAAGGCGTTGGAGAAAGCGTTAAAAAAATTGCCGATGAGATAGTTTCAATTCCAATGGTGGGGAAAGTTAATTCTCTTAACGTTGCCTCGAGCACCGCCATTGCTCTTTCATGGATTATGCATGTAAAGGAGGAAAGGTAATGGATAAGAAGATTTTTGTTCTTGATCTTCCAAATAAGATGGGTCAGGAAGTGGAAGATCTTTTTCAAATAAAGGATTTTCAGGAAAGAAATAACAAAGATGGTCAGATATATTTGGAGATAGTTCTTTCTGATGTTTCAGGGTCCCAGATTGCAAGGATATTTGATAACGTGGAGAATTTGAGACAGAGGATTGAGAAAGGTAAAGTTCACAGGGTAAAGTTGCAAGTCTATCAGTATTCAAATCAAACTGGAATTAAGATTTTGGATGTTGAAAAGGTTGAGAATTACAACGTACGCAATTTTGTTGCTTCAGGCTCTGTTGCTCCAGGGAAGCTTGAAGAAGAGCTGAAAGCAATAATCAAGAAAGTCGAAAATTCTCATCTGAAAATGCTTTTGAAGAGGATCTTCATTGATGACGAAGATTTCCTGAGAAAATTCCTTCTCGCCCCAGCAGCGAAAATGAATCACCATGACTACGTAGGCGGCTTGGCTGAGCATACAATCCAGATTGCGAGGATTTCAGAGTTAATTTCAAAAATGTACGACATAGTAGATAGGGACCTTCTCATTACAGGAGCTCTTCTCCATGACATTGGCAAAGTTTTTGAGCTGGATTACACTCCGGATATTGAGTATACTGATGAGGGTAAACTCCTTGGACATCTCATAATAGGATATGAACTTGTAATTAAGAAGATTCGCGAAGTAGAATTCATGAACAAGTTCCCGGAAGAACTTAGAATGAAGGTTCTGCATATGATCCTCTCTCACCATGGAGAGCAGCAGTATGGTTCTCCAGTGAAACCAATGTTCCTTGAAGCGCAGATATTGCACTTTCTTGACAATCTTGACGCAAAGGCGGATATGTTCAAAAAAGCTTTTGATTTCAGGAGTCAAAGTAACATCCGATGGTCTGAATATTCGAAACCTCTTGGGAGATCAATATACCTTGGTGAACCTGAGGATATAGAATGATGAAAGAAGTGTGGCTGGAGAGCGCGAGGGAGGATCTACTGAGAGCAAAAAAGAAGTTCGACATTGGAGATTTCAAAGGTACGTGTATCAACGCAAGGATTTCTGCAACAAAATCCATCTATTCCGCATTATCGAATTGTGATAACTCAAAATACATTGACGATCTTGAGGCTCTGTATAGCAAGATCATAGCTGTTATAGGTGAAGACAAGGAAATTGCTGAAGCTGTGAAATTTCTTTCCAGGTTTATTCTTTATGAAGACATAGTTACACCTTATATTGTGGATAAATGGCTAGGATTACCTACTCAACAGGAAGCGGAAAGAGCCATTCACTATGCAGAGGCGTTGTTAGATAAATTTAGGGTGAAGTAGACGCCATTTCCGTCCATTTCTGAGCAAGAAGGTCTCTCCGAGGTTTATATACAGTCTCAAAGAAATATCTCTGGGACATCAGGACACCCCTGTCGTAACTTTTGCAGATCTCCAGAGCTTCTTCAAAGGCTTTCTGAAACTTGCCTCCGAATCGGTATTCGATTTGCCTTCTAAAGGCCTCAGGGGTCTGGATTTCGTTACCTATTATAAAAAATGGCCTCTCATCTATCTCTACAGAATAAGCTTGCTCGTCACCCAAGTTGAAAATTCTGAATCTTTCCTGTAGTTCCTTAATTTTGTCACGAGGGATGCCTCTTATGGCCTCAAAACTTGGTTTCAGTGGGAACTCTTCTCCCTTTTCGGTTTTAAATCCCCTTTTTGCAGCTGCGTAGAAAATAGCTCTGTTTAGTCCAAAGGACTTTGCCGAGTCCAGAGGCAAGCCCAGGACATAAGCACGCGCTGCCTGGAGAGTTGCCATTACTTGAAATCTTCCCACCTTCACTTTACTTTCCTCCAGAAAATTGATGCAATTGGTCCATCTCCTCCAATTTCGTATGGAGAGTGAAACATTTTTAGCACAATTCCCTCATATCCTTTCTTCTTCTCCTCCATAAGGTGAGCTTTGACATTTAGCGTTAGCTTTTGGTACGGCATAAAATAACAGGGCTCTTTAAGATGTAGATTTTCGAGTAAGAGCTTTCGTTCTTTTAAAGGCAGCATAAAGACCTTTTCTCCATTGAGGATAATGACGTCGAAGACCATAATGACTGGTTTTACATCGGGATTTTTCTTAAATAAAGATGGAATAAATCTTCTGCCTTTTTCAGAATAAAGCTCGGCGTCAAGTATTGTATTATCTGGAATGTGTTGAAGAAACTCTGAAAGATAATTTAATTTTTCTGTCCAGTTGGGGTTTTTCTCTAACCTTCTTCCCCAGAATTCGATTTTTCCATTGGTTTTAATTATCTGCAATCTCCAGCCATCAACCTTTGGCTCAAAAATCCACTCCCCCTCCAGTTCTTCGCCCATGTAAGGGATTGGCTGCATCAACCAGACAGGCTTAAGTTCCATTATTTCCCTTTCAAAAATTTAAATATCTCCTCAACGTCTGGCAGTGTTTTAATCTCGTATACTTTTACGAAGATAGCCTTGCCTTCTTCGTTTACAATGATGTTTGCCCTTTCGGAAAATCCATCATTTTCTCTGAAAATGCTTAGTTCCTTTGCGACGCCACCATGAGGCCAGAAATCAGAAAGAATTCTCAGTTTCTTAAGTCCAAGTTGTTTTGCCCAGGCGTGTTTGGAGGGTACAGGATCAACACTTATTCCCACAGGAAGGACGTTCAATTTTTCAAATTCTTCAAAATTCTTTTCTAAGGCCTTCATTTGCACGCTACAAATTCTTGTAAAAGCTAGTGGGTGAAAGGAAAGAAGCACCTTTCTACCTTTCTGAGAACCTAAATTAAAAGGTTCACCATGCTGGTCTTTCAGTGTAAAGTCTGGTACAACGTCTCCAATTTTTATCATATTGCCTCCTTTAAAAAATTTTAATGTAGAGAAAGGAAATTGTAAAGGTGAAACGAAATAGAATATACATTCAAGGACATGAAGTGACGTTCTGATTACATTTTAATATTGAGTTGTAATTTTAGGTTTTGGGGATGGAGCATGCCTTGGGTTTCCTATGTGCTGCTCCCTAAAATTTATTTTGTTTTTGTGT
>DIJZ01000026.1 GCA_002421425.1 Caldifarciminota bacterium UBA5631
AAAAGGGGCCCCCTTTCGGGGGCCCCTTTTTAATGAATATAATTTCTCTACTCTGAGGGCATTCCTGAGATGATTAATTTGCTATCTTTTGAGGAAATATATGCGACAGGCATGTTCTCAGTATTGTATGCAAATCCAATATTACCATACTTGTCAAGGGTGATTATTCCAGTTTCAGTTTTCACGGTATTATTTATAAGGTCAATGCACGCTTCGGCAGTTTTTTGAGCTGAAATACCCATTTTCATAAAGTCGCAGGCGGTTTTTGCAAGCAATGTTCTCATTATTCCCTCTCCTATACCAGTGCAGGAGGCACCACCAAAAGCAGTGGCATAAGTCCCTGCACCCAGTAAAGGCGTGTCTCCAACCCTACCGAACAATTTCAGGAAGACGCCTCCTGTGGAAGTACCTGCTACTACCTCTCCGTTATCGTCAATGGTAACGCACCCAACAGTGCCTTTCAGAAGCTCTGGATGCTGTTTGATGAGTTCGTAGATCTTTTTCCAGTGAAGAGGTTCGCCCATAAGTAACTTATTTTTAAGTTCATGCCATTCGTTCATTTGCTCTTCAGTAATTGGATTATATTCCGGGAATCCCATAATTCTAGCAAAGTTCTCAGCTCCATCACCAATCAGAAGAACATGGTCAGTTTTTTCCATCACAAGGCGAGCAAGGCTTATGGGATTTTTTATCTTCTCGACTCCTGCAACGGCTCCAGCTTCAAGGGTCGATCCCTTCATTATTGCTGCGTCAAGTTCACATCGGCCATCAAGGGTAAGAACTGCTCCAGTCCCCGCGTTAAAGACGGGTTCATCTTCGAGGACATTTACTGCCGCTTCGCAGGCAGAAAGGGCATCGTTAGTATCTTCCAGTACCCTATATCCAGCCTCAACGGCTTTTCTTAAGCCTGCTCTGACACGCTCGATTTTTTCCCTTCTAACTTTTCCAACTCCACCGTGAATGATTATAGCTTTCATTGTTTAATTATATGGTTTTGCTGCTGAACATACACCTTAGCGCGGAAATGCTTAAAAACATGCTCAAAAAAGCCCTGATTGCATTGAAAAAACATACTAGAAACATTAAAATTATCTGATGTTTGTGCTTTTGTTAATTGTGTTTTATTCACAGAAAATTCAGGTACCCCTTCCTGACCTAGAAGTTGCAAAAGATGGTTACTGCAGGCTTCTTACAGATCTGCCAACACTGAATATTGAAGGTAGACCCCCGGTACCTGTTAAAGCTTATACCGTCCGAGTTAAAAACTTTGGTGGACTTTCAGTATCTCCTCTAGTGGTGGATACAATCCACCTGAGTTCAAGACTGGGACCTTCAGAAAAACAGGAAGTCCTCTCAAGAATTCCAGGAAGAATTGAGAAAGTGATTGACAGTACCTTTTACAAGTATCTATATTTTTACCCTGAAAATTATTACAGGGCGAATGCCGTTGAAGGTAGAGACGGATGGACAACGGTAGAGGTGATGCTGTTCCCTTTCAGGTATAATCCAGAAAAGGCACTTCTTGAGTATGTTAAGGAGTTCACGATTGACGTTCAGGGCAGTCAGGAAAAAATTGAAGTTCGGTGGCCTCTTTACCTTGTGGTTGCTCCATCAACCTTTTATGGGTGTTTGTATCCTCTCCTAAAGTGGAGGGCACAAAAGGGTTATGTCGTACACTTCAAGTCGCTGGAGGAAATTGAAAGGGAGTTTTCAGGGATTGACCTTGCAGAGAAAATCAGAAATTACCTGAAGGAATTTTCAGACTATGATGGTACGAAATTTCTACTCCTTGTGGGGGATGAAAATTTGATCCCTTTGAGATATCTATATGCCTTTGACTGTATGGCGGGAATTCACCCTGATGAAAACAATATTCCTTCGGATCTCTACTATGCTGATCTGGATGGAAGCTACGACGCAAATGGCAACGGAGTATTTGGTGAGATAGAAGATTCGGTGGAACTTTACCCGGACTTCTTTGTAGGCAGAATTCCTGCAGGTGATACTTCAGTTCTTGCGAGATACGTCTCTAAAGTTCTGGAGTATGAGAAGATTTCAGGTTCTTATGAGGATTACTTGAACAAATATGCTTTCATAGCTCAAATTCTCTGGTCGGACCCTTATACAGATGAAGCGGTTCATAAGAATCGCATTGAGAAAAGATTTTTGCCTGAGTATGTTAGGGTTGATAAGTTTTATGAAAGTAACGGCACTGCTACAAGAACCGCAGTCCTAGGATCATTAGATCAGGGAAGGCATTTTGTGAATCATGATGGTCACGGCTGGCACAATGGAATGTGGTTCACAAGGAGCTCGTACATTGGAATTCCTGATGTCCAATTACTTCAAAATGTAGGTATGTATTCGGTAATCTACTCTATTGGTTGCTGGGTAGGTGCTCTGGATTACAATTCTATTGCTGAGGAGTTTATCAACGCTGAGAACGGTGCTGTTGGCGTTATAGCAAACTCGAGGTATGGGTGGGGTTCCCCCGGGAATGCCGGCCTTGGTTACTCTGACCTCTATGACTCGGAATTTTTCCGATTATTATTTGAAAATAATGATGCAGAGCTGGGTGAAGTATTCTGGCAGCATAAGGCAGCCTTTGTTCCCTTTGCAAGAGATTCGAACGTATACAGGTGGATTTACTTTGAATTGAACTTGCTCGGAGACCCTGCCCTTTACCTCTGGAGAGATGCGCCAGCAAAGATGGAAATTGTGTCTGAATTTGAAAACTCTGAAGGTTTTTACGAGGTGGTAGTCTCGGAAAATTCAGTTCCTCTGAGGGGAGTCTTTGGGACGATATGCTGCGGTGATTCAATCCAATTGAGATCTATATCTGAGAGTGATGGAAGATTGGCCTTTGATATGTCATCAATGGTTCAGGATTCAGCTCTCCTCACATTATGGAAGCCCGGGTTTCTGCCTATGCAAAAATGGATCTTCACCAGGCAGCCACTTTCTTGCAGGCTTTCCATCACCGATACTGTTGGGAATCAGAGGGATTACGTAATATACGGTCGTCAAAATCTTCTGAATCTTTACATAAAGAATGAGAGTGCAGCTCCTTTCAGAGACACCCTATTTTTTGGAAGTGGCGGAGGAATCGAGATTACACCTTCCAGGGTTTTTGTCAACCTTTACGGTGGTGATAGCCTTTTAGTGCCTCTTTATGTGTTTATTCCAGAGGGTATGAAGAAAAACGCAGTAGAAAGGCTTTTGATATTATCGTCTCATTATAGAATTAATTTGCCGCTGAAAGTCGCATGGCCTTCAATTAAAGTCAGGAGCTTCCGCTGGATTAGTGGTAGCTCCATTGAGGTTATCCTTGAAAACAATTCGCTTATGCCTGTTAAGGCGCGAGCTCTTGGTGCTTTTGGTTACAGCCCTTCATCAATTTTTCTGGTGAGGCCCGATAGCTTCTTAATAGCCCCTGGTGGAGAGTGTTATGTTTCTGTGGAGGGTATTCCCACAAATACCTCTCGGGTTTCTCTATATGCAGACCTTGGCGAAATAACTTTTGTTTCGGATCTGAAGCTGGAGAGAGATTCAATTCTTTTCGAAGACAATTTTGAAACAGGCCTCAATTGGTATGGTGCAAGGGAATACTTTGATTTGAAAAATGAGGGTGGAGTTGAAAATAATTACCTGACGCTTAACGAACAGTACCTGCCCTTTGCTTTGAATGCAAGCCTCGTTTCTCCCCGGTTTGTGGTTTGTGGGCCGCTGCTTATCAGATTCTGGTTTAAGTATCGATTTCCCATTTATGGATCCACGGGCGTTATGTTTTCCATACAAGAATGGGATTGTACCGCAGGTGTGTCGTGCACATTCCTTGCAGAGGATACTATTACCTTTATTGGTTCTGGCGGGGCTCTTGAGGGGAAGTCCATATACGGAGATTGGGCAAGTTATGAATACCGTGTGAACATAAACAAGAATGCGGATTCTGCTTCACTTCGATTAAGATTTATAAAAGAGGAAATTCACAATGATGTCTTCTGGGCCCTTGACAGGCTTGAGGTTCTTGATGCATCGACCATTAAGCTTGTCAGGCATGAAGAGAGGGATTTTGGGGACCTGGGGATTGTTTACTATACGCAAATTGTTAAACAGAGCAATATAACGCTCTTTCTGATTTCGAGGGAAGAACGGACTTTGATGGTGAGAATCTTCGATGTATCGGGAAGAGAAGTGACTGCTGTGAGTTTTAATTTAATTAAGGGCTTAAACGAGGTTTCTATCCCGTTTCAGGGACAGAAATCAGGCGTCTATTTTGTGAAAATATTAAACGAGACAAAAAAGGTGGTGTTCATAAGATGAGTACAAAGTATCAAAAACCAAGAGGTACAAGGGATATTCTCCCTGAGGAAGAAAAATTCAGGGAGGGGATCGTTCAGACTGCACGGAAAGTTCTTGAAAGCTACGGGTACACTTTTCTGGTTACTCCAACCTTCGAGTATGCTGAACTATTCTCCCGCAGCATAGGAACGACCACAGATATTGTTGAAAAGGAAATGTTCGTATTTCAGGACAAAGGGGAAAGAATCCTAGCCTTGAGACCAGAAGGTACAGCCTCGATTATTCGGGCTTTTCTTGAGAATCAGATTCATCCTCCTGCAAAACTCGCATACATCTTGAATATGTTCAGGGCGGAGAGACCCCAGAGAGGGCGTTACCGGGAGTTCTGGCAAATAGGGGCTGAGGCTCTTGGTATAAGGGATCCGTTGATGGACGCTGAGATGATTGAAATGGCAGTGAGACTCCTGAAAGAGATAGGCTTAAAAGACTTTCACCTGGAGGTGAATTCCATTGGGACTCCTGAAGAAAGGGATGTATATAAAAGATCTCTCCTTGATTATGTGGAGGAAAAAGAGCTGATGAAGGAGCTCAGCCTCTGCGAATCGTGCAACAGAAGAAAGACGGTGAACGTTTTGAGGATCCTTGATTGCGAAATCGACGCACCAAAGCTCTACGATGCACCGGTAATCCTCGAGTTTCTGTCTCGTGAATCGTATCAGTATTTTGAACAAGTACAGTCGTATCTTTCAAACTGGGGAATTGAATTTGTTGTAAATCCAAAGATGGTTAGAGGCCTTGACTACTATACCCATACAGTTTTTGAAATAAAGGTCAGGGAACTTGGAGCTCAGGATACTGTATGTGGAGGGGGCAGATACGACAGACTGGTGGAGGAACTAGGAGGACCTGCAACTCCTGCCATGGGTTTTGCAATTGGCCTTGACAGGGTTGTGGTTGCTATGGAATCTTCAATTCCGAAGCTGAAAGGTCCATTTTATTTCGTCGCAACGGTTGGAGAAATGGAGAGGGGTTATGGTGTGAGATTACTCAAGAAATTGAGAGAGTGGTACATTCCGTCAGATATGTGCTATGAGTTGAAGAGTCTAAAGGCACAGCTGAAAATTGCAGACCGGATCCAGGCCCAGAAAGCAGTAATTGTTGGCGAAGATGAGATTATGAAAGGCAGAGTAAAAGTAAGGGACATGGAGACGGGGGAAGAGATTGAAGTGGAAGAAAAAGAATTGAAAACCCTCTATGAAAACTATATCCAGGGACATAAAGCTTCTTAAAAAGGTCCAGGAAGAGCTCCGGAGCCTTGTAATTTGCACGAATAAGATAACTGAATATCAGTTTGTAGGCGGATGCGATGTCTCTTACAGAGGGGAAATAGGGGTTGGTGCTTTTGTGGTTTTTAACCGCAATTTTCAAATGGTAGATGTTTCTGTGGTGAGGCGTAGAATTGAGTTTCCTTATGTACCAGGTTATCTTGCCTTCAGAGAAGTCCCTTTTCTCCTTGAAGCTTACACAAAACTGAAAGTTAAACCTGACGTTGTGATGGTGGATGGCCAGGGAATTGCTCACCCGAGGGGTTTTGGAGTTGCCTCACACCTGGGAGTGCTTCTGAATCTTCCCACAATAGGTGTTGCTAAGAGTAGACTATATGGAAATTGCGAACTCCCTGTTTTGCAAAGGGGCAATTACACCTATCTGAGAGATGAGGAAAACCATATTATTGGAGCATGCCTTGTAACCAAAGATAGGACCAAACCTCTATTCGTTTCAATAGGACACCTTGTGGACCTGGAGATGTCCGTGAAGGTGGTTCTTGACAATACGTTGTCATATAAAATTCCGGAGCCTTTGAGAATGGCTCATTCCTTTAGTAAAGTTTCCAAGGAGGACGTTATATGAAAAAGGTTGCCATTGTTACGGGAGGTTCGAGGGGTATTGGTTTTTCCATTGCTCTGGAACTTGGGAAGAAGGAATATCTTCCTGTCATAACTGCAAGGAATCCAGAGGAGCTTGAAAGGGCGCGGGAGGAGCTGAAGAAGGAAGGTGTTGAAGTTTGTGTTAAGAGCCTTGATGTTTCTGAATATGCAGCCTGCAAAGAGCTGGCAGAGGAAGTTATTTCAAAATACGGGAGAATAGACGTCCTGGTTAATAATGCAGGAATTACTCGGGATAAGCTTTTTGTGCGAATGTCGCCACAGGATTGGGAAGATGTTATAAGGATTAACCTTTTAGGCACTTTCAATATGAGCCATGCAGTCCTGAAACATATGGCATCTGCAAAGCAAGGAGTTATTGTAAATGTTGCATCGGTGGTTGGAATTAGCGGAAATGCCGGGCAGACCAATTACGCGGCATCAAAGGCAGGTGTAATCGCATTTACGCGGTCCCTGGCAAAAGAAGTTGGGGGATGGGGTATAAGGGTCGTTGCAGTGGCTCCTGGATTTATTGAGACTGCAATGACAGCAAAACTTAGTGAAGAAATAAAGAAGGAATATATGAATAGGATTCCTTTAAGGAAATTCGGGGACCCCAGCGATGTGGCTAAACTGGTTAGTTTCCTAGTGAGTGAGGATGCCTCGTACATTTCCGGGCAGATATATGTCGTGGACGGTGGTCTGATATAACTTACTCAGTAGTAATTATTTCTGGATCTATAGCTTTGACGCGTATTGGAGGAGATGCATCCACGGATACTTTGAAGAATTTTACCTCTCCCGAACTATCGATGGGCGAAGTCTTCAGCCTGAACATCCTCGAACTCGCTGTTAAGTTGTAGGGCTTGTAATAAATAACTTTTACTCTCTGGTTTGGTATTCCTGTTCTCAAGTAGGTTGAGTCAAGTTGAAGAGAGTCGTAGACAAGTTTCAGGGTGAAGGATGTTTGTGGAGGTTGTAACTCAAACAAACTGTTGGCAGAATTCTCCAGTTTAGCCTCGACAATAGTGTCTGTGGATTTTTTTACTTTTGCAGGCTCAAGAGAAAGGTACTGGATATTTCCCACAACAGAAGCTGGGCCAGTTATCGAAACGGATTCAGGGTGAACTGAGATATTTTTCACAGTTAAAGCTTCATCCTGGACGACGACAATTCCGGGTTTTACAGGGACCTTCTTATGCATTTTTTTGTCGACGTTTATGAAAACATTTTGAGGATTAATGGTAAATATCTCAACATCTTTCAGTGATACAGGGATATCTTCGTAGCTGAATTTAATTTCATTTATACCAAATCGGAGGTTCTGAATATTTTTGTGAATGTAGCGGTCGGAAAATCTCAACCTCAGATATGTCTTCCCTGATGTCTTTATTGAAGTCTTCACATTTTGCGGCAGTTCGCTCATAATAACCAGGGAATCTCCAAGGTCCGGAAGAGTATATTTGACCTTGAAGGTTAGTGAATATATTGATATATCATCAGTGGTAGCGTTGAACCAGACAATAAAGCCCAAAAGGAGTGATATTATTTTGATACCAAAATTTTCAGTAACGGATTTTAACCTCTTCATGGTTCCTTTATCAATATTTCTTCCAGGTATCTTCTAATATTGTCAAAAGTAAGACTTTCAGAAAGTACTCCTTTTTTTGCGATTCTTACAGACCGTCTCTCTTCTGAAATCACAATGGCAAGACAGTCAGACTGTTCTGTGATTCCCAGTGCAGCTCTGTGCCTTGTTCCAAGACCGCTTTCAATTAGACCTACCTGGGAGAGAGGAAGGATAACCCTTGCCCCTATTATGTGATTGCCACGAATGATGATGGCGCCGTCGTGGAGTGGACCATCCGGAAGGAAAATTGAGACGATAAGCGGAGTTGATAGTGTAGCATGAATTCTAACGCCACTTTCACTTATTAGATCCTCAAGACGCATGCTTTTCTCAATAACTATAATTCCTCCAAGGCCTCTTTGAACCATCTGTCTCACAGCACGCTCTATTTCCTGAATTTCGCTAATTCCTATCTTTCTCTTTTCACCCAGAAACGGTCCAGTGCCTATGACTGCTAGTCCCTTTCTGATTTCTGGCTGGAAGATCACAATCAAAGCAAGAAGGCCATACCTGCTAAAGGCTGACAAAAGCCAGATAACGCCCTTTAAATTGAAAAAAGTGGAAATAACCGAGAGGCCAACAACAGCAAGCAATCCTATGATAATGTATATAGTTCTCGTTCCCTTAAAAAGCTTGAGAATGTTGTAGATGATAATAGTTACAAGGGCGATGTCAATTAAATCCCGCACGCCAAAAAGTAGAAATTTCATATTTCTAATTTTAAACTCTCAAATCAAATTTTCAAAGGTAACTCCTGGCTGAGCGTCTGTATTTTCCACGGAGAGGAATGCAAAACTTGTGTATTCAGGAGACAGGTAATAGTATTCTGCAATGAAATTTGTCATTTTGATTGTGGGATTTATGATTTTATGTTGTAAAATTCAAGAGAATAAAGCTCCTGATGTAGAAATTGTGGAAATTCCGGATTCAGTTTATGTGAAGGACAGGGTCGTTATTAAAGCAAAGGCTGTGGACATGGAAGGTGATGCAGTTAGTGTCCGAGTGGATTACGGTGATGGGATCGTTTCAGAATTTTCACCCTATTTCAGATCGGGTAGCATCATAAGTTTTGAACATACTTATACCTTCCGTGGCGATTACTGGGTCAGGGTTCAGGCGAAAGATGACCAGGAGAACTTCAGCCTCTGGTCAGGTGGTAATTTACTGCGTGTGTTGATTTTGGGGCAGCAGTAAGCATAAGCTCGTTACCGGGAGTCTTTACTTCGTCCAATCGAAAATCTATTTCCCTTAAAAACCTCTCAAGTGGCGAAGCGCATCCACGCGAGGGGTCTGTACATTCAGTGTTATGGTTATAAATCTATAGATGTAGTCGATTAGCCGCTGCGGACAATTCAATATCAATGTTTCAAGGGTTTTTAAATTTTGCAAGCTTGTTAGAGTAAGTTTCAAGAATTGGATTGTCTGGTAGATGTGTACGGAACGAACGTATTTTGGTCAGAATTCCTGAAGATTCTGACTTTTAGCATTAAGCCTTTTCATTCTGAGAATGTTATGTTATAATTGGATAAAGATATGCTTCATGATGCTACTTTCCTTGATATACTCGAGATTGTGAGGAGACAGAGCTCCTGCGTTTACTACAAAACTGGTGCTCTTGTAGTGAAAGAAAATCGTATAGTCTCAATGGGATACAATGGGTCTCCTTCTGGCTTTCCCCAGTGTAATGAACTTCAAGAACTGCTTCAATATGTTGCAGAAAATCCCTCCGAAATCAGGGTGCTTCTGGAGTCCGGTGGTATAAAAGAGTTCACTTCCCGGTTCTTTGAGAAATTCAATTACTTCAAAAAATATTCCCGTGCCTTCGTTGAATATTTTGGAGAAAAACTTGAGGAATCCATAAAAAAAATTGTCTTTGAGGGTGCAGGAGAAAGTGAATTCTATAATTTAAATTTTATTCATTCCCGCTACGAAATTCACGCAGAGCAAAATGCCATTGCTTTCTCTCTCAAGGCAGGAACAAATATTTCAGGAGCTACCCTTTACTCATCCCTTTTACCGTGTATGGAATGTGCAAAGCTCATAGTTGCGGCTGACATCCGGAGGGTGGTTTATGTAGAAGATTATGAAGATAAGCGGTTTAAGGAAAGCTCACTGAACTTTCTTACTATCAATGGAATTAAGGTGGAGCAGGGTGCTCATCAACCCTGAGATTACCGTCTTTTGTAGTATTTCCCTGGCAATTCTATTATTAGACCATTAATTTCAAGCTCGAATAGTATTGCTAGAAGATCAGGTGTGGGGATTGATAACTTTGAAAGCAACTCATCAAAATGAACGGCTTCAGAATTCAACATTTCGAGGATTTTTCGTGCCTCAGGCCCGAGCTTTTCTTCTGCGTAAGAGTTTTCTTCTGGATGGTGTCTGACACCAAAGTCTTCGAGTATGTCTTCCACGCTGAGAACAATTTTTGCTCCATCCTTAATCAATCTGTTACATCCGAAGGACACTGAAGAGTTTATAGGACCAGGAACGGAGTAGACTTCTTTTCCCATTTCAAGGGCCCACTTTGCAGTAATCAAAGATCCACTTGTTTCACCTGCTTCAATTATCAGAACGCCCTTTGCGAGTCCAGCGATAAGGCGATTTCTTTTGGGAAAATTTTCCTTCAGTGGCTTTGTGCCAGGGAGAAATTCCGAAAGTAGCGTGCCTGAATTTGCGATCTGCTGGAATAGATTTCGATTTTCAACAGGATAGTATATGTCTACCCCGCAGCCCAGAACCGCGATGGTGTATCCACCTTCCTGTAGGGCGGTTTTGTGGGCAACTGTATCGATACCCCTTGCCCCTCCTGATACTATGGAAAAGCCGTGTTTCACAAGCTGGGATACAAGTTTAATAGTAGTTTCTACTCCGTACCTTGTCGGCTTTCTGGTGCCAACAACTGCGATGGAAGGTTTCTCGCAGGAAAGTTTCTTTCCCCGATAGAATAGGACAGGAGGGAACATTTCGTGGATCTTGAAATTTTCGGGGTACTCATTTGAAGTAAAATCAATGCATTTAATGCCAGTTTGCTCCAGAAATTTCGACTTCTGCTGCAGAGTTTCATTTTCAATCCTCTTTATTTCAACGGCAATCTTGGTAGGAACCACTTCTTCTAGTTCTTCGAGGGAAGCCTCTACAGCATTTTTAGGTGAACCGAAAGCTCTTACGAGTTTTGAATAGAAAACAGGCCCGACGCCGTGAGTCTCGTAGAGGCTAAAAATATATTCCTGCATAGGTTCTTTTACAGGCGACCTTCAAGATCTATGTCCCGCAGAGCTGAAAAAAGATCAACTAAATCTTTATTAAAGCGCTCTCTCAGCGCCGAGAGCTGTGGTGACTTTATATTTTCAGTTAGTTCAAGAAAATTTAGCATATTCAAAGCATTCTTTTCGGCCATTTTCTCAATGGTTTTTAAATCAAATTCGAGAACCTTCCCTTGAATCAGTTTCATAATGGTCTCCAGCAGCGTTTTTCGGTTTAATAGGAATGGGCTTCTGGTTTTTATATTCTTCAGTATTTCCCCAGCCTCTTGAAGCAGCCCGCTCTTCGCCAGTTCCGAAACAAGGGCAAGGGCGATGTTATTTGCTTTAAACCTGTTACCCCTCCCTATTTCCCTTGCAATTTCTAACTTGAGCAACTGCATGCCTTCTCGCGTTTTCCCGAGTTTCAGATACCACAACCCCAGCAAGTATAAATAAGAATAGCTTTGATTAACCGGTCCATTCAAAAAGTCTTCCATTGAAAAGCGCAGAAACATTGAGGCGCTTGTAGGAGGCAAAATATGGAGATAAATTCTGGCAACGTCTTCCATTACAAGGCTCTTTATGTGCTCATGGTTCAGATTCGTAGTGATCCAGAGAACCCTCTCGAGATGCTGAAGCGCATCCCGGAATCTTAAAGTCAGAAGGAGCGCTTCCGAAAGTCTTAGTTCTGCGAGAACGGAAATATTTTCGTTCTTAGAAAGCTTTAAGGCCTTGATGTAATTTTCGACAGCTTTTTTAGTATCATTGAAATAAAACTCTGTTTCTCCCAACATAAGATAGTACAGGGCACCATCATTCACGAGAGAACTTTTCTGTGAAATTTTCCTTAATCTTTCAACATATTCAGGGCTGAGCTGATCCATGTTATAGCGAGTGATAAATTCTTCCAGGAACAAATCTGACGAAGATTTTTTTGATTGATTCTTAAGGTATTGAAGCATTTTCCTTGCCCGGTTGATCTCTCCAATCTGGTTCTGAAGGTGAATCTGTTTTATAATAATATGTTTTTTTACTTTGGAAGGGAGATCTCGCGAGTCGTTTAAATCGTTTAGGCATTCCAGAGCGTCGTAATATCGCCCTTCTTGAGAATAAAGGTTTGCAATTAGCATTTTCAATTCAAGTTTTTTGAGAGTACTTCTGGTTATTTTCAGAGTTCTTGTCGCATGTTTAATTGCCTTTTCGGTTTCCTTAGCCTTCAAATCTTCTTCGATTGCTTCCATGTAATATTTTACGGCGCTCCGAGTATTTCCAGCGAGCTCGTAGTGTCTGGCAATTTGCCACGAAGGTACACTGCCTCCATTCATTTTCCTTTTTCCAAGGTCCTCTGCGAGAAAGATGTGAATTCTTCGGAAATCTCTATTTGAAACTCTGAGCTGAGGATTGAAATCAATGGCGGGATGCGTTGAGAGCACTCTGGAACCTTTAGATTTAATAATTCCGAGTTTCTCAAACTTTTCTATTGAGTATTCCAGTTCATCGATTCTCAGGTCAGGGATTGCTCTTAGAAGGTCTTTTTTCTCAAGGGTGTGGGCCGAGGATACTATTGTATAAAGAACAATTCGTTCAATCTTACTCAGAGTCTCAAAGAGTTCCCTGCAGTCCGGAGGAAAGCAAACTGTAAAGGGATCTTCCGCCATATGCTCTACATCCCAACCTCTCTGTAATGTCCACCTTACAAATCCTTTAACCATTGCCAGGTCGAGGATTTCCAGCATTTTTTGATAGCTACCTGCGGACCTGTAATAAAAGGTTTCGAGCAATGCCTTGCTGATATTTGGGCTAATGAAGTAGGACTGCAATACCTTTTGCGCGTCTTCGAAGCTTAATGAATCAAGTTTGAACGTCTTTTCTCCCAAGGCTGAACTCCTGAATTTAACCAATACTTTTCTATATTTTGAATCTTCTGGTTTTCTCATTTTCAAAAAACAGGACCCTGACTCGATTTCAACTTTACAGGTTCTTCCAGAGATGATACTGAGGATATTAACAAAAAAGGGATAATTTTCTAGCTTAATATCGACTGCAACTTCTCTACCGCCTGTGTCAATATGTTCCAGCAACTTGAGGTATTCGTGGATATTGGGCACATAGATGAATCTGCGGGTATTGGCAATTTTCTTAAAAGCTCTTTGAAGGTGTATTGACGGATGCTGACTTACTGTTTTTACAAATACCTTTGCATATCTAAGAGCTGGGTTCTTTTTGTAAATGGAATGAAGTTTCTCCCTTATTCCTGTTAGCAAACTATCGGGATTTTTTGTTATGAAAATCATTGCAGAGTTTTGAAAGGGAAAAGCCATGGTATTTCCTGTGTAGCCCGTTTCGGCAATAAATTCTGTGCCGAAGACTCTGGTAACTATTGGCACCAGGTGAATAGATTCTACATAAAGCAGGTAAAAAGGACCCTCATGGGAGAAAAAATCAACACATGAGTTAAGAAAATCAAAAAGAGAAAATACCCCTACTCCTTCAGCTTCAAGCATAGTTTATAGAATAAATCCTTTTTACAAATCTTTCAAATTTAATGTAATACGTTGATAATGACAATATTTTCCGTACTCGACAATTTTGTCGAAATGATCTGTTGAAAACCCGCAATACTCAAGGATTTCATTTTGGCACAGTTTTTGCATAAATAGGATTGAGATATAAATCAAGGAGGTGCAAAATGAAAGGTGCGAAGATAATCACCGGAATGAGCGTGCTGGTGCTGATTGCTTGCACAAATCTGCATGCTCAAACAGGGCCTGATACGCTTCGAAAGACGCTTAGAGTGCAAAACTACGGAGATTCAGTAACATGTCAGATGGTGGGGGACACTGAAAGAGTCAGAACAAGGGAAATGGTGAGAAATCAAGGTGACACAATTCAAATGCGCGTTGAGAACAGAGTTCGGAACCGCGCAGTGACTACTGAACTGACCTCAGAGAAAACAATTACGAAAGATGGCAACAATATTATCAAGATCTTAAAAAGGGTGTTTACGAAAAGGGACACTGTAACCGTACAAAAAGAAGTAGGCTCGGGGACAAAGAATACTGTCAGGAACAGGCAGGAGATCAGGGTCAGGGACGAAAATGCCGATGGTATTCCAGATAGTTTGCAGGTCAGAGATCGTGAAAGGCTAAGATTAAGGGATGGAAGCTGCACAGGTGCCGGGAGCCAGGGTTCAAACTCAAGGAAGACGTCAGGCCCAGTAAGAAGAGTACGCTAAAAGGTTTTGGGTCCAGCCCCTGTAGGGGCTGGACCCATTATAATTAAAGGAGGATTATGGTTACTTTCTTTCTGTTTTTTACAGTGGGTTTTTCCGTGAGCTTCGGAAGAGGTGCTACAAATAACCTTTTCCTTGATCCCAGAGCCGTTGCCGACGATTTCTTCGAACTGAATGCAAGATTGTCGCACTATAATATTGATAGCCCATTGGGGTACGAATTTTACTTCTCAGGCTCAAAGTTTGATGTAAATAAAGCTCAGGATTTTGCAAATATGGGTGGTGGAATATCATACTTTAAGGATTTTGGTAAGGCTGGCGACTATTTTGAAATCGGGATAAACTCAAACTGGGATTTCTACTCTCCTTATCCTGCAATATTTCTCTCTCCATTTCTTTCGGGGAAATTGTATCTGAGCTCCGTGATTGTCCTGAATGCGAATTATACCTATTCGTTTCTAAATGCTGAATATACGCAGTATCACGAGCAAACACCTGCAGTGTCAATGAATTTCGGAACTCCGTGGGGTACTTTTAATTTGCATGGAAAGTTTGACTGGAGGTACTCCTCGACTTTCGTTTTAGACTCTGCAGGTTCAGGTCATGGAAATCTATGGAGCAATCGCATTGTGGACGAAGAAAGATTGCTGGAAGCTGGTGATGTCTCTTTAAGGTATGCAGTGAACATCATTAATCGGTTGGGACTCTTTTATGAAGTTGGATTTCATTTTGCACCATCGAGTAACGCAGTATACGTTGAGGATTTAAAAGAGATTACAAGACCTGACTTTGAAGAGAAATATGCATTTAGCGGTATTGTTCATAATACAGGAGTGAATTTTTACGCAGGCAGGTTTATATTTAATTACGTGTTTGGATATGAAAGGAGGGATTTTCATATAGTCGATTCAAATGGGATCTACATAGAAAGAGACGATGTACTTACAACACATAATGTAAATATGAAGATTCTTATTATTGATTCTAAGATTCAGATGGGACTTTACGGAGGCGTGAACAACATGAAGAATAACTCCACTACTGCTGACTTTACTTTTGATTCAAGAGAATTTAGAGTTGGCTTATTTATGTCCCTTTGAGGAGGAATCATGAGCATATTGGTCACGTTTGTGTTTCTGCTTTTACCCAGGTATTTCTACAACGTCAAGGATACAATACAACTTGCTGGAAAGGTTATGGATCTCCAACGTGAGAAGACTGAGGGCTCAGATGTTGCGCAGGTTGTTATGAGTATTACAAAGGGTGACTCAATTTACAAAGTAGTTCTAGGTCCTTCGTGGTTTGTTGAGCAGATCCCGGGGATTGGTGATTCCTGTACAGTTTATGGAGCGTTTTTCAGAGCAGGAAAAACTGAATATGTTATCGCCAGGAGTATTTTCATTCACAGAACAAGATCTGAAATTAAACTCAGGACAGAAAATGGGTTTCCATTGTGGTACAGGAGGGGAGACTACTACAGGGGAGTTGAGGAAAGAAAGGCCGAAAGAGTCAGAGGCAGGAAAGGCACTAGAAATTAATGAATCCCAAAAAACTCGCAGTTCTATATCTTGCGGTATGTTCTTTGTTCACAGTATTTTTTTATGCGGAATATAGGCACCAGAGAAACACTTTACGAGATGTTGCGGAAATTGATGCAAAGCTGCGTTCCTACGTAGTGAGGGAGGTTATTACCTCAACGTTAGAACGCGGACCCCTTGGTGAAGAGGTTCTTTTTGCTCTCGTTGAATCTACCAATGTTGATTATATTATATTATTGAAGGATGATTCTGTTCTTCAATGGGCGTCTAAGTATGAGGGTTTTCTGCCGGTGGCTGATTACGGTTCTGTTGAACCTGGAATTGTACGAGAGATAGAATCGCCCCTATACCCGATAGTTGAATTTTCCTTTCTCGCCGATTCTCTTAAGGTTGTGTGTGGGTATTCGATGGGTCTCTACAAACATCTTTTGAATTCAATAATCTTCAGTATGCTCCTCGTTCTGGGTGTCCTTCTCGCAGTTTTCGGTGTATCTATTTTTTCAGTTTATCTAATGGAAAAAAGAATGAAGGAGCAGGAAATAAACGTTCTCCGCGAGAAGGAGCAGGTGAAGTATTTCCGTGAGCTGGCCGGTCTCTCAGCACAGGTTGCCCATGAAGTGAAGAATTCAATAAATTCGATGAGTATAGCAGCCCAGATGCTGGAAAGAGGGAATATTCGACCTGATTTTCTTGAGGCTATAAAGGAGGGTATCGGGCGCCTTAATTCGGTGACTGAGAAATTCAATGAACTGGGGAAGACTCTTCAGGTAAAGAGGGAAGAGATTAGCCTTCAGAGTTTGTTCATGGAAATCGAAAAAGAATTTGAGGGGATTCTCGTAGGCTCAGGGATTCAATTAAAAACCGAGTTGGGAATTGATAGAATCAGAACTGATGTGATCTTGTTAAAACAGGCAATTTCAAATATAATCAAAAACAGTATAGAGGCTTTCGACGGTGTTTCGAAAGAGGCTAAGGTAATCGAAATCAGGGTACGCGAAGAAAAAAAGCGGGTCTATTTTGAAATTGAAGATAACGGGAGAGGGATGGATGCCGATGAGGTTACAAGAGCTTTCGAGTACTTCTTCACGACAAAACCTTCAGGAATGGGGATTGGACTCAGTATGGTGAAGCGAATTGTTGAAGCCCTTGGTGGGGAAATACGTATTGAGAGCACGAAGGGCATCGGCACAAAGGCGGAGTTCTTTGTCGGAAATGAATAGTAAATTCACTATTCTTCTGGTAGAAGATGAGAGAAGGACATTGGATTTACTCACGGAATTCCTTAAAGGCCAGGGCTACAATGTGCTTGCTGCAGAAAATGGGAAAGAGGCGTTAAGTCTTTTTAGCAGCATTCCCGTTGATGGGATTTTGCTTGATATAAGGCTTCCTGATGCCAGTGGCCTCGAACTTCTACGAAGTTTCAAGAAAGAAAATCCCCTCGTGAAGGTAATTATGGTGACTGCAGTTTCCGACGTTGAGACAGTAGTTTCTGCTATGAGAGAAGGGGCTGTAGACTATATCGTAAAGCCCGTCGATCTTTCAGCGCTTTCCTCCAAGATTGAGAAGATAAGAAAATCATACGAACTTGATATTGAGGTAAAGGTAATTGAAAATCTGAAAGAGACACAAATTCGGGATTTTGTCTTTGCTTCTGAGAAAATGAGGGAAGTTCTATACCTCGTTGTCAAGGCTTCTAGAACGAGTGCACCCTGTTTGCTCACTGGCGAAACCGGCACGGGGAAAACTTTGCTCGCGAGAATAATCCACTCTCTCTCGAAGAGAAAGGATGGTCCTTTTGTTGACGTTCATCTTCAGGCTATTCCTGAAACGCTTTTAGAAGCCGAACTGTTCGGTTATGAAAAGGGTGCCTTCACAGGTGCAGAAAGATCGTACGATGGACTCGTTGTAAGGTCTAGCGGCGGGACGCTTTTTCTTGATGAAATTGGGGAATTGAAAAGAGATCTTCAAGTGAAATTGCTAAAAGTAATCGAAGAGAAGGAGCTAAGGCCCGTAGGAGGCACAAAGACAAAGGCTGTGGACTTCAGGCTGATAACTGCGACGAATCGTGACCTTAAGAAAGAAGTGCAGGATGGAATTTTCAGGGAAGATCTGTATTACAGAATAAATGTTATTGAGATTGAGATTCCTCCGCTGCGAGAACGCCGTGAGGACATTCCGTTACTCCTTGATTATTTTCGTGAAAAATATAGCAAAAGTGAAGGAAAGGAGATCAAAGGTTTTTCAAAAGAAGCAAAAGAACTCCTGGTGCGGTATAGTTATCCCGGGAATGTCAGAGAACTTAGTAATATTGTGGAACGGGCATGTGTCATGTCTTCCAAGAATTTAATTGAAGTCCAGGATTTACCCGGGTACTTGTGGAAAGCCAATGCAGAGCATTTTGAAGCTGTCGTATCGGGTCCGGATAATTCTCTTCCATCTATTATGAGGAATTTCGAGAGGAAATTGATAGAAGAAGCTCTGAAAGCGGAGGGCTTTATAAAGTCGAGAGCAGCAAGGAGACTCGGAGTTTCCGAAAGGGTACTGCGATATAAGATAAAAGTCCTGGGAATTGAAGATGGAAAGGGCAATAGTTAAGGGTAACCCAATTCAAATTGCAAATCACCCCTGGGTTTACTCGGGTAATTTGTTGGAGTGTACTGCCCCCAGAGGTTCCGCGGTGGAGGTCTATTCAAGAAAAGGGGTATTTTTAGGTTCAGCAATTTTCAACCCCTCATCTTCCATTGCCCTCCGATTTTACTCCAGGAAAAAAGAGGAGCTTGATTACTTTGCTATAAAGCAGCGCCTAATGGTAGCAGATTTAAAGCGGAGGAAGAATCTTCGAACACAATATTACAGGCTAGCGTTCAGTGAAAGCGACGGGCTTCCGGGCCTTGTTGTGGACAGATATGGTGGGGGTTTTGTTTTTCAGATAAATTCTTTCGGAATGGAAGTCAGAAGGGGTGATATCATAAAAGCACTATATGATGCGTTTTCTCCAAAGTTTCTCGTGGAAAGAAGCGAAGGGCAATCAAGGATGGTCGAGGGACTTTCGGAAAGGGTAGAAATCCTAATCAATGAGGATAATCTTGATCTTAGCAGAGTACTTGTCGAAGAAAATGAAATGAAGTACTTTGTGGACCTTGTAAGGGGACAAAAAACAGGTTTCTTTTATGATCAAAGGAAAAATAGAGATATCGTAGAGGAACATGTTTCAGGAGGTATTGTACTGGACCTCTTCTCGTATAGTGGAAGTTTCGCTTTGAGGGCTCTAAAAAAGGCTCAGAGGGTGATTGCAGTGGATATTTCGGAAGATGCGATTTATCTTTTAAGAGAGAACGTGAAGATAAATGGAATTAGCCAAAGTAAGCTAATATCGGAAGTAAAAGATTCTTTTGATTTTCTTGAGGAGGCTAAGTCTCTGCGGATTAAGTTCAGTTTCATCATTATGGACCCCCCTTCCTTTGCAAGAAAGGCAAAAGACCTTGATTCAGCTGTAAGTTCTTATTCGAATCTCCTCGGAAATGCTATTGATGTCCTTGAACGAGATGGTCAGGTTGCTCTGTTCAGTTGTAGTAATCATATTAAGTGGGAACACCTTTCATCAGTTCTTCAGAGGGGAACGGGCGGGAAAGGGAGAGAATTCCGTATTCTAGAATATTTGCATCAGGATTTTCGGGATCATCCAGTTCCTGCAAATTTTCCCGAAGCAGAGTATTTGAGAGGTTATCTTATCAAGGAGGATATTTGAAATGAAAACCTTCATTTATATGTTTCCAGGACAGGGTTCGCAATATGTTGGTATGATGGAAGATATTTACAAAGCTAGTGACAGGGCAAAACGCATGCTTAGAGAAGTTGAAGATGCTTTGAATTTTCCCCTTGGTTATACAATGTTCAATGGTCCCGAAGATGTCTTATCCAGGACTCTGTACACTCAACCAGCCATCTTTGTCCACAGTGCTTCGATTTGCGCAATCCTTGTTGAATATGGAATAGAGCCTTTCGTTGTTCTTGGACACAGTCTTGGTGAAATTACTGCTCTTTATGCTTCAGGGGCTTTGACATTTTCAGATGCTGTGTCTGTGGTGGCAAAGAGGGCAGAACTTATGGATAGTGTCTATGAGATGGGCGCTATGTCCGCCGTAATAGGCCTGGAAATTGCAAAGATAAACGAGATTCTGAAGCCCTATAATAATAGAGTTGTTGTGGCGAATATTAATTCCCCTTCTCAGGTGGTGATTTCCGGCTTTCTTGCGGATATTGAGATCGTCGAAGGAAAGTTGAAGGAAGCTGGTGCGAAGAGAATTATCAGATTAAACGTTTCCAATGCTTTTCACTCTCCTTTGATGGAGCCTGCCAGAGTGGAGTTCGAAGAGTTTCTGAGAAATGTAAAGTTTGAAGTGCCGAAGGTTCCGGTTATACCAAACCTGGACCCCGGTTTAGTCACCAGTCCTCTGCTCCTTAAAGACCTCATTGTAAAACAGATTTGTGGCACGGTTAATTGGGTGGAATCAATAAAAGTTGCGGGAAGGATTAAGTCCGGAGTTTTCGTGGAGATTGGGCCTAAGAGAGTTTTGGGGAGATTTCTTAGAGAAATCCTTGGCGATGTTCCTTATTTTTCCATTGATACATATTTAGACCTTATGGATTTTATTAGACAGGCGAAATCTTGAAAGTACCCCGAAATGGTTTTATACTAAATAACTCAAAGTGAAGGAGGAAAAATGAGAAATTACGAGATGGTGGTTATAATAGATTCGGCGATTTCAGATGAAGAACGGGATGGCTTGATCGGTAAACTGAAAAATATAATTGAGAAAGATGGAAAAGTTGCGAGTCTCGAGGTGTGGGGGAAAAGGGAAATGGCATATGAAATAAATCACAGGAAAGAGGGTTTTTATGTATTGTTTGACTTTGAAGCAGGTCCCAAGGTAATCTCCAGCCTCAAGCAAGAAATAAGGATGAACAAATCATATCTGAGGGAACTCATAGTGAGGAAATGATGGCAGAGTTAAGACTTCCCAACATAAACCTTGTGGTAATATCTGGAAGGTTAGTAGAAGATGCGGTAGTGCGCTATACTCCACAGGGGACTCCGGTATGCAATGTGCGTTTTGCCAGCGATAGAAATTTCAGGAATGCCCAGGGTCAATGGGTTAAGGAGCCGTTGTTTATAAGCCTTGTGCTTTTCCGTGAAGTTGCAGAAAGGAGTATGGGTAAGCTCAAGAGGGGTACCCCAGTTATAGTAGAAGGAAGTCTCAGGTCCCGTGATTTTGAGACCAGAGAAGGGCAGAAGAAGACCGTTTTCGAGATAGTCGTGAGGAGACTCCACGTTCTGGAGAAAGTTACAGGGGAAGAAGTAGTGTATGCTCCAGAGGAAGAGGAGCTTCCCGAAGAGCTGCCTGCTGAAGGTGGCGAAGGTGGTGAAACTCCTGGCGGTGAGCCGGAAGAAAAAGAAGATTTACCATTCTAATTAAGGAGGTTTTTTAGATGAGCAATAAGATGAGGGTGAGGGAAAGTTCCTGTGAGTTTTGTAAGGATGCAGTCAAGGAAATTGATTACAAAAATGTTGAACTTTTGTCAAAATATATATCAAGAAAGGGGAAAATTCTGCCAAGAAGGACCACTGGCACCTGTGCCTTTCACCAGAGGAAACTCTCAAAGGCAATAAAAAGGGCTAGGATGATTGCTCTTCTTCCGTTCGCGGAGAGCTATTATCTTTCATGAAGGTCTACCTGTTAAAAGATGTTCCAAAGGTGGGCAAAGCAGGTGAAATAGTTGATGTCAACGACGGCTACGCGCGGAATTTTTTGATTAGGAATCATCTTGCAGAACTTCTGACTGATTCTCTTCTGAGGAAAATTCAGAGTGAGAAGAAACTTTTAGAGTCTAAAGAACAGTCACAGAAAAGTCGAGCAGAGAAGCTTAAAAATCAAATTGAAAGCCTTGACACTATTGTATTCGAAAAAACCTCCTCACGGGAAGGCAAGATCTTTGGTTCTGTAAGCAGCATAGAGGTGATGGAAGAGCTGAAAAAGCGCGGTATTTCCGTGGAAAAGGGGATGATCCACATGGAGCATATTAAAGAAACAGGAGTCCATCCCGTTAAGATCAAGCTCTATCCTGGAGTAGAGGCAATTTTAAAAGTCAAAATAATATCAAAAGAGATTGGAACTCATTGAAGTTGTAGTAGAAAAGGTGCAGTTCCCTGAAGTTGGGGAAGAAAGCCCTGTCTTGTACCTCAAAGAGAGGGATGGAGACAGGGAGTTGCCTATCGTGATNNCGAAGCCCAATCCATAACAATGGCGCTCCAGAACTTCAAGACGCCAAGACCTCTGACCCACGACCTTATCCGGGACCTTTTTGATGCTTTGAGTTTGAAACTGTTGCGGGTAGTGATAAATGACCTTAAGGAAAACACGTATTTTGCCCGCCTTGTTCTATATGAAGAGGAGCGAAAGATTCTCTATAGTGTGGATGCGAGGCCATCAGATTCTGTGGCTATAGCACTGAGGATGAAAGCCCCGATTTTTGTGTCCGAGTATGTTTTAAGAAAGGCGCTGTATCTTGGCGAAAACCAGTAAACCCATTCTAAGGGTAAACTTTGCTGGTGTTGAGTTCCTCACACCGTTTCTTCCGGCCTCGGGAACCTTCGGATACGGATTCGAGCCAGGAGGCTTTAAATTACTGGAATGCTTTGGAGGGCTGACTACCAAAGGGATTTCCTACAAACCTAGGGTGGGTAATCCACCCCCGAGGGTAAGGGAAACCCCCTGTGGTCTAATCAACTCCATCGGTCTTGAAAACCCGGGTCTTGAAGTTTTTGAACGGGACATACTTCCGAGACTTATGGAGTTGGGTAAAGCGATAATTGTAAACCTTGCGGGTCACGACAAAGAAGAATTTGAACTGATGATTGACCGGCTGAACAGATACGGCCAGATTGTAGCCTATGAGGTTAATATATCCTGCCCGAACGTTTCCCAGGGAGGCGTTGAATTCTTCAGAGAAGATAGGACTCTGAGAGACCTCCTGAAGTCTGTTAAAAGAACTTCTCAAAAAATAAACATTGTAAAAATCCCACCAAACGTGTTCGGTTTTGAAAGATTATTAGATTTACTTATGGAGGAAGGTTTTACCTATCTGACAGTAGCCAATACATATCCTGCTCTCTTTGTTGATATTGAACGACTCGACTTCTATTTTGCGAGAAGGTCCGGTGGGCTCTCGGGCCCGGCCATATATCCCATCACACTGAATCTTGCTTATCAGATTAAGAAGAGGTACCCTGAAGTGGAAATGATTGCTTCGGGTGGCATCTGCAGTGCAGAGATCGCGATACAATATTTTCTGGTTGGTGCCTCGCTGGTTGAAATAGGCTCGGCTAATTTTACAGATCCGGCTATCGTTTGTAAAATCAAAGCAGGAGTGGAAAATTACCTCGAAAGGAAGGGATTCTGTTCTCTGGATGAGATCAGAGGGAAATTGTTATTGATTTGAGATTGTGGTTCTGAAGAGCCCCTCCTGTTGAACAAAAAGGGAATGTAGCTTTGATTTTTCAAAATTCTCACAGGTAACGCAAGGGACTTCTATCTTACTTTACAGGGTACAGGTTATAGTTTAAAATTTTGATAACGAAGGAGCGTGTATGGAAGGGAGAATACTGATTGTAGACCCTGATGTGAGTCTTAGAAACAAAGTACAGGACGTCCTATCAGACTTGGGTCTTACAGTGTATACAGCTGGTTCTTTTGACGAGGCTCACTCCTTTTTAAGTTTTTACAAGATCGAATTTATGATTATGGATTTAATTTTGCCTGACAAAAACGGCATTGACCTACTTATTTATACAAAGCAACTGAACCCCTCAATTAAAGTTTACGTTTATACCGACGTAAAGGGCGCGACCATCGAGCGGTCAGTCTTAAAGAAAGGTGCTGATGCATTCATAAATAAATCAGGAGATTTTCGAAAGGATTTCGAGAAGATTTTCTTCACCGCTCCCCAGGAACAAAGTTCCCAGGTTCTCGAGATGCAGGGGTTTAAGGGAACTGTTGCTGGTGTGGACATTATTGATATGGTACAGGCCCTTGCACTTATGGGTAAAACGGTCATTCTGAGCTGCAGGGATATGAAAACTTTCAAGGAAGGCGTGATCGTGTTCAAGAGTGGTGAAATAATCGATGCGAAAGCAGGGTCGAAAAAAGGTGAAGAAGCTCTCTTCGAAATATTAAGCTGGAAGGATGGTGTTTTTGAGACCAAGACTTATACCGAGGAACCCAATAGAACTATTAACGCTCCCGTTGACCTGCTCCTTCTCAATTTTGCTAGAATCAAAGACGAGGCTGAAGATGCTGAAGCAAAGGCCGTTGAACTTACGCTTCCTGATATTGTTAAGTTCTTTCACGCCGAGATTCCTGGCTTTATCGGCTCCATGATTTTCGACTACGAAGAAGGAGCCCCTATTGCCTTTGAAACGATCCTTGCTGGAAAGACTTTTCAGGCTTCTGCAGCTCTATATGGAGGAATACTAAAGGCTGCGCAGGAAGCGATGGAAATCGTAACGGAAGGGAAAGAAAAACGTGATGAACTGTCGGAGATAATCATTACCGACAGAAATGACCATGTAATGCTATTTCCGTTACCTGTTAACAATTTTGCTATTTTTCTTCTGGTGTCGAGAGACACCGCTGTTCAGGAAGTAAGGTCAGTGGTTTTAAAGTACATCCCTGATGTAATCAAGATACTGAAAGAAGAAAAAATATCTTAAAGTGACTTTCACCTTTAATGCTGAAATTATTGAGTTCCTCAGGAAGAAAGGTATTACTGTCGAAAAAATTCTTGACGGATATCTCCACGGGAAGCACAGGAGTCCTTTTTTTGGCCACAGTCTTGAGTTCAAAGACCTCAGGGCGTATGAGAAAGGAGACGATATTAAGTTCATTGACTGGAGACTCTACGGAAGAACCGAGAAATTCTTTGTGAAGAAATATGAAGAGGAAACAAACATAAGAGTTTACATTATTCTTGATGTGTCCAGGTCTATGTCCTTAGACAGAAAGGGCGAGGTAGGCAGAGGCGTTGCCGCGATTTTTGCATTTCTATCGTATCTTTCCAGAGATGCTTGTGGTCTTTTTCTGTTTAATGAAAGAGAAGTCTTTTTTCGCCCACCTTCAACAACCTATTCCAATCTTCAGAATTTGATGAAAGCCCTGGAGGATTTTCGAGACTCGGGAAAGACTGATTTTTTGAATGCTATGCTTGACCTTGAGAAGAGAATCAAAAAGAGGAGTTTGCTGATTACAGTTTCGGATTTCCTTTGCGAGTTTGCGCAGCTACAAAAATTCCTGAGATTTTTCAAAAGTAAAGGCCATGAAATTTTGGTGTTTCCAATTATATCTCGCAGAGAGCTTGAAGAACTTCAACCCGGAATTCTTCTAAGGGACTCGGAATCCTCAGAAGAGATAGCAGCGACGAGGGAAATGCTTTTCAACTACAGAAAAAGAATAAAGGAGCATTATTTTGACCTGAATGACCTTTTTACCCACTACGGAATTAAGTATAACGAGTTCTATACAGATCTTGACCTGACTTTACAGGTCAGGAAGTTCTTAGAAATATGAATTTTCTCAATGGCTTTGCCCTGCTTTTCCTGCCGCTGGTATTTCTTCCGTTGCTTTCTCTCTTCTTGAAGGCAAAGCCCTCGAGAATTCAAATTGTTTCATGGTTATTACTAGTTACGAAAAGCGAGATTGACAGAAAGAGAAGAATCCATCGGAATCTTATAATAATTCTAAGGTGCTTTATACTTTTTCTAATTTTGCTTTTTGTTTCGAGGCCAGTATCAGCGATTCTGAAGTTTGATAGGATCTACGTTAAGAATTCTCCACTCTTTGAGCATAGAAGGAAGGATATCGAAAAATTCATAAAAGAGACTGTGGGTTATTATGGGGATAGAGTTAGAATTTTTACGAATGAGAGTGAAATAGAAAGTCTTCTTGCTCTGGAAGGAAATGTTTCCAGGTACTATGTCCTTTCTAATTTTTCGAGGCCATTAACGGCATATTCGTCAAAGGGAGAGTTCTTTTATGATACACTTTTTATTCAAAATGCAGGAATTAAAGATGTCGACTATTCACTTATTTCAGATTCCCTTTATATCCTATTTCAGAACTATAATCTTCCAGACACGGTCTTTAGGTGCATAGTGAGAGACAGTGTTGGTGAACTATGGACTGGAGAGGTAACTGCAGGGAAAGGAGAATATGCTCAATTTAGGATTAAATTGCCAGAATCGTCTGGTTTAGTTTCTATAAAAATCTTGCCTGTTGATGATGTTGACCTCGATAACGCGTTAGTGTTCTCAAGACCTTTGCCCGGGATTACCTACCATATGGAAGGAGATAATATATATCTAAGATCCTTTTTTAATTCCTTTCTTCGTAGTTCTGCAAAAGAGGACGCAAGAATCCTCGTTTCTGTCGGGAAACTACCCATTCCGGGCAGAAATACTGATAAAGTCATTATATTTACTGATCGGTATAGTGAATTCCTCAATAATCTTGGGGTTCAAGAAAGCGCTGAAATAGGACCGGTACAGGTAAGCGGGTGGGAATTTTCTAGAATTTTGTTCTTTCAAAAGGGATATGCAGGAGATATCAGCTCTCTGTTGAAAAAGAGTACTTTCTCCACGACCGTTCAGAATATGGACTATTCGGTTATCGGCATAGTGCCTGATCCAGATCAGAATGAAGCAGTATATTGCCCTTATTTCTGGAATCATATTCTTGACATTACAAATGTAGGCCTCCCGAGGAGATACTCTATCGATAGAAATAAGGTTGGAGGCGTATTTAACGATACACTATTCATTCTTGATACGCTGGAAGCAAATACTGAAAGGATTTATATTGAGGGTTTTGAAAAGAACTGGCTACAAAGATCAAGATTTCTGCGAACTATCAGGTTACTGAAGACTCTCTTTGCTGGTCTTATCCTTTCCCTCGTAATTCTAGAAGCTTATCTTAGTTTCAGATTTTTGGAATAAGAATCTATTTTGCCTTAAAAAGCAGGAATTTTCTTATAAATTCGTCGATTTCCCCATTGAGTACGGCGTCGGCATTGGGCATCTCAAAATTCGTTCTGTGGTCTTTCACTAATTTATAAGGGTGCAGAATGTATGACCTGATTTGCCTTCCCCATGCAATTTCTGATTTTTCCTTTTCGATGTCTCCAATTTTTTCTTTTTCTTTTTCCTTCAGGTATTCATACAGTCTTGCCTTCAGAATTCTCAGTGCTGTGAGCTTGTTCTGATGTTGTGACCTCTCAGACTGGCAGGCGACAACAATGCCTGTGGGGAGGTGGGTAATTCTCACGGCAGTTTCATTCTTTTGCATATGCTGGCCACCGGGGCCAGAAGATCTAAAAGTGTCTATTCTAAGTTCGTCTTCCGATATGTTTACTTCTACATCTTCTCTTTCAGGATAAACAAAAACCGAAGCGAAGGACGTGTGCCTTCTCCTGGAAGCATCAAATGGCGAAATCCTTACGAGTCTGTGCACACCTCTTTCCGCTTTCAGCAGCCCGTAAGCAAAATCCCCTTCTACAAGGATTGTTGCGTCTTTAATGCCGGCTTCCTCTCCGGGTTGAATATCGACGATGCGATATTTGAATTTTCTCTTTTCCAGGAATCTTAAGTACATTCTGAGCAGCATCTCTGCCCAATCCTGAGATTCAGTCCCTCCTGCTCCGGGATGGATTGTAAGAATAGCATTTTTCCTGTCTTCCGGCTCTACAAGTACTGTTCTAATTTCAAGATCTTCAATTTCTTCTAAGATTTGTCTTTTTTCTTTTTCGAACTCCTTGAAAAACTCAGGGTCTTCGTCCTTAAGGGGCTCAAGTTCAGAAAGATAAACAAATTTCTTTTCAATGTCTTCAATCGTTTCTTGCTGCTTCTTAAGGGATGAAAGCTCCTGTAAAGCAAGCTGTGCTCTTTCAGGTAAGGCCCAGAAATCAGGGCTTTCCTGCATCTTCTCAATTTCCAGAATCCTTTTTATCATTTTTTCAATGTCAAGGTACTTTTTAATTTCAGAAAACTTCTTATATGTCTCTTCAAGTGCAGGGTCTCTAAACATAGTACTTTAATTATAAAGCTGGCATTTCCACCAATTTAACTGTTGCGTTATAATATTGAAACGATGAAATTTGTAAAAAAGCTCGGACGATTCGAGCTGAAAGTGTCTTCATATTCCTCAAAAAGTGAACTGATTCTTCAATATGATCGTACAATAATTAAAGAAACTGTAATCTACGGCGAAGTGAAAGAAGATGATGTAAAACTGAAACCTGGGGGTTATGATCTTCCGATCCTCGTCACTTTTGAAGAGGAAGTGATAATTTCCCCAAATTTTAGAGAGATCCTTTTCATTCCGATCTCTCCGTCAGCAGAAGTTATGATCAAGCAGGGCCCTGTGTACCTCAATTTTCACGTAAGCCCTGAACCTCTCAAGAAGGGTTACAGAGCCCACTATTTCCCGGAGGATGACTTCTATTACTTCGCGGTGGTGAGGCCCGATTTTTCTGCGTTCAGTGAATTTTACTATCACATTCCCATCAGGCTCAGGAGCCAGGAGAAGAAGATTGTAGCCCTTGAAACCTTACCCTTAGAGACCTTTCAACTGGACTGGTTCTTGCACAAAAATCTTATTACTTCTGAGATAATTGAGTGTGTTGAGAGAGAAGACGGGTTGACAATTTACTACACAGGAAAGCCATTCTTTGAGGGGAGTTTAAACATTGGTTCCGGGGAGGAGAACGCGCAGCTTCTCAGTAGAAAGAGGCAGATAAAGAAGGACTTTGAGACTTTGAAATGGAGGCCCTGAAATGCCATGGACCGTACTTTACATCCTTTTCGTCCTTCTCATCTATCTACTTTACTGGTTTCTGATAGAACCTATTATTTTCACAAAATCCCCAGCTGCGAAGAGAGTTAGACTTCAGATCAATGGTTTTACTACCGCTGTTTTCTTGAGTGTCGAATTTGCCATCGCAGGAGTAGAGGTGTGGGTAATTATACTGTTTTTCTCTTTAATATCTATGGCTGTCCTCATAAGCGCAACTCTTGTCCTCTCCAGAAAGGAGGAGCAGGAAGAATTTCCAATGGATTTGAAAGAGAGGGACCTGATTCTATGGGAAGGAGAAGCCGTTGAAATCAGGTCCATCGGAAAACACCTGATCAGGGCAATATCTGAGAATGGTGAATTTCACATTCCGTTGAAGATGCTTACCCAGAAGGGTTTTAGAAAACTGCGTAAAGTTCTCCCAAAAAAAGTGGTATTTTCGCTTTTCTTTCCCCTGGAACTCTACGTGAACCTTACGAGGAAACTTCAGGAGTTCCTGAAAGCTTCTACCAATGTTCTTGTATCTCCTCTATATACCATTGAATTTGTTTCCATCGCACTCAATGAGGTTGAAATCAAAGTTACCTTTTTCACCGAAGATACGAGATCAGAGAACCAGTTCTGGGAGGAGTTTTTCGCTTTTATCGAAAAGGAGCAGTTAAGTATCAACAGGCTGGTAAAACATGGGGAAACTGAGTCTTACCGGTGGTGAGAATAAAAAGAAGAAGTTAAAAGTTCCGAAGGGTGTAAGACCCACAAGAGCGATCGTAAAGCGTTCAATTTTTGATACACTAAGAGGAATTATTGAGGGAAGTGAAGTTCTTGAGATTTTTGCAGGCTCAGGGGCAGTAGGCTTTGAAGCCCTTTCTCGCGGTGCGAAGAGTTGTTTTTTCATCGAAAAATCAAGGGATGGTGCCCTTGCGATCATTGAAAATGCCAGAAATATAGGGATACTGGATCGGGTGAAGGTATTCAAGGGCGACTATGTGCGTGGTCTTAACGATCTTATAAGGGAGGGAAAGAAATTTGACCTTATTTTTGCTGATCCTCCATATGATTTTGATTTTCATGAAGAAATATTCTCGCGGGTTTCTCAATTGCTGAAACCCGATGGAATATACGTGGTAGAGGTAAGAAATAAGACAGTTTTACCTGAAAGGCCAGAAGCATTAATGAAAAGAAAGGAGGTCTGTTTTGGACAAACAAAAGTTGTATACTACTGCCTGTTATCCGGGGACTTTTGATCCTATAACCCTTGGTCACCTGGACATAATAAGAAGAACATCCAGGCTATTTCAGGAGGTATATGTTGTGGTGGCGGACCCTGTTCACAAGAGGTCCCTGTTTACTCTTGATGAGCGGGTGCAAATGGTCCAGGAAAGTATAGCTGGATTAAAAAATGTTTGCGTAAAAACCCTGGAATCAAAACTCCTTATGGATTTTTGCAAGGAAAACAGTGTAGGAGTTGTCATCAGGGGGATGAGGGCTGTTTCTGATTTTGAATACGAGTTCAAAATGGCGTGGGTTAACAGAAAGCTCTTCCCGGAGGTTGAAGTAGTGTTCCTTCTTCCTTCTGAGGAATATACATACCTTTCATCAACCCTCGTTAAGGAGATCGCGGCTCTTGGAGGAGATATTTCGTATCTTGTTCCGGCACCAGTTACTGCGCGGGGACATCTGATTAGGGAGCGAGTTCAGCGGTCAGGACTGGGGGAAGACAAAGAGCACTCCTTATGAGAGGGTTTCCGGAGCCAGGAAGTACTCTGTATCTGGAAGGCGAAGCAGGTGGCAGAATTACGATTAAAGAGATTGTTACAGGAGAAATGGTTGGATCAAGTGAATTTCAGGGGGGTAAAGGTGGCAAAAATAAAATCAGTGAAGTTCCAAAAGAAAGAATATTCATACTGGAAGCCTTTTCACATAACTGGTAGTGTGTCGTCGACGAGTACGAATATCGAAATTTCCGTGGACACAGAAGAAGGCTTAGTCGGACTTGCAGAGGCCTCTCCATCGTTTAGAGTGAGCGGTGAGAAGGTAGATGCTTTGCTGGCTATGGAGAGCTTCGTTGATGAAATGATTGGGGGTATGGATACTAACAAATATAGGCTTATTTTTGATGTAACGGACAAGCTGCTTGCATCACCAAGTATAAAGTGTGGTGTCCAGTTTGCTGTTCTCTCAATTTTTTGTGAGGAGCATGGGATGAAAGTGAATGAATTCTTTGGTGGCGCGAGAGACTTCATCGAAACCGATAAAACAGTGGGGATCGATTCCATACAGAACAGGGTAATGGAGGCTGAGAACATATTCAGGAGTGGGTTCAAGCAAATCAAAATAAAGGTAGGAGAGAACCTTTTTGATGATATAAACGCTGTGATGAAAATTGCTGAAAGGACGAAGGGAGCATCTTACATTGTGGATGCGAACATGGGCTACACACCCAAAATGGCGTTGGAGTTCGTGAATCAGTTATACAGAGCAGGTATTGACGTTGCAATATTTGAACAGCCTGTATTTTCTCAGGATTTTGAGGGTTTGAAATTTGTTAGATTCCATTCTCCTTTTCCTGTAGCTGCCGATGAATCTGCAAGAACAAAATATGATGTTTACAGGCTGATTAAAAATGAAGCAGTGGATTATATTAACATAAAGTTAATGAAGTCTGGAATTTCTGATGCCCTTGCAATAATCGAAATGGCAAGGAGTAGCGGAGTCAAACTCATGATAGGCTGTATGGGTGAGTCCAGTCTTGGAATCAGTCAAAGCATTCTTTTCGCTCTTGGCGTAGGCTGTTTTGATTATCATGATCTTGATTCTCACTTGATTATTAGGGAAGATTCCTTCCGCGGGAAATTCACTCAGGATGGTCCGATAATCAGAGCCATATAATCTTTCTTTGCACAAATATTGTGCAAATGATTTCCGCAACGCACATAAATTGTTCACAATCCACATGGAATTTTGGCACAGGATTTGCACATATACTGGTAGAAAGGAGGCGAACATGAAAGGAAAGGTAAAAGGCAGGATAGCAGGGGTGGGGATAGTAATATTACTTCTTGTTCTTTCAGGGTGTCACACAATGGATACAACTCCCCCGAGCCCTCCCACTGGTCTTTCCAGTGTTACAGGCGACGAAGCAGTGTACCTTTACTGGAATCCAAACAATGAATCTGACCTGGCGGGCTACAGAGTCTACAGAAATAATGCTCCTTCAGGGTATTTTCGGTTGATAGCTGATGTGAAAGAACCATGCTACGTGGACAGAGACGTGGAAAACGGAATTACGTACTTCTACGCCGTAAGCGCCTACGATAATTCAGGCAATGAAAGTGAACTCTCCGAGGAAGACTGTTTCGACACTCCAAGACCCGAGGGTTACAATATGAAGATATATGAGAAAGATTATTTGGGAGATTTTTCTGGATACTCCTTTGGTAACTATTCACCGGTAAGATATAGCTCACAGAATGCCGATTTTTATTTTGATGTTTCGGGTGGGAATGCATACATAATTGCAACGACCGGGACCCTAATACAAGACATGGGAGTCTACAATATGGATGATATTTCCTATGCTCCTCTGACAGGGTGGGATAGTGATGGAATAGTAACAGCAACGGCCGGTCACGTATACGTTGTCTGGACCAGAGACAATCATTTCGCGAAGTTTAGAATCAAGGTAGTGGAAACCACCTTTTTGGTTTTTGACTGGGCTTATCAGATTGACGAGGGGAACAGAGAACTAATTCCACAAATGTTTGAAAAAGAAAAGGAGGTGTACCATGATTAAGTTTTTTGTGCTTCTTTCGTTAGCCATGACAGGTAATGAATTCGCCAGAGTTGGCGATTTAACCGGAGAGGCTAAGATCTGGCGGTATGGTGAAGAAGGGGCAGAGTGGTTGACAATTAATAATATAATTGGCGAAGGTGATGAACTCCTGACTTACGATGATACCTACCTTGAAATGGAGTTTGGTGACGGTTCGGTACTTTCACTTGGAGTAAATACAAGTGTATATATGGAACGCATCGAAGACGATAGAACGTACATTACACTAAACAGAGGGATTTTGAGAGTCTATGCGCGGGAAAGGATTTTTGGAGTTTTCACAAATGGTCAGAATGTTTATATTGAAGAAGGTTCAGTAGTGAGAATTGAGAAGAATAAAGACTACTTTGCCGCAAAAGTGTTAAAAGGTATGGCGCGAATTGGAAATGACAGGATATATGCAGGTTCAGAAGTTGTAGTAGATAAAGGAAGATATTACGTCGGAAAGTCTGGAAGGGCTGATAGATTTGACCGCTGGGCTGAAGAGAGAGAGCGTGAATTCTATTTTATCGAGAGAGTAGAATACGTGCCTGTTCCGTACTACGCAGGTATTCATCACCTCAGACGTCACGGAAGATGGGTTTTCGTAAGGCCTTATGGCTGGGTCTGGATGCCCAGGGTTTCAAGGTACTGGAGACCTTACTATGATGGTCAATGGGTTTACAGGGTAGGATTAGGATGGGTATGGGTTTCTTATGAACCCTGGGGTTGGGTGCCATACAGATATGGAAGCTGGACCTTTGTATCTGGATACGGCTGGATATGGATACCAGGGGAAACTTTTGCAGGTGGATGGGTTGAGTGGTACTATGGACCTGATTGGATTGGTTGGGCTCCTCTTGATTACTACGGAAGGCCTATAGTGGTAATCAACAACATTACCGTTGTCAATATTGTTAACAGGCAGGATTTTCAAAGGCCCATTTACAGGTACAAGCCTCCGAAAGGAGGAATATATAAGGAGGCTGTATATAGACCATATAACGAAACCAACGTCAAGGAAATTACAAAATTCAAAGCCACTGAACTTGAAAAGCCAGTTTATGTTAAAGATAGTCAGATGAAAAAGGAATTTGATAGTAAGCCAACAGTTCTCCCGAAGCAGGACGAACTCAAGGGAAAGAAAGCCACTGATATTCAATCTCAGTATAGAGACGAGGAGATATTCCCGGAGAAGCCCCAGACGCGGGAATTGAAGGAGATAAAGTCATCTGGAATGGATTCTGAAAAGGGCAAAGAACCGTATATAGATCAAAAACCTGCGAAGCCTGCCAATCCTAAATTTAAGATGGAAGAAGAGGTGAACATAAAAGACACGCGCACAGGCAAACAGGGTGAGGAACTAACAGGAAACAAAAAGGGAATTCCGGTTGCAGAGGATGGAATTTACCCCGAGAGGCCTGCTTCCAAGAACAGTAACAAAGTCACAAGAGAAGATGAAATAAGGGGAAAAACAGATAACAAGACCTTGTCTCCTGATCAACTTCCTGAGAAGAAATTCAGAATAGAAAAGGAGTCGAGTCAGAGTAGTCGTGAAGAGGTCCAGGAGGGCACTTTTGGTATCGAGAAAAAGAGAATATCTACTTCTTCTAATCCTCCTTCAAAACCTTCCAACGAAAAGCCGCGTGTGAAACAAAAGGTTGAAAAGAAAGAGGATGTGGATGATAATAGTAAGAATTCTAAAAAGGAGCTTTACTGAGATGAAGAGACTGTTAAGCGGTTTTTTTGCTTCATTACTGGTGCTGGGCTATGCGCAGGGAGGAGAGGGGGATTCGCCCCCTCCTCCCGATTCTTCTACAAAGTCACCAGCGGTGAAAGTTGAGAGTAAGAAATTCAAGGATGAAAACAAAGACGGTTTCAACGACCTCAGGGACAAGGGTAGTTACGAAAGGTTTCTAAAGGAGGCGTTGAAGGAACGTAAGGGGAAAAAGTGAGGAAGTTTACCCTTTTACCTTTTTTGCTGGTATTTCTTGCAACTTGTGGTTATAAGGCTCCCCCTCCTGGAAAGCCTGATTGGACACCTCCCCAGGTGAAGGTGGTTTTTCCTGAAGAAGGGGATACGATTTTTTCGGATACAAGCGTTATTTTCAGTGTCCTGGATGAATCTCCTGTTAAAAAGGTTATATTGTTAATAAATGGACGTACAATAAGCCAGGATTCCGTTCAGCCCCTTTCCTTGCTCATTTCCGTGGATTCGCTTAAAGATACCCAGAATGAGATTAAGATAAAAGCAGTAGATTTATGGGATAACATGGGTGAGTCATTACCCGTAAAGGTATTCAGAGTTTTATCGGAGAAAGATCATGATAACCAGGGAAAGAGCGAGGGTGTAAAACCCGAAGAGAAAAAGCTTCCTGATTCTCAAAATCCTTTTTAAAAGATAGAGGCTCAGAAGTCCCGTTATAAGTGCTGCAATGAATCCCAGAGACATTGATGCCGAGAAGCCAGCAGAAAGCTCAGGGAGATCAATCAACGTAGCACCAAGAATTGCGGGGATAGAAAGCAAAAAAGAAAAGGAGAAAGCAACCTGAGGTTCGAGACCCAACAGAAGCGCAATGCTCACTGTACTCCCAGAGCGAGAGACCCCGGGAAGGAGTGCAACAGCTTGGGCAATACCAATAAAAATGGCGTGTAGAACTCTGACTTCCCTTATTTCGTTCTTTTTTCTAAGCAAAGTGGAGAATAGAATCAAGCTGTTTAACAAGAAAAAGTAGGGAAGAAGGTTTATATTTTCGAAATAGGTTTCGATTTTGTCCTTAAACAGGATCCCCACAATTCCTGCAGGTACTGAACCGAGGAATATTAGGAATAATGGGTGTTGGAGCAACTTCTTCCGAGTGAAAAGGTTCTTTATTTCTTTGAAAAAGAAAATGCACACAGCAATCAGCGTTGCAATGTGCAGGATAATTTCAAGCTCTATGCCTGGTCTGGAAATTTTCAATAAATTCTGTATCAGCACCAGATGTCCTGAACTTGAAATTGGTAAAAATTCAGTGATGCCCTGTATTATTCCAGTAATCAATTCTCTCATTCAGGAATCTCCTGAGGTCTTCAAGTTCTTTTAGCGTATCCTCCAGAATTCCCCTAATTTCTTCTACGACTTCAGCAAAAACTTCGGGCAATATTTCCTCAACACTTTCTTCTTCCAGTTTCTTCTTGACACCTTTCAGAGAAAGACCGCTGTCAAGAAGCTTTTTTACCATGAGCGCTTTCTTAAGGTCCGAAGATGTAAAGAGTTTTCGGGCCCCGCGTTTTCGAGGCCTGAAAATTCGAAGTTTCTCTTCCCAGTAGGAAATAATTCCCGGGTTTACTCCTAAGAGATCGGCTACTTCTTTCTGGGTATAGTACCTTCTGTTTAACATTTTTAATACTATAATGGGAATCTCAAATAAATTCAAGGGATTTTAAGGAATTAGAAAATTGAGGAGGCCTATAAGCCGAGTTCTGTCGAGGGGAACCATTTCTCTGAGCCCACCGTCACCGGTGAGCTTGTGCGGTCTACCCGGGGCTTATCCCCGTGATGGAGATCGGAGCGGGCCACTCCGTCGCCCCTGCTTGACCTTTCTCCGGGTGGGGGTTACCATGATGCCACTTACGTGACATCATCGTGGGCTCTTACCCCACGGTTTCACCTTAGCCTGATCCCTTCTTTCAGGGCCATCGGCTGTCTCGTTTCTGTGGTCCTGTCCGTCGCGTCACCGCGCCCACCTGTTAGGTGGCACCCTGCCCTTTGGAGCTCGGACTTTCCTCTCCTTGAGGGAGTGGTTCCCAGGCCTCCTCAACTGTTATTAATAATCCAGGGGAAGTGAAAAGTCAAGTGTCTCTTTGACTGATTGTAATATGCAACTTAAAATTATAGCGCAGATCTAACAGGAGGGTATAAATGTTAGTACCTGATGGATTAAAATATACGAAGGAACACGAGTGGGTAAAGGTTCTCGATGGAGATGTTGCGTTAATAGGCATTACAGACTATGCGCAATCCGAGTTATCAGATGTGGTCTATGTGGAACTTCCAGCATTAAACAGAAAGGTAGGCAAAGGAGAAGAGGTGGCTTCCGTAGAGGCAGTTAAAACGGTTGCCAGTGTGTATTCACCGGTGAGCGGAGAGGTGATTGAAGTTAACGAAAAACTGAAGGATGATCCTTCCCTCATTAACAAGGATCCATACGGTGATGGGTGGATTTGCAAGATAAAAATGTCAAATCCTGAAGAGTTAAACGAGTACCTTACTGCAGCGGATTACAGGAAACTAATCGCGGAGGAGTGATTATGGGTCACCCATTCCTCCCTATTTCGGATAAGGATAGGGAGGAGATGTTAAAATTTCTTGGCGTCTCGTCCTATCGTGAACTATTAAAGGACATTCCCGATGAGTATTTTTTGCGAGGCGACGTAAATATTCCATCAGCGCTTTCTGAAGAAGAAGCTGCAGAGCTGCTGGAAAAAATAGCGGAAAAGAATAATTCCAGGTTGAAAATCTTTGCGGGCGCAGGTGCATATGACCACTATGTACCTAAAGTTATACCATTTTTGATCTCCCGGTCTGAATTCTATACCGCTTACACTCCCTATCAGGCAGAAGTCTCCCAGGGTACACTCCAGGCTATTTTTGAGTACCAGAGCGCGATTTGTGCCCTTACAGAGATGGAAGTTACCAATGCATCTATGTACGATGGTGCGACAGCCCTTGCCGAAGCATGTTTAATGGCTTTACGACTGAAACCCGAGAGAAAGAAGGTTCTTTATGCATCAAACATACATCCAAATTATATCTCTGTGCTTAAGACCTATATAAACATTGAAGGTGTGGTGCTGGAAGAAGTGGTCTATGACAGAGCTAAAGGGAATGTTGATCTCGAGGATCTAATGAGGAAGTTAAGTGATGAAGTAGCATGCTTTGCATTTCAGACGCCGAATTTCTTTGGTATTGTTGAGGACGGATTTGAGATTAGAAGAATTCTTAACGAGAAGAGCGCGCTACTTATCTCGGTTTATAATCCAATTTCTCTTGGAGTCCTTGCTCCTCCTGGTGAGTATGGTGCCGATATTGCAGTTGGGGAAGGCCAGCCCCTTGGAATTCCATTATCCTTTGGCGGTCCTTACCTCGGACTGTTCTCAGCAAGAAGTGAGCACATAAGACAGATTCCTGGCAGAATAATTGGTGAAACGAGAGATACAGAGGGAAATCGTGGATTTGTGATGACTCTGCAGACAAGAGAGCAACATATAAGGAGAGAAAAGGCTACTTCAAACATATGCAGTAACCAGAACCTCTGTGCACTTATGGCGCTAATTTATCTTTCACTTCTTGGTAAAGATGGAATCAGGGAGGTAGCCACTCAGAGTGCGCTAAGGGCCCATTATCTATATGAAAGAATTACTAACGAGACGGGTGCTACTGGAGCATTTAATGGACCATTTTTCAATGAGTTTGTTATACAGTTACCCTTTGATGCCGAGAGAGTGTTGGAAAAGGGCGTAAAGAGCGGCATTTTACCTGGGGTGGTATTGAAAGAGTTCGGGTATCCCGAAGGCTGGTTGCTAGTGGCAACTACTGAGAAACTGTCTCGCGAAGATCTGGATTCCTATGTGGATATGTTGAAAAGCGTAAGTTGAAAGGAGGTGTGCTGTGGCGTTCCCTGTTGAGGAACTTTGGGTAAACAGAAAAGTAGTGAAGGTAATTTTAAGGGGTGTTAAGGATAAACCCGGTATTGCTGCCGATATCTTTGAAAAGCTCGCGTCCAAGGGGATAAACGTTGAACTGATTGTTTCCGGACCTTCAAGCAAAGGTAGATCCGATATTGCTTTCCTCGTTCTTTCAAGTCAGCTGGCAATGATTCAGGATATGGAAGATGAACTTATGGAATCCACTGATGCCATGGGAATTGGTTATGATCCGAAGGTTGCGCTGATGATTTTCTATGGAAGTAAAGAGATTTCGAGAACTCCAGGTGTGGCAGCAAAAATCTTTAATATTCTGGCTGAGGCAGGGGTAAATATTGAAATGGTAAGCACTTCCATAGATTCAATTTCAATTGTGGTGAGGGAAGAACTAGTCGATAGGGCAGTAATGGTTTTGACGGATGTTCTTGGGCTTTCGGTGGAGGAGGGATATCTGTAATGGGGTTAGAACTACTTCAAGGCAACGAAGCAGCAGCAATTGCGGCGATCAAAGCAGGTGTGAGGTTTTATGGAGGATATCCAATTACCCCTTCCTCGGAAATAGCTGAAGTAATGGCAAGAGAACTCCCCAAGGTGGGAGGCGTGTTTATTCAATTTGAAGATGAAATTTCAAGTCTTGCTGCTTGTATCGGTGCAAGGCTTGGTGGGCTGAAGTCTATGACTGCCACTAGTGGTCCCGGTTTCTCTCTTATGCAGGAACATCTGGGATTTGCGGCGATGACAGAAATACCTGTTCTTATAGTGAACTCCATGCGGGGTGGACCTTCTACTGGCGCTCCAACCATGCCTATGCAGGGTGATGTCATGCAGGCTCGTTGGGGGACCCATGGTGATCATCCCATTGTTGCCATTGCGCCGTCTTCAGTGCAGGAGGTTTTTGATTCTGTTGTCAAGGGAGTTAACATTTCTGAAGCTTTGAGGGTTCCAGTTTTAATTCTTACCGATGAGATTACTTCCCACATGCGAGAGAAGGTTCAAATACCTGACACCGTGAGCATTGTGGAGCCCCGAAAGATTGAACCAGACGAATTTTTGCCTTACAAGGATGGAGAAGAGATAAATGTTTACATGCTGCCCTTTGGCAGTGGTAAGCGCTATCATGTCACTGGATTGTTCCATGGCCCTGATGGCTTTCCTACTAATAAGAATGAGCTTATGAAGTGGAAGCTTGACAGATTTACAGTCAAAATGCAAGAAGCCGCGAGGCTCTCGGAAAATTCTGTGGAGTTTTATGGAAGAGAAGATGCAGAAATATATTTTGTTGCTTATGGTATAGTAGCGAGGGCGGTTAGAGAAGTGGTTGAGAGACTTAATGAATCGAGCAAGAAAGCAGCAATGCTGAGACCTCAGATTCTCTGGCCTGTTCCTGAGAAAGCGATAAAGGCAATCAGCGGGAGAGCCAGAGTGGTTTTTGTGCCTGAAATGAACATGGGTCAGTATTCTCATGTTGTTGCTGAGATTGCCGGTGAAGAGAAGGTTGTTGCTGTGAACCGATATGATTGTGAGCTTTTTGAGGTTGAGTCAATTTTGGGATATGTAAAGGAAAACGGGGGCATATGAGAAGAGGAGAAATAAGCCGAAAACTTTACGTCGCAATTCTCGCCGCAGGGAAAGCGAAAAGAATGAATTCCTCGAGGAGCAAAGTTCTTCACGAGGTTGCAGGGAAGCCCCTTCTATATTTTCCCCTTAAGGTTGCCAAGAGTCTTAATCCTGCGAGGATTTTCGTAATAATTGGTGGTCCGTATATGGAGCAGATACGAGTTTTCCTGCAGGACGAGCCAGTGGAAATTATTGTCCAGGAAGAACCAAAAGGCACTGGCGATGCTGTTAAACATCTTGTAAATTACATTGACGAACAGGATTCAGACTTGTTTGTGATTCCAGGTGACGCTCCCCTCCTTACGGAAAAAACTGCGATGGAGTTAATGGGGTTTCACAGATCACGAGGAGCGTACGCTACGGTTCTGACTGCAGAAGTTCCGGATCCCACAGGCTACGGCAGAATTGTGCGTTCGGTGGGTGATAGAGTTTTGATGATTGTAGAAGAGGCTGATGCATTTCCTGAGGAGAAGGCAATAAAAGAAGTGAACTCCGGTATGTATTTCTTTTACACTTCGGTCCTCTTTCAGTATCTTGATGAACTAAGGCCCGATAATAAGCAGGGAGAATACTATTTAACGGATATCATCGAAATATTGCAGAGAAGAATGGGTAATGTTTTTGCTTACAAAATAGAAGATTGGGAAGAGATCCTCGGAGTAAACACAAGAGAACAGCTTGGACTTGTGAATAGGATTATGCTTCGGCGAATTGTTCACAATATGCTGGAAAATGGCGTCTCTATGGTAGACCCTGACAAGGTATATATTGAAGCAGAAGTTCAAATAGGCAAGGACGTCACCCTTTACCCTTTTGTATCGCTGCTCGGGAAAACCATTATAGGCGATAATTCGATTATTGGCCCCGGGGTTGTGTTGAAGGACGCTGTGATTAAACCGAATTCCAGAGTATTCGGGCCGAGAATCCCGGAGGATAGCAAAAAGTGAAGGATATTGTCAGTAAAGTTCTGAATTTAGCCAAACTCAGTCTAAGAGCCGATGAATTCGAAAAGATGGAGGAGCATTTCCAAAAAGTCCTTAAGATGGTAAACAAGCTCAAGGAAGTCGACACGCAGGACGTTGAACCCCTGTTCTACCCCCACGATAATGTGAAGTTGAGGCTTAGAGATGATAAAATCGGCGAATCTTTAACCAAAATTGAGGTCCTTGAAAATGCACCGGATTCTTTTACGGACTTCATTAAAGCCCCATCCCCTCTTAAAGGTCTAACAAAAAAGTCCACATAAATGTTCTTCTTACTATTTGACATTGATGGAACTCTTATACACTCAGGCGGCGCGGGAGCAAGAGCCCTTAATAGAGCATTCAAGATAAAGTTTGATATTGATGAGGCAATGGCGGTAATAAATCCTCATGGACAAACGGACATCGCCATTGTGGAGGAGATCTTCTTGAAAAAACTTTTCCGGAAGCCTTCATGGCAGGAAACTGAAGAGATTCTGAATCTTTACGTGAACTTCCTGGGTGAGGAAGTTTCGAGGGCTGAAAAATATCGCGTGTTACCCTATGTCGAGGAAACTCTTGATATCCTTTCAGCAAAGCTAGAATTTTGCCTTGGTCTTGCCACGGGAAATATAGAAAGAGGAGCAAGAATAAAGCTTGAACGCGGTGGTTTGAATAAGTATTTTCCTTTTGGTGGGTTTGGCTCGGACCATCGTGAAAGATGGAGAATTGTCAGACGCGCTGTGGAGAGAGGCATTGAACTTACAGGACAAGAACCCGATGCTGTTTTTGTAATTGGTGATACCCCCCTTGATATCCGTGCTGGTAGGAGAGCTGGTTATAGGACTGTTGGAGTGGCTACAAGTATATATTCTGCGGAGGAGTTGCAGAAGGATAGCCCTGATTTTGTAATCTCTACCATCAATGAACTAATTTCGATCCTGCCTGCACAGGATTAGTAACGAAAGAAGAATTTTAAATTCCAAGACTTTGCTTGAGAGTGCGGGTCCCTGGAATTATAATATTTACAAAGGAGGCTGTATGACTAAACGGATACTTGTTACAGGAGCTGCAGGACAAATAGGTTCTGAACTTGTGCCATTTTTGAGAGAAAAATACGGAAGCGACAACGTAGTTGCCTGTGGTCATCACAAACCTCTTCCCGAAGAGATCGTGAATTCAGGCCCTTCAGATTATGTGGATGTGAGAAATGCAAGAGAACTTGCTGAAAAAATTAGGAAATACAATGTTAACACAGTGTATCATCTGGCCGCAATTTTATCGGCCTCGGGAGAGAAAAATCCTCAGTTAGCATGGGACATTAATATAAATGGGTTATATAATATTCTTGAAGTGGCGAGAGAGTTTAAATATGCGATATTTATCCCAAGCTCTATTGCTGCCTTCGGGCCCGGTACTCCAAAAGTAAACACACCCCAGGACACGATTCAAAGGCCGACTTCTATGTACGGAATTACGAAGGTTGCGGGGGAACTTCTAGCAGACTATTACTGGTTAAAGTATGGTGTGGATGCGCGAGGAGTAAGATACCCTGGAATTATCTCTTACGTTACTCCTCCTGGCGGTGGAACTACCGATTATGCTGTGGAAATATTTTATGAAGCAATTCTTAATAAGAAATACAAATGCTTTTTGCGGCATAACACTATGCTGGATATGATGTATATGCCCGATGCTTTAAAGGCAGCCGTAGAGCTAATGGAAGCGGATCCTACAAATCTTAAGCATAGAAACGCCTTTAATGTTACCTCTTTCAGCTTCACCCCCGCTATGCTTGCTGACGAGATTAAGAAGCACATCCCCGACTTTGTAATGGAGTATGAGATAGACCCAATAAGGCAGGGTATAGCGGACTCCTGGCCTGACAGCATGGATGATTCCTGTGCCAGGGAAGAGTGGGGCTGGAAGCCTGATTACGATTTTCCTGCAATGGTTAAGGATATGATTGAAAAGCTTATGGTAAAACTGAGGAAGTCCATCTAAGGAGGCAACGATGGGACTTGAAAGAATAACTAAGGTGTTAAGCAGCGAGCTGGATCAACTTAGAAGTGAGGGGCGTGCCAAAGGAAAGGAGTTCATTGTAGTAGGCGTTAAAAAACCCCAGGGAGATCGGGGTCCGAGATTTCTTCTTAAGGGTTTCGGTGAAAAGGAATTCCTTCGAATGAACTCGAATTCTTACCTTGGAATGCAGTTTAACGAAGAGATAATTAAGGTTGAAGAAGAAACTGCAGACAAGTTCGGCGTGGGGCCAGGGGCAGTTAGATTTATTAGTGGCACTTACGAAGTACACAGGGCTCTAGAGAAGAAACTGGCTAAGTTTCACGGAAGAGAAGATGCGATGATTTATAGTGCCGCGTATGTAACTGTGATAGGCGTAATAGCCTCCCTTGTGACGTCAGAGACCATAGTAATATCTGACGAGTTGAACCATAATTGTATCATAAATGCCATACGGTTATCAAGACCCAAGGATAAGACTATTTATAAACACCTGGATATGAAGGAGCTTGAAAATCGGATCAAAGAGGCCATTGGGAAAGCGAAAAGGGTCATTGTAGTAACAGATGGTGTTTTCAGTATGAGGGGAGATTACGCAAATCTCAAGGCAATTGAAGAGATTGTTCAGAAATATGATAGTGAATTTGAAGAGAACATAATAACGATTGTGGACGATTCTCACGGTGTGGGTGCCTTTGGCAACACAGGTCGTGGAACAGAAGAGGTTACTGGTGGTAAGGCAGATCTTTTGATAGGGACCATGGGTAAAGCCTTCGGAGTAAACGGCGGCTATGTTGTATCCAATGAGACAATTACCACATATTTGAGAGAAAAAGCGATAACGTATATTTATTCAAATCCCATTACTCCTGCTGAGGCCGCCTGCGTTCTCAGGGTTCTGGACAAGCTTGATAGCCCATGGGGAATAGAGAGGCTAACATATCTGAGAGATCTTGCCCAGCGCTTCAGAAGTGGGCTTTTAAGGTTGGGCTACGAAACCATTGTGAGTGAACATCCCATTGTACCTCTCCTGGTCAGGGATACCTGGAGAACCTCGGATATCGTTAAGTACCTTATTGAAAATGGGATTCTTGCTACCGGACTTAACTTCCCTGTGGTCCCAAAGGGCGATGAGACTATCAGGTTCCAGGTCAATGCGGACCACACGCCACAGGATATAGATTACGTGCTTAACGTTCTCGAAAAATATAAAAAGGAACGCTGGCACTGAGATATTAGTTTTTACATAGTTTTAAATTGGATAAGTTAACTAATCTGGTTTCTGACAGTAAATTGTTTTAGAATTGCAGGATAAGGGTTCTTTCAGTGCAGGAGTGCCTGCCACTTTTGCAGTGTCTCTTCGTTTGGTAGCTCTATTTTAAATTGCTTTCCAAGACGTAATGTTTTTCCCCCGATATGAATATCTCCTTCTAAATCTTTTAAATTCACGGTTTTTCTCTTTCTACCGAAGGTAAAGATCATAATCTCAAACCCCTGTTTGATAAGGCATGCAGAGTAAGATCTCTGACCTATGGGCAGCTTTTCGTAAACCATGCAGGATGGGGTTACAATTTCCCAGCCCGCCTCAGGATTTCTCGGGCATGTGCCTCCACCAAATAAGGCCAGGAAGGTAATAAGGTTACCAAAGAGGGTTATGCCGATTATAAAATACAGAAAAGTTCGCAAGTCTTGCATTTGAACTATTGGAATTTCGCGCCTGAACGTCGAAAATGCAGTTTCCAGGCCTTCTTTTGCTAAGTTTTTCTGGTTAATTTTGATGTTTTTCAGAAAGAAAATAAAATACCTGAAGCGGGAGTCTAAGGTGCTTCCTTGTGATTTTATATCAACCCACATTACTATTGTGTCCAGAACAGCTAATGCCACGAGGGAATATCCCTTTCTCAGGGGTTTGTAAGCAATTACTCCCGAATCTCCCAGGGGAATATATCTGTTAATGTACTTGCTATTTTCAAAATTGTGATACTTGAGATCTTCCATTAGTCGAATGGGTTCACTGGAAATTCTGTAGAATATTCTAAGTCCTTCTTTAAAGGAGTATCCAATCCAGTTTTCGTCGCTGAGTTCCCGGGGCTCAGAACTGGGGAAAGGCGCCGAGAAGATTGAAATTGGTCTTTCCTTATAGTTAATGCGATCCACTTTCTGGATTAGTATGAACACAAGGGAAATTACGCAGAACTCCAACAAGATAGTCAGTGTCAAGACTTTCTTCACGCCCATAATTATAAGGTAAAGGATTTGTGTTTCCTCTAACCAACTTTAAAATATTATGGATATGAGGATTTTGAGGACGTTGAAAGTGAGTATTTTGATTCTCGCTGCTTCATGTATTTATAGTTTCAAAGGCTTTACAGCTGGGAAGGTTTATTCTGTGTTTTTAGATACTTTCAAGAATACCTCCGAGAGGACGGGTATTGAAATAGATGTCACAAAAATAGTTACGGACTATTTTGATTCCGATGCCAGAATTAAGCTGGTTTCGGAAAAAGATTCTGAATACCTTATTTATACAACAATTTCAGGCTACAGAAATGAGCCTTATCAATATGACCCGGATGGGACCGTATTGAGTTACAGGGTAGTTCTTATGAGTTATGTTTCCATTACTGAAAAGAGCTCTGGAAAGAAAATTAGGGAGGATAAACTTATTACAGGATGGGGGTCTTACTCCGCTGCTGAAAGGGAGGATGAAGGGCTTCAAAGAGCGGCAAACGACCTTGGAATGAAGATTTTACAGGAATTCATTTCTTCAGTTTCTCAATAAAGATGCAAAACACTTATGTAACCCATGTGGATAAAATGATTAATGAAGGTATGTCCCTTGCCAGACTGGGTCAGGGCATTCCGATTATGGTACCCTTTGGCGTAAAAGATGATGTCCTTGAGGTTAAGATAACAAAGCGTAAGAAGGACTATTGGATTGGAAGCATAAGCAAAGTGATAACTCCAAGTCCTATGAGGGCAAAGCCACAGTGTCCGTACTTCGGAATTTGCGGAGGATGCCAGTGGCAGATGGTGGATTACAAATATCAGCCACTGCTTAAGAAGGAGCTCGTTGAAGATACATTGAGTCATCTCGCAGGAATCAAGGAGATCGATGTCCTTGATACCATACCTTCTCCAAAACCCTTAAATTACAGGAACAAGGTGCATTTTCCCCTCAAGAGGGTTTCTTCAAGCTCAGTAATTATGGGATTTTACAAACAGGATACCCATTACATTATCGATGTTGATGAATGCCCACTCCATTTGACCCAGTTCAATGAGGTTTTTAAGAAAGCGAAAAGATATATCGGTGAGAAGGGACTTTCTATATACGATGAAACAAAGCATACTGGGTTTATAAGGAATTTCACCCTGAGAGGGTCTGAAAAAATGCAGGAAACTCTGATTGTCATTGTATCGAGGGGAAACTACCTGCATAAGGGAACGGCTATGGACTTAATGAAAATGGGCAGTACGATTCAGGGCGTGGTGGAAAACGTTAATCCCGAGAAAGGAAATACTATTTTTGGGGAAGAGAGCAGAACCCTATTGGGCGCCAATCTCTTTCATGAGAGGGTTAGAAACTACACCTTTGTAATTTCTGCCACCTCCTTTTTCCAGATAAATACCCTAATTGCGGAAAAAATGGTTGAGGTCTTTGATAAGATTTTGCAGGACATCGGAGAGGTTGATGTGATAGTGGATTCCTATTCGGGTGTGGGCCTCTTTGCTGTGGCATCAGCAAAGTATGCAAGAAAGGTTTATGCCCTTGAGATTTCAAAAGAGAGTGTGAGCTGTGCCACCAAAAACATTGCGATAAACAACAAGCCCAACGTAGAAATAATAAATGGTGATGCGGAGGAACTTCTGCAGAGCTTCGGTAAAGTAGATGTATTGATTTTAGACCCACCACGAAGGGGTGTAGGTGATGGGGTTATTAATTTTCTCAATAATTCAAAGCCTCTTCATATTTTATACTTTTCCTGTAATCCAGCCACCCTTGCAAGGGATTTGAAAGAGATTGTCGGTGCTGGATATGAAATCGAATTTGTTCAACCCTTTGATATGTTTCCCCAGACCTACCACGTGGAGAGCCTCACTTACTTCAGGAGGAAGTAAAGGTTCCTTGAAAAATCAGGGGAATCACAATATTATTAAGGTATGTTGCTGAAACTTTTAGTTTTGATTGTTGTATTCCTTGGTATCGCTATTCTGGTGGGTTATAACGCCCTCGTAAGCTGGAGGGTAAGAGTAAAGGAGGCGTTTTCCCAGCTGGATGTTCAACTGAAGCGTCGGTATGACCTTATTCCCAATCTTGTTGAAACCGTGAAAGGTTATATGAAGCATGAGAGGGAGCTCCTTGAGCATATTGTAGAGCTGCGCAGCAGAGCTATGAATACCTCCGACTTAAGGGAAAAGGGCGAACTTGAAGGAGGGATATCTGGAAATATCAAAAGGCTGCTTCTACTGGTAGAAAATTATCCTGATTTGAAGGCTTCGGAGAATTTCAAAATTTTGCAGGAAGAAATAATAAGCACTGAGAACAGGATTGCCTATGCAAGGCAGTTTTACAATGACACTGTCAGGAACTTTAATACTCTCTGTCAAGTGGTTCCTGTTAACCTCATAGCAGCTCTGTTTGGTTTCAAGCCAGCTGATTTTCTTGAATTCCCTGAAGAGAGGGGAACAGTAACGGTGAAGTTCTAAAAGGAGGAATGGTATGAGTGCGCTGGATTTTGTGAAAATTTCCTCAAGAAATAAGCGCAGGACATTCTTTCTTGTATTTATTTTGATTTTGCTCCTTTTTGGGATTGGCAGATTTCTGGATTACGCCTATAATGGGGGAGGATTTTATACTTTCATTGCCCTTACCATTGCACTGGTCCAAAGCCTTGTTTCATATTATGCAGGAGATAAGATAGTACTATCCCTTGTGAGAGCGAGGCAACCAAACCTTTCCGATTATGAGGAAAGGCAGTTTGTAAATGTTGTTCAAGAACTTTGCATTGCGTCAGGTCTTCCTGAACCTAAGTGTTACGTTATGGATGATCCGTCTCCGAATGCCTTTGCGACGGGAAGAGATCCCCAGCACTCTTCGGTGTGTGTGACGACTGGTCTTCTGAAACTAATGAACAGGGAGGAACTTGAGGGAGTAATAGGACATGAATTGTCTCATGTGAAGAACAGAGATATTTTAACTATGACCATGGTGGCGGTGCTTGTGGGCGCAATTGTGATAATTGCTGACTTTTTGAGGTTTAGCCTGTACTTTGGAGGAAGCAGAAGGAGGAGAGGCCGGGAGGGCGGCGGGGAGATTCTGATATTGCTTATTCTTTTTGTGATTGTGATAGTTGCCTCTATTGTTGGCAAGCTTATGTCCCTTGCAATCTCCCGTGCAAGAGAGTATATGGCCGATGCGGGCTCTGTTGCTATAACACGAAATCCACTGGCACTGGCTTCTGCACTGGAGAAGATCGGAAACTATTCCAGACCAGTTCAGGGAGTGAGTGACGCTGTTTCGCACCTTTTCATAAGTGATCCAAAAAAGAGAGCAATTTCAGAAAAAGATTCACTTTGGTCAAACCTCTGGAGCACCCATCCGCCAATAAAGAAGAGGATTGCCATTCTCAAGCAGATGGCTGGTATAAGTGCCTGAGAACCGTTTCAGAAGATGCTCCTTTGCCTTCTTGTTTTAGTTGCGGTGCAGATTGATTCGTTGTCCATTCATTCCGTTGAATATTTTGGACATCTTTCTGAGGCTCGATTTAGCCCTGTGCCTGCCAAAATTTCAGGATGCGCCCCTCTCGTCGAAGCGAGAGGAGCAAGGACTACTTTCTATGATAGTTTCCCTTACTGGCCGGATACAACTCAACTTCGAACCCTTGACCTGTTCCTTGTTATTAATATTGCCTGCTTTTCTACGGAAATTAACGGAAGGCGTAAAAAGGGGTTGATCTATTCGATATTCAGGGAGAAGGGTTTTGTGCGGGGCCTTTACCGCTGATTTTAGAAGAACAGTATTTCTCTCTCCAGGCCTGTATTTTGTGGTTCTTTCAAAGGACAATATAATCTTTAAGCGGTCGAAGGTTTTAAAACTTTAGTGAAGTGAAAATAAGGAGGTAATATGGAACTGGACAGAGAGAGGTTTCTGGAGTCACTGGTAAATGCAATGAGCCCTTCGGGTTTTGAGGAAGAGGCAGTTAGGGTCTGGGTTGATAGGGCAAAGAATTATGCCGACAGGGTATATACAGACTATCATGGGAATGCTATTGCTGTTCTGAATGAAGGCAAGGAGCCAAGGGTAATGATTGCCGGGCATATCGATGAAATTGGCTATATGATTACGTATGTTGATGAGAATGGATTCCTGTATTTTTCGGCCATCGGAGGTATAGATCCGCAGATTGCCCAGGGGCAGAGGGTGTGGATTAAGGGTAAGAATGGTGATAGGATACTCGGTGTGATAGGAAAGAAAGCCATTCATTTACTTGACGAAGAAGAGAGAAAGAGGGTTCCAAAGTTCAAGGATATGTGGATCGACATTGGTGCATCGAAAAGAGAAGAGGTTTCTGAAAAAGTTGAAATTGGAACCTGTGCTGTGAATGCACTGGATTACGAAAGATTGATGGATGGGAATGTTGTTGCCAGAGGTTTTGATGACCGTGTTGGTTCCTTTATTGCCCTTGAGACCCTTATCGAACTTTCAAAAGTGAAGGAAAAGCTGAATTGCTCCGTGTACGCTGTAGCTACAGTTCAGGAAGAAATTGGTTTAAGAGGTGCAACCACCAGTGCCTTCGGTATCGACCCCCATATTGGAATTGCTGTGGACGTTACTCACACTGCTGACCAGCCCGGCGTGGAGAAGAAGGTTATTGGAGATATAAAACTCGGTGGCGGCCCAGTAATTGCCAGGGGTCCTAACATCAGTCCGAAAGTTTATGATAAACTTGTAGAAACTGCGAAAGAACTTTCGCTTCCTTATCAGGTAGAGCCTGCTCCTCGCGCCACAGGAACCGATGCCAATGCCATTCAACTTACCAGGTCTGGGGTCGCTACGGGTCTTGTTTCGGTTCCAAACAGGTATATGCATACGCCCTGCGAGGTTGTTAATCTTCAGGACCTTGATAGTATTATCAAGCTCCTCAGCGGATTCTGTGAGAGGGTGAAGAGCAAAGAAGAATTTTTGCTATACAAAGTGTAAATCAATGAATAAAATCACCATCCAGGATTTCTTTACCAAGAAAGAAAAGGGTGACCCCATTGTAATGGTTACAGCCTATGATTACGTTTCTGCAAGAATAGCAGATGAAGCTGGAGTGGAGTCGATACTTGTTGGAGATTCACTTTCTATGGTAATTCAGGGGAATGAAAATACTTTGCCTTGCACCATTGAGGAAATGGTATACCATACCAGGATAGTAAAGAGAGGCATCAAGAATGCATTCTTAATCTCAGATATGCCTTTCCTTTCTTATCAGACGAGCGACTCCGAGGGGATTCGAAATGCGGGATTTCTTCTCAAGGCAGGTGCTGAGGCTGTCAAGCTGGAAGGGGGGAGAGAAGTTGCTGGGTTGGTGAGGAAACTAACAGAATATGGTATTCCTGTTATGGGGCATCTCGGGATGACTCCACAGCATGTTCATTCTTATGGTGGCTACCGACTACAGGGTAAAACCGAACAGAGCAGAAAGCATATCCTTGAGGATGCCAAAATTCTTGAGGAGTCAGGCGTTTTTGCTATTGTACTTGAGATGGTCCCTATGCAGCTTGCAAAAGAGATTACCGAATCCCTGAGGGTCCCCACGATAGGTATTGGAGCAGGTCCATTCTGTGATGGGCAGGTTCTCGTATTCCATGATCTTCTGGGTCTCTATCCCGATTTCAGACCTTCTTTTGCGAAGGCTTATAAGGAGCTTTACGTTGAGGGTGTGAAGGGAATCCAAGAATTCATTTCCGAGGTTAAAGCAAGAAAATTCCCTGATGAAGGGCACTCTTTCAAAGCGAGAGAACAAAAATAATATACGATGAAAGTCCTGAAAGAGCCCTGTAAGGTTCAGGCATTATCTAATGAATTGAGGAAAGAAGGGAGAATTATCGGTTTTGTCCCTACGATGGGATATCTTCATGAAGGGCATCTTTCACTGGTAAGACGTTCAAAGGCTGAATGTGACGTTACATTTGTTTCAATTTTCGTGAATCCCACCCAGTTTGGTCCCGGTGAAGACTATGAGAAGTATCCAAGAGACGAAGAGAGGGATCTCTCTTTGCTGAAAGACCTCGGAGTGGACTACGTTTTCATACCAGATGTAAAGGATGTGTATTTAGAAGGTTACTCCACTTACGTGGATGAAGTTTCCCTTTCTCGTTATTTATGTGGAGCTTCAAGACCTGGACACTTCAGAGGGGTGTGCACTATTGTGACGAAGCTTTTTAATATTGTGAAACCTCATAAAGCCTACTTTGGTAAGAAGGACTACCAGCAGTATAGAATAATAGAGAGAATGGTAAGGGATTTACAGATGGAAGTTGAAGTCGTTCCGTGTGAAATTGTGAGGGAACCTGATGGGCTTGCAATGAGTTCCCGCAATGTTTATCTGACTCCAGAGGAGCGGAAAGATGCTGCTTGCCTGTACAGGTCGCTTATTCTTGCAAGGGATATGGTGAGAAATGGGGAAAGGAATTCTTCAGAGATTATAAAGAAAATGGAAGAGTTCATCCTCCGCCACAAGAGTGTAAAGAGAATTGATTACATTGCGATTGTAGACCGGTACGACCTTACACCTGTGGATACAATAAGAGGTAAAGAACTTATTGCTCTTGCAGTTTTCATAGGGAGGGCACGTATAATAGACAACATTGAGATTCTTGAAAAGGATTTAGGAATGTAACTTTCCGGAGTTTCGAGGGGAGTAGAGGGCATCTTTTCTTAATCCTATTCATTTGGAATGTTGAGTTGCGGCTGGTCTTCTATCCGGGTAATTTCATTCGCTTGACACAATTTTGAACTTGATTTATATTTTTCTCATACAGGAGGTGTTCATGTTTAAACGATTGTTGTGTATAATGTTGCTTCTGGGCATAGTCTGGGCCCAGAAGGCAAAAGTGGAAGAAATGCCACCAATACCTGTGGAAACCCCTATGTGGATTGGTGGCGAATCAAAGGCTCCTGCACCAGTGCTGGATACGAACTATATATTCTACGGTTCCTCTGCAAACCTCACAAGACAGGTAGGAGTGGGCACTCGCTTCAAAGGGCTTACTGATGATACGATCAGAGTTGTATCTGTTCAGAGTGGTGGAAATAGGTATCTGATAATTGCCACTGACACCACAAGTGTTGGATTTGGTACAAGGATGTTCAGAATAGAAACACCTTATTCTTTTCCCTCCGGCGCTACAGAGCATGCAGTGTACATTGGCGATGTGGATGGAGATGAATATACCGACATTTTAACGGGTGACAATGCTGCAGTAGCTGGCAAGTGCTGGCTCAGGTGGTTTGAGTGGGATGCTACAGCTGGAAACTGGGTAATCAGGGACAGTATCGGTGTTGGTTCTGGAGATTATATAAATAACATTACCATCGGTGATGCCGATAATGACGGTGTTGCGCGCGACATTCTGTTCAATCTGGCAAATGCTACCCTCTCTGCTTTTATGATTGCCAAATGGAACGGAACCTCCTTTGATACAGTGAGGGTCACCTTCGCTGGGAGAACGCAGAGATACAGAGCTGTAGCCATAGCAGATGTGGTACCTGACCTCCCCGGAAACGAAGTTTACACCGGGGGTGGATCAGACTTTGCTCTGGCATATTTCGATGGAACAGGTTGGCAAGCATCGGTTTTAACCACAGGACTTACCAGTGTGAATGATATTGCAGTTGCCGATATTAATCCTGTGACTCCAGGCCCCGAAATTTGCATTGTCCATGGTTCTACATCTTACCAGCTTTCTGTTTGGTATTACACGGGTACTACTTTCTCTGGAACCGCCTGGACACTGTATACAACCTGGGGAACCGCTGGATACAATGATATTGAAATAGGCGATTTTCTTGCAGAAATTCCTGGACCTGAAGTGGTTGTAACTAATACGGGTACAGGTGCTACTAACTATTCTCTGTGGTTTGCCTATTCTCCTTTTGGTAGGGCGTGGGCAGGATTGCTTCCTAAGATTGCTGCTGCTGCGGACTACGGTGTTAAGATAGCCAATGTAAATAGGTGGAGACCCGGAAATGAACTTGTAATGACCTGTGGAGGTCATGTTGTTGAGGTAGAACAGAGACTGTTTGGAAACGATGTTTCGTTGCTCGAGGGCCTGAGGACACTCCCGCTTCTTAAACAGGGTGTTTACGACACCGTTAAAACAGTAGTGGTTAACTCCGGTGCCAATCCTGTCACCAGTGTTACCTTCAACTACAATTTCCAAAACTGGGCAGGTACAGGTTCCTACACCGCTCCGGTAACTCTGAGTCCGGGTGAGTACGCAATAGTAAACGTTCCCGTTCAGATGCCGGGACAACTGGGAATTGATACCCTATTTTTATCCCTTGCTGCGGATGATAATGTGAACAACAATGCTTCTTCGAAGTTCTACATTGAAGTATGGGACGACTCCACCGTCGCCGCATCTTCTTTCTCTGATGCTACTTTCCCGCCTATTGGATGGAGCAACGTGATATTAAGCGGTTCTTACAGATGGGAGAGATTTACGAGCGGAGTTTATCCAACTTGTTCACCCCTCGATTTACCCGCCATGGCGGGTTATAGATCTTACAGTGCTGCATCTGGTTCTGGTGCAAGGTTAATTGCGCCTGTAGAGATCGGACCTACGGCAAAGAAAGTGATATTGAAATTCTATATGATACACGATAACGGATACTCCACCTCTTATGACTCAATATATGTGGAATACTCCCTTGATGGTGTTAACTACTTTACTCTTGCAGGCTTCCAGCGATATGATGCGGCTGCTACAACGCCTACCTGGACGCCGCATCAGGTGGAAATAGGAGATTTTGCGGGAGGCACACCACTTTATGTGGCTTTAAGGGCGAAGAGTGGCTACGGAAACAATATGTATATTGATTCAGTAAGAGTCTTCGTAACCCAGCCCACCGCACCTGCCAATGAGGCAGAGGTTCTTACAATTTCCATTCCTAAGCCAGTAATCCAGGGTGAAGTTTCGCCAGTATCGATTGTATTTAAGAACTCTGGCATTGATCCGATTACCAGTATTAATCTTTTCTACACCCTTGGTGGTGTAGACACCACCTGGGAAACCTGGACAGGCAATTTACCTGGGGGGGTTGCACAACCATACACCTTTACGACTCCCCTTGTACCTCCGGACACAGGCTTACTCACTGTCTACGCAGGCGTAAAACTCACTGGAGATGCCAATCCTGACAATGATACCATTTCAACAACGATTCATGCTTGGCCCTATGCTCAAGAACTACCTTATGCTGAGAACTTTGATGAAGACTGGACCAACTCCACCAATCCTCCTTATGGCGGTTGGAGAATCATTGACGGCGGTGATGAGGCAGCTCCTGCTGTCAACACCAACGACTGGCACAGGTATGTGGTAACTACCCCTGCGAGAACCGTGGCAAGGGTTTACTATTCACCGATAGAAAATCAGAATGACTGGCTCATTTCACCAAGGCTCCAGATAATGGGGTATGGAACTTATACGCTAAACTACTGGCATTGGTATAATGATTATTCAACCTCAACCTTAGACTCCGGACGGGTGTTGATTTCCTTTGACGATGGTGATACATGGATCGTGCTAACAAGGTATTCTAATGTGGATGATAGTGGTTTCAGGTACATTGACATAACCTCCTACGTCAATAACGCATATGCAAATGGTGATAATTACTTCCGCATTGCCTTCCATTATGGTGCAAGGGATGAGTACTGGTGGTACATTGACGACTTTTCTGTGACTTATCAGCCCGATGTGACCCCACCAATGGTTAATATGATACGAGACGTCCACAACACCTACAATACGGGACCTGATACAGTCGTATTCGCAGTTGGAGACGTTTCACCATTCTACGTTTATGCCTTTGTAGTGGCTAACGACCAGATAGTTGCTGAATTCGAGGATGACTTTGCGCCCGGTGTAGATACTATAACAGTGGAGATTCCCGGAGCTGCTGCTGGAACAGTTTACGATGGCTACATATATGTTGAAGACGCCAGTGGAAACTCTTGGATGACGCAGGGTGCCTGGTGGAAGCTTATTGCATACAATCCCGGGACTCCCGCAATTACCGGTGTCAGAGACCCAGACCCTGGGGTCAGGCTTTCCTGGGCAAGGCCGAGGCAGAGTCTCGCGTACGATGGCGGTGCTACATATTACTTCACTGGACTTTATCCTGGGGATATTGTTTCCGTTAGATTCACACCGCAGTATACTCCTGCAAGAATCGATAGTGTTGTTGCGCAGTTCTACGGTACAGCGGGTCAGCTACACTTGAGGATTTACGAGGATAATAATGGAATTCCTGGAAATGTAATCTTTGATACTCTGGTCACTCCTTCTCTGTATCCACAGGTCTTCCGTCTCGACCTCAGATCCAGGAACCTAATGGTGAACGGAGAGTATCACATTGGCTTTGAATGGACGGTTGCTGACCAGCCCTATCCGCTTTGTGATGCTGGCGGAAATACAAACAGAAGTCTCTACTACGAAGCCGCAAGCGGAGATTGGTACTGGGTTGGCTATGACTGGATCATAAGAAGCGCAGTAACATACTATCCTCAGAGCAAAGCTTATGCTTCTGGTACAAAGTCTCCAAAACTCAGTAAGAATCCAAAACTTGTGAAGTTTGAAGTTCCCACGGCGGTGGCTAAGGAAGAGAGAACTCAAAACTCAAAGAACATTGAAAAATACACAATTCTCAGGTCAACAGTATCCGGTGGTCCATACGACTCTATAGGAGTAGCATCTGATGTTATTTACACAGACTACGATATAAATGATGTCACCCAGTACTTCTATGTTGTGAGAATGGATTACGTGGATCCTGACACGATGACTTATTCCAATGAGGTTTCTATAACTACAGACATTGTAGGGCCCGAGTTTGTTTCCTTTGAATATGACACTGGTGGTGTGAATAACATCTGGGCCAGCATTGTGATTACAGATCCATCGGGAGTCTACCATGATACTCTCTACTACTCCATTAATGGTGCAAATTTTGCCTTTGCAATGCATGATAGTGTGGTCGGTTCAACGTACTTCTACACTATACCAGGCCTTAACGTTGGTGACAACGTAGACCTCTACTTCGTAGCCCTTGATAATTCAGGGTGGCATAATCCTTCGAGATTCCCTGAAACTGGGTACATTTCCTTCCTCGTTACCCCGGTCAGAGATCAATTGCCAGCTATGTACGCCTTTAATATAAAAGGTTCTAATGTTGGAGCAAGGGGTGTCGAATTTGCTTATGCTCTTCCTGAAAGAAGTGACGTTGAAATAGCGATTTACTCGGTCGCGGGGCAGAGGGTTGCTACACTGGTTAAGGGTTCCAAGGATGCAGGATACTATACAGTTAAATGGAGCGGCACGGATGATAGGGGTACGAAACTTGGCTCTGGTGTCTACATTGTCAAGATGGTGACTCCGAAGAAGAGCTTTACGAATAAGATAATTCTGACAAAATAAATCCTCTTGAGGGAGGATTGTTTGGGGGCGGGCCTTCGGCCCGCCCCTCAAATTTTTTTTATTATCCCGCAAAATTAACTCCCTATCAATGCGCAGACATTTTACTGCCCTTATAATTCGGCTATGAGAGACTTTTCAAGATTTGCATTTAACATTTTAAAGGAGTTGTCTTTCCCGAGGCTTGCGGGAAGCGATGGCGAAGAAAGGGCTCGGGACATAATTGTAACACACCTTCGAGGAATGGATCTTCCGGTAAAAGAAGAATCCTTTGAATTGTGGACCTTTAAACCAGGAAACGGACGAATTCGGCTGAATGGAAAGAATCTCAAAGCAATACCTTATGGAAATTCAAAGCCTTTCAAGCTGAAGGGATCAACGGTGTACGTTGAAGATGTGGATTTTGCTGGCAGGAAGGTAAGGGAAAAAATTGTAGTGACCTACGGTGGAGTGAGAGGTTCATCTTACGAAAAACTCCTGGAGAAAGGTGTGAAAGGAATCGTGAGCATTTCGCCTCCGGAAAAAGGATTCGCATTTTCTTCTATTTCTCAGAGATTCGTGAGTGAAGGTAAGGTAATTCCTGCCCTGATAGTAGATTATGAAAGTGGACTCAGGATAAAAGAAAACGAAGGAAAAGAAATTGAGATGGAAGGCGCCACGGAATTCTTTAAGGGTTCATCAGTGAACCTGATTACTGAAATAAAGGGGGAGAAGGTTCCTGAAGAAATAATACTTTTGTGCGGACACTATGATTCTGTTGCCATTTCTCCTGGAGCAACGGACAACGGCGGCGGTAGTGCAATTCTCGTGGCGCTGGCAAAATATTTCAGTATAAAGAGGCCGTCAAGAACGCTGAGATTTGTCTGGTTCTCAGGAGAAGAACTCGGTCTTCTCGGAAGCCAGGCATATGTGGAAAACATCAAAGATGAACTTAAAAAGATTCAAATGGTCATAAATATTGATGTGGCTGGCGATCCCCTTGGTGAGAACTCCGCAATGTGCATCGCTGAGAGAGATACTCTAAATTTTATATCATTCCTTGCTAAGGAGAAGGATATTCCTTTCAAGACAAAACTTGACATTTACTCCAGCGACTCGATGCCCTTTGCCCTTTATGGTGTACCTTCGATAAACCTTGCAAGATTTGGTGGAAAAGGTTCCTTCTATATCCATTCACATTCGGATAAGTTGAAATTCACATCCCCTTCGGGTTTGAAGTCGGTGCTAAATATGGCCCTTAACGCAGTTGAAAGACTTGATAGGAGTGCAGTCTTTCCGCTGGAACGCAAAATCTCAAAAGATCTAAAAGAAAAGATTGAGGATTACTTTAAAAGGATGCAGGGGAAAAAAGTAGAAGTCAAGTGGGAGTGAAACAAAGGGGCCCCGGATAGGGGCCCCTTTGTCATTGAAGTTCTCATTCTATCTGGATTTCGAGTTCTTTCACCTTTGCCTTTT
>DIJZ01000025.1 GCA_002421425.1 Caldifarciminota bacterium UBA5631
AAAAGGGGCCCCCTTTCGGGGGCCCTTTTTTTATAGTTCTGGATAAAGCATCAATCTGAGAAATACGGCTTTAACTTCATCGGAAGGGAAATCATTCAGCTTTTGTCTTTACTACCATTACAGGTTTACCCTTATAATACCCGCAGTGTGGACACACGGTATGAGGCGTTATCGGCTGGCCGCAGTTTGGACATGTTGTAACCTCTTTTACCTTAATTTTGTAATGAGTCCTTCTCTTCCTTGAACGAGCCCTTGAATGTTTTCTTTTCGGCGCAGGCATATCAAACCTCCTTTAAAAGTTGAGAAATTTTAAAGGAATAATAGTGAAAAAACAACAGCATATTTTCTTAACATTTGAAAATACGAAAGCAAGGCAATAGAATTCTACAACTTAAGGAGGCTACTATGGCACACAAAAAGGGAATGGGTTCATCTAGGAATGGAAGGGATTCGATTCCTAAAAGACTTGGCGTTAAAAACTACGGGGGGCAGTTCGTAAAGGCAGGAAACATAATAGTGCGGCAACGTGGAACGCAATTTCATCCGGGTTTCAATGTCGGACTCGGCTCAGATTATACAATTTACGCACTAGTGGATGGCTTCGTCAAGTTTGAGAAGAGGAAAAATAGAACTTTTGTTTCAGTGTATCCGGAATTAGTAGCTGCTCAGTAGTAACTTTCTCAAGGCGACGGCGTTATTCAACATATCAGTGTTATTAAACAATATGTAGGAGTTATCTTCTGCTATTTCTTTCAGGTTAAATAGCTCACCTTCGCTGTAAGAGTACCTGTACCCACCAACTCCATGCAGTCTGTAATACGTAATGTCTCCGTACACCTTCTTCTCTTTAAATGGATCGACCACATGTATTAGAGAGAGCTCTTCCAGCAGTTTCTTCAAAGTGTCACCGCCCCAGCCCCGTGGTTCCAGGAGAAACTTTATACCAGGGGGCCTCTTAACAGTTTCGAAAAACTTGTAGATTCTTTCAACATTTTCTTTTGTCATTTTGAAGCTCAAAGGAGTTTGAAAGAGGATAAAACGTGCATCAAGGGTCAGGCCAATTTCTAATATGTTTTGGTAGATTTTCATTGTGAGTTCGTTGAGTTTGAACTCGCCAGCCATAGTCCTTTCTTCCTCTGTAAGTTTTAGATTACATTTTCTATAAGTTGGGCTTGAAATCGAGTGTGTAATTATCTGATTTGCTTTAACTGACCATATTACCTTTGGAGCCTTCTTTTTCCAGTTTTCAACAGCTTTTGTCCCAGGAATCGTATAGAAGGTTTTTTGAACTTCTATCACGTCAAGCAGTTCATTCAGTTTTTCGAGAGAGGCAGGGAATCCGCAGACCCCAACCTTAATGCTCATCGCGAAAACTTCAAGTCAATTATCTTCAATTCAAAGGAATAGTCTTCTTTAACGATGAAAGAGAAGGCAATATCTATTTTATTTGCTTCGCTAAGAGTTTTCAAGTATCCATGGCCATCAAAGAAGATGCATCTAATCTCGCCCCTTGGGGCCGGGATCATGAAGGAAATATGCTTATCCTTAAAGATTTTGATACTTGATTTGTCGATGGTGACATTCTTCATGGCAAAAACCGGCTCAGGGTTTCCAATTCCAAAGGGTTTCAGGTATTTATAAAAGTCTGTAAATTTTTCTTCAAGATCGTCAAAACTTATTTCTCCATCTATTTCCAGTGCGGGTTCCAATTCAATCCCCGAAAGTAGTTTTTTTGCGTATTCGTTTAATTCACTTTTGAACCTATCTAAGTTTTCTTTCTTTATCCTAAGTCCGCAGGCAAGCTTGTGCCCGCCGAAGCCCTCCAGGAGGTTCGAAAATTTAGACAGGGTTCCGTGAATATCGAACTCTTCTATGCTCCTGCAAGACCCCCTACCCACCTCCTGTTCGAAGGTAATCAGGATAGTAGGCCTTCGGAATTCCTGCACGAGTTTTGACGCTACAATTCCAATCACGCCAAAGTTCCAATTTTCAGAGTGGAGAACGAGGATATAGTTTTCTGAAAGATTCAACTTTGAGACTTCATTCAAGGCCTCATCAAGAATACGTTTCTCCTCTTCTTTTCTTCTGTTGTTGAGTCTTTGCAGGTGTTCCGCCAGTTCCCTTGCTACATCTTCTTCTTCTGTCAGCAGCAATTCAAGGGAATCGTTTGCATGGGAAATTCTACCAGCGGCGTTTATCCTCGGAGCTAGCACGAAAGAAATGTGATAAGGGTTTATATCACCATTAGAAATTCCTGAAATTTCCTTTAATGCTCTAATTCCCGGCTTTTCAGAGTTTGTTAGGGTGTCAAGCCCACGCTTAACGAGGATTCGGTTTTCTTTCAAAAGTGGAACCATGTCGCCCACTGTTCCGAGGGCTACAAGGTCAAGGTCTTTTTCCAGATTTTCAATTCCTTCGTCCAGAACCTTATAGAGGCCTTCCATCAGTTTATATGCAACCCCCACCCCTGCAAGGTTCTGGTCGGGGTAGGTTTCAATTTTTGGGTTTAAAATAGCAAAGGCGTCAGGCAGTATTATTCTTTCTCCCTTCTTTCCTTTGTTAAAATATTCCTCTGGACCATGGGTTTCGAATTCATCGTAGTACAAATCTTCCGTTCGCTTTTCTGCAAGTTTCTGGGGTTCATGGTGATCTGTGATAATGAGGTCAATTCCTTTAAACTTTGCTTCATAAGCACCCTGAAGGGCTGATATTCCAGTATCAACAGTGAGTATTATTTTGAATCCTTCTCTCTGGGCTTTTTCTATTGCCTTTGGAGAAAGGCCGTAGCCCTCCAGTGCCCGGTGTGGAATATAGTGATCTACCACAAAACCAAGGCGATCCAGGGTTCTAAAGAGAAGTGCCGTACCACTAATTCCGTCTACATCGTAGTCTCCGTGGATGAGAATCTTCTCTCTGCGCTCCAGTGCAGTTACAAGACGGTCGACAATTCTCTCCATGCTTCTCATCATAAAGGGGTCATAAAGGGGCATCTTTTCGGAATGGAGGAACTCTTTCGAACCTTCTGGAGTAATTTTTCGAGTGGAGAGGATTATGGAAATGATTCTTGGAAAATCATACCAGGCGACTGGGATTTCCTGATTCTTGAACTGCCATCTCATTATAAATCTATTTTCATGGAACAGATTCAATTAATCAATGATTTGCAATATAATTATTAACATGCCGTTGAAGCCCGGTAAGGTTGCCCCGGAACTCCTGGAACAGGTTCTGAAAAAGCTGAACTGCAAAAGTCCCCATCTTCTGGTGGGCCCTGCCTATGGTGTAGATGGTGCTATTATCAGCATCAATGATGAAATGGTGGCAGTTTCTTCAGATCCCATAACCTTTACCTCCGTTGACAATGTTTACTATCTCTTTGCCTGTAATATCAATGATTTGATTTCAATGGGCGCAAGGCCTGAATTTTTTGGCATAAATGTTCTATTTCATGAGGGAGTGAAAGAAGAGGATGTAATTAGAACCTTTGATGAAATTTCGCGTTTTTCAAAGGCCTTCCAACTGTGCGTTATCACAGGGCATACTGAAGTGACCCCAGGACTCAAGGATACAATCCTCTCAGGATTTATAATGGGTAGGGTTGTCAGGGAGGTTTCTCCTTTAAAAGTGAAGCCAGGGCATTTTATCTGTCAGATTAAGGGTGTTGCCATTGAAGGGACCTGCATAATTGCAAGGGGAAAATTCCAGGAGCTTCTGGACAATTTTGGTTTTGATTTTGCGAGCAACTGCAAGAATTTTCTGGTTAATCCCGGTATTTGCCTTTACGACGTTGGGCTTCGATTGCTAACGGAATATGATGTCAAGAACCTTCATGATCCGACAGAAGGAGGTATTCTAACTGCTTTATACGAAGCGCTCATTGCCGCTGGACTTGGTGGTATCATTCACTCTGATAGAATCATTGTTTATGAAGAGACCAGAAAACTGTGTGAATATTATAGGATTGATCCTCTTGGCCTTATTTCGTCTGGTTCTATCATTGCCTTCGCAGAGCCAGAGGAAGCAGAGAGAATCTGCAGGGACTTTGAAAAGGACGGTATCCCGGCGAGGATAATTGGGGAGGTCACTTCCAGGGATTCGGGAATAATTCTCGAAGAAGGTGGAAGAAGGAGAAAGTTGACTCCATTTTCAAGGGATCAAATACTGGAGGTACTTGAATGATCGGCGTTATCTTATCAGTTTTTGTTTTCTCAGAGTTTAACTTCCTGTTTTCTACACAGGGTTATGGTGAGTTAAGGAAATATGGGGGACACCTCAAGAGAAGGAGCGCCCTTGGGAAAATAGAGATTGAATCTGAGATTTTTGAACTACATGGAGTAAAAAATGTAGTATTCGGCTTCGAAAATATCTGGATGGGTAGGGACGTGGGTCTGATCCAGCTGGATCCTCAAGAAGCCGATTACTTACTGGGTACAGGTTTCAAAAAAGAACACAAGGACAGATGGTACGGAGTTTTTCTTGATCATACATGTTATCATAAGATTGACACCTTTGTAGATAAAAATTTGTACTGGAATAAACTCAAACTTGTGTACAGTAATCAACAGTTGAAAAAGAAGTTCTTACCAGGTCTTTTGCTTTACAGGTTCGAAATAGGGTTTTATTTAAGACATCCAGATATTTCCTGGCTTACGGTGGGAAATCCGAATCAATATGATTTCCTCGCGAAATTTCACTACACTTTTCCCCTGGGTAACAAAATTATGCCCTTTTTCGATGTAAGCATTTACAGTGGCTGTACTTTGGACTATAATTTAACACCTGAAATTGAGGCTAATATAGGAGTTGTTGTGGCGGGGTATGCCAACGAAGGTCTTATATATGTTGGATTTCGTCCGCTGGATAGAAAAGGGTATAGGGAAGCAGAGGGGGCTCCGTACCTGGGGCTTAAGATAAAATTCTAAGAGGAGGTAGAAATGGGGAAGTTTTTTACTTCAGAATCCGTTACGAAAGGACACCCTGATAAGATATGTGATCAGGTTTCTGATGCAGTTCTTGATGCAGTTCTTAAGGATGATAAAGATGGCCGCGTTGCTATTGAGACTCTTACCACCCGTGGTCTTGTTATGGTGGCAGGTGAGCTCACCACCAGAACATACGTGGATATACCCGAGGTCGTGAGGCAGGTAATCCGTCAGGCTGGATATGTAAGGCCTGAGTACGGTTTTGATTATCAATCCGTGGCCGTCATCACTTCTATTCAGGAGCAATCTCCTGATATTGCCATGGGCGTTAACGTAGGGGGTGCGGGAGACCAGGGGCTGATGTTTGGGTACGCCACTGATGAAACTCCTGAGCTTATGCCTCTTCCTATAATTCTCGCTCACAAACTGGTACGGAGGCTCACAGAGGTAAGAGAGAACGGCATTATTCCTTATTTGAGGCCCGACGGGAAATCTCAGGTTACTGTAGAATACGATAATACAGGGAAGCCTGTTAAAGTTACGAGCGTTGTTCTTTCTGCACAGCACGACGAAGAAGTGAAGGTAGAAAGACTCAGGGAAGATATCCGGGAACTGGTGATAGATCATATAATTCCTGAAGAATTAAGAGGAAAGGAAATGAAGTGCCATATAAACCCTACCGGAAAGTTTGTTCAGGGCGGCCCCGTTGCTGATACAGGAGTAACAGGCAGAAAAATTATGGTGGACACGTACGGTGGATTTGCAAGACACGGTGGGGGGTGCTTTTCAGGTAAGGACCCAACCAAAGTCGATAGGTCGGCAGCTTACATGGCAAGATACATTGCAAAAAACATTGTAAGGGCAGGTATTGCCAGGAGGGTGGAGGTCCAACTTGCTTATGCAATTGGAGTGGCAGACCCAGTGGCAATTTATGTTGAAACTTTTGGAACTTCGAGGTTCAATGAAGATCAAATTGCAAGGGCTATAAAAAAGATGTTCAATTTAACCCCCAGGGGGATTATCGAGCAACTTGACCTATTGAAGCCGATATATTATAGAACTTCAGTGTATGGACATTTTGGACGTGAGGAGGAAGGTTTTACCTGGGAACTCACCGATACGGCCAAAGACCTCCTGGAGATAATTAATGGGTGATTTTCGGATAAAAGACCCTGGACTGGCTCAAGAAGGTAGAAAAAAAATTGAATGGGCTTCCTTCCGGATGCCGGTCCTGAATCAGATCTCCGGTGAACTGGAGCCTCAGAAACCCCTGAAAGGTTTTACAATTTCAGCATGCCTTCACGTAACTCCCGAAACTGCGGTATTGTGCGTTGCTCTGAGAAGACTTGGAGCAGAAGTTTTTCTTTCCCCTTCAAATCCATTGTCTACGAAAGACGAAATTGCTGCATCCCTTGTAGTGGATTTTGGGATTAGTGTTTTTGCTGTTCACGGAGAGAGCAAAAAGGATTACTATGATAATCTGAAAGCTGTAGCTTCTCGCTCGCCCCAGATAATTCTTGATGACGGCGGAGACCTTACAAAACTGGTTCATGAGGGTGGATACTGGGAATCTATAATAGGAGGAACTGAGGAAACAACTACAGGAGTAGTCAGGTTAAGAGCTATGGAGAGAGAAGGTGTGTTGAAGTTTCCGGTTGTGGCTGTCAACGAGTCCATGACAAAGCATATGTTTGACAACCGCTACGGTACCGGTCAATCCACCATTGACGGTATTTTGAGGGCAACGAATATCTTGCTGTCGAATTCAACCGTAGTGGTTGCGGGTTATGGCTGGTGTGGGAAAGGAATTACTTCCAGAGCCAGGGGTATGGGTGCGAGAGTTATTGTGACAGAAATAGATCCCATTAGAGCTCTGGAAGCGCACGAGGACGGATTTATTGTAAAGCCTATGATAGAAGCGGTTAAAGAGGCCGATGTAATAGTTACAGCGACAGGGTGCAAAGCAGTGGTTACTAAGGAGCATTTTGAAGTAATAAAAGATGGATGCATTCTTTGCAATGCGGGACATTTTGATGTGGAGGTCGATGTACAATATCTTTACGAAAACTCTACTGGAAGGGAAACGATTCGAGATAATCTTGAAAAGATTGTTCTTAAGAACGGTAAGACGTTATACTTAATAGCGGAAGGAAGACTTGTAAACCTTGCTGCCGCAGAGGGGCATCCCGCTGATGTTATGGATTTATCTTTTAGCAATCAACTTCTTGCTGCCGTCTATCTGAAGGAGGCAGGAAGGAACCTTGAACCCAGGGTTTATACTTTACCTGGGGATCTCGACAGGAAAGTTGCCGCCCTAAAACTCAAAACCCTTGGAATTTCAATTGATGAGCTCTCTCAGGAGCAGCGCAGCTACTTAATCTCCTGGAGAGAAGGAACATAGGAGGTTAGCATGAAACTGATTTTACTTCTATTTCTCGGGCAGGTGGCTCCTGTTGAAGTCAGGGCCTTTGATACGCCCTACGATGCAGGAGGAAGCATCACCATTATCTGGGAAATGGATACAGCGTGGGTAGCGAAGGTGTCAAGGATAGGCATTTTCAGGGCATCTGCTCCTGGCCTTCAGGATTCACTGATTGAAACCCTCTACAAACCTGATTCGGTATATGTCGATAACAGTGCCAAGGATAATGTTCCTTATTACTATAGAATTGTAGTTTACTCCGATGACACCCTTATCGCAGAAGGGAAAACGGCTTCAGCTGCAGTGAGTACCCAGCAATGGTTCAATGGAAAAAGATTGTCGGTGCTCATAATTCTGATAATTTACACGGTATTTCTGCTTTACTTCATAATGCGAGCAAGAACCAACAAAAATCTATATATCCGAAAGATTGCCGGTCTTGAGGCCATCGATGAGGCTGTTGGAAGGTCAACAGAAATGGGGCGACCTATTGTATATATAATGGGATTGGGCTATATTAGTGATATTCCAACGGTGGCATCACTGGCAATTCTTAAGAGGGTAGCGTACAAGGCTGCAGAGTACAACGCTGAAGTTGTGGTGCCGTGCTATGATCCCATTGTGATGGTAGCGGCTCAAGAGACTGTGAAAGAAGGCTTCGTAGAAGCGGGAAGGCCTGATCTTTACAAAGAGTCCGATATTTACTATCTTACTTCAGATCAGTTTGGTTATGCAGCAGGTGTCGACGGAATTATGATGCGCCAGAAGCCGGGTGCAGTTTTCCTTCAGGGCTACTTCTATGCAGAATCCCTGATCCTTGCTGAAACCGGACATTCCATTGGCGCCATTCAAATTTCGGGCACAACAGCTGTAACGCAGCTTCCCTTCTTCATTGCCTCAACGGACTACACTTTGATTGGTGAAGAAATGTATGCAGCAAGTGCATACCTCTCGAGAGACGCGCTTTCTCTGGGTACTATTAAAGGTGAAGATTACATCAAAATGATCCTGGTGGTGGTTATTCTGATTGGTGCGCTCATGGAATCAGCCGGTATTCGAATATTAACAGATTTTTTCAGTATTTTTTAGGGGGTTAAAATGAAAAAAGAAGTGCCATTAGCCATTACTTTTATCTCAGGCCTTTTGCTGGTTCTTGCCCTCTTCATACCACATAAGCCCTTCGGAAATCTTGAAGAGATTTTCAACGACTGGTTCATAATTGTGTCGGGATTCACATTGCTTTTAGGGATTGACAGTCTCCTTGGCTACAATTTCCACAAGATTAAGAGAAAAGATAAGGACGCGCCTTTTGCTCTGATCCTTATTTTAAGTTTTTTTATCACCCTTGCCTGGGGTATCATTGAAATATTAAGGACCCCGGAGCACAACCCGTTCTCACCATCGTCGACTTTTTCCCTTTACTTCTACAATTATATTTTCATACCATTGCAGTCTACAATGTTTGCGATCCTCTCCTTTTTTATTGCCAGTGCAGCTTATAGAGCGTTCAGGGCGAAGGAAATAAACTCAGCTCTCTTGCTGGTATCGGCAGTGCTTGTGATGCTTGGTCGAGTTCCCCTTGGACAGGATGCGGCTCCCTATGTAATTAGTGTTATTTTCCTGATTTTTGCGGTCTACTTCTATGCAGAATCTACAGGTATTACTGAAACCAGAACAAAATTAATATACATACTGGTTGCCCTGATCTTTGTGGCTCTGATTTACCCCCTCGGTTGGGTTTATTTCAAAAAGCACATTCCTGAATTTGCTGATTGGCTTATGAATATTCCGCAAATGGCGGGTAAAAGAGGGATTATGATCGGGATTGCTCTAGGTGGAATTGCGATGTCTATCAGAATTATTCTTGGAATTGAAAGAACTTATATGAAATAGGGGGAGAAAATGGTTAATTTTTTGAAAAAGCTTGCAGGAATTGACAGGAGAATTATTTATCTCGCAGTATTTCTTGCCACTGCAGTACCTATTCTGACTAAGGCCATTCTGAAGATCGAACCCCTTCCTGAGGTAAGAAAAGCTTATGAATACATTGAGTCCCTTCCTGAAGGTTCCATTGTCATGGTTTCCATTGATTATGACGCTGCCAGTATGCCAGAACTTCAACCAATGCTGGAAACCTTTCTTCATCATAGTTTTAGAAAGAATCTGAAGGTAATTATGCTCGGGCATTGGGCTCTTGGCCTTCCCTTGGGTCAGCAGGCGTTAGAGGAAATCGCAAAGAAATACAACAAAAAGTACGGAGAAGATTACGTTTTCCTTGGCTATCGTCCCGGCGTCGCAGCAGTGATTATTAACCTTGGAAAGGAATTTAGAAACGTTTTTTCCGGAGATTACGCCTATACTCCATTGGATTCTTTACCGTTGATGAGAAAGGTTAGAAATTACAAAGAGATAAAGCTCCTCTATGGCCTGGAGGCGGGTGCTGTCGGAGATTCCTGGATCCAGTACGGATATGCCCGTTATAACCTGCCCATAATACTTGGTACCACTGCAGTTATGACTCCTGACTATTATCCTTATATGCAGGCAAATCAGGTAATTTCAGTGATAGGCGGACTAAGGGGGGCAGCGGATTATGAGACTCTCGTAGGAATTTCCGGCCAAGCTTCCATTGGTATGCTTCCACAGTCCGTAATTCATCTTGTTATTATTGCATTCATAATAATTGGAAATGTTGGATTCCTTGTTTTAAGGAGGGCAAAGAAATGACAACTATCATCTGGACTTGGGTTGCTGCTTTTTTTACTCTGGCCATTTTAAGTTTTCTTTACAAAGATAATCCTCTTTATAAATTTGCAGAACACGTCTATGTTGGTAGCTCTGCTGCCTTTACTGTGCTTTACGTGTGGGTCTTCGATGCCTACCCAAAACTGGTGATCGGCTTCAAGGAAAAAGCCGGTATGCAGAAATATATGCTTGTGATTCCTCTTTTGCTCTCCCTCTTCATAATCCTCAGGTTCATAAGGCCCCTCTCCTGGCTTTCCAGATGGTCTATTGCTTTCACAGTGGGAATGGCTGCTGGATTGGGAATCACAGGACTCACCCAGGGATTTCTTGTTCCGCAGGTACAGGCTTCTTTCCTTCCTCTCTTTGTTCGTGGTGAAACCGTCGGACAAACAGTCCTTTTGACAATGAACAACGTCATTATTGTTTTTGGCACCATCTTTACGATTCTGTATTTCTATTTTTCAAGAGAACACAAGGGTGTTCTTGGTGTCTCTTCAAAAGTGGGCGTCACAATTCTTATGCTAACCTTCGGGGCATCCTTTGGTTATACCATCATGGCGCGTATTTCGCTCCTCATAGGGAGGATTTATTTCTTACTTCATAACTGGCTCAGGCTTGTGTAATGAAGAAAGTAGCAATAATCTTTAGTCTGGTTTTTGCTTTAGACAGAGTAACAAAATATCTTGTTGTGAGACTTATGCCTTATGGAAGCGAGATTCGATTGATCGGTGACTATGTGAAGATTACTCACGTGAGAAATCCAAATTCTCTGTGGAGTCTATCCCTTGGTCAGAATTTTCCTTACATAATCGTAGGCATCCTTGCAATTGTATTTTTATCGGTTTTAATTCGCGATGCTCTGAAAACAAAACATACAAAGAATGCAAATGTATATTCCTTAATACTCTCGGGAGTTGCAGGGAATATCGTAGATCGCATTCACTTTAAGGAAGTGGTGGATTTCATTGATGTTGGAATTTCTCCCAGCTTGAGGTGGCCTGTTTTCAATGTAGCAGATTCTGCCATTTCCATTGGACTTGTAATTTACTTTATAATGGTACTTAGAGAATACTTTTCAAAAAGGAGCGAAAAATGAGAACTTTTTTGATGTTTATTTTCTCCCTGACCAACTTCCACACGAGTAACCCTTCTGGAGACCCGCTGATTGCCAGTGGTTTCTTTCCCTTCGCAACCTTTGACAGATATTACGTTTCCGTTGGGGCAAATGCGGCACTGGTAAACGAGTTTCGATACCAGTATCTATATGACTCTTACAATAATACAGTTGGCAGGCAAATTACTTACGAGAAGAGGAACTTCTATTTTTTGAAGCCAACAGTTAATCTCGGTTTTTCATTTGGTAGATTTACGACTTTTCTGTATTACAGAGGTGACTTCGATAACAATTATCTGTATGAAAAGATAATTTATAGCTCTGGTTATATTCCTGAGGATACGGTAAGAATTGAGAGAAAGGGTGATATTTACTCTGGAGGATTTGCGACATTCTTTGGTTTTGGAAAATATAGAGTTGGGGCTGGTCTCAGTCTGCTCAATAAAGAAGATATAGTTTCATCAGCGCGCCGGGCTGCAAGGCCCGAGATTTTCTTCAGTTACAGGGGGAAAAATGAGGGAGTTGGCCTTTCTCTGTCGGCAAGAGCTAAATTCTCAGAGGAAACTGAATATACAATTCCAGATAAGGGAGAAGTTTTCTTGTATTATTCACCCTCTTCAAGAACTATGGCGAAGTTCGAAATGAACCTTTGTTATTTAGACTTTTCCAGAATTAACGATTCCTATGAGGATTATATTTTTGGAAGTGTTGCAATATCTAATACCTTCAGAGACAAGACTACTCTAAAAGTTGGGGGCATTTTGGAAAAGAGTTTTGAAGGTAACTATTATGCTCCTGGCTGCGAGGTCGGTTTGGGTTACATTATGGACCCGGCGGAAATAGGTATTTTGTTAAGCAAAATGTTTTACAACTATAGTCAGGGAGGAGAACTTATCGAAGAATCTCCGGTCAAAGTACAATTTTATTTAAGAATCTCTAAGTAGTGTTGGGGGTGATATCATGACTGAAAGAGTAATTCGGGCACCAAGAGGTACTATTCTTTCGTGTAAATCCTGGCTTACCGAAGCTCCTATGAGAATGCTGATGAATAACCTTGATCCTGACGTGGCGAAGGATCCTGCTCATTTAATAGTCTATGGAGGAACAGGGAGAGCGGCGAGAAGCTGGGAATGTTTTGACGCTATTGTGAGAACCCTGAAAGAGCTGGAAATTGATGAAACATTGCTCATACAGTCAGGTAAGCCGGTGGCGGTTTTCAAAACCAGTGAGTGGGCTCCCAGAGTGCTTATTGCAAACTCGAATCTCGTTCCCAAGTGGGCAAACTGGGAATACTTCAGAGAACTTGAAGAAAGGGGCCTGATAATGTATGGGCAGATGACTGCAGGTAGCTGGATTTATATTGGCACTCAGGGTATACTCCAAGGGACTTATGAAACATTTTATGCAGCAGCGAGGAAGCATTTCGGGGGATCCCTCAGGGGGAAAGTTGTACTCACAGCGGGTTTAGGTGAAATGGGTGGCGCTCAGCCTCTTGCTGCGACCTTGAACGATGGAATAATGCTTGCTGTGGAAGTAAACCCGTGGGCCATTGAAAGAAGGCTCAAAATGGGCTACCTGGATACTTGGACCGACAACATTGACAAGGCCCTTCTCACGATTGATAAGGCAAAGAAAGAGGGCAAATCGTTATCCATCGGGCTTTTAGGCAATGCTGCCGAAGTACATCCAGAGCTGGTTAAAAGAGGTTTTGTGCCAGACCTTTTGACGGATCAGGTAGCTGCCCATGACCCACTTAACGGCTATATTCCAAGGGGCTATAATGTTGAAGAGGCAGCACGGCTTAGGCAAAGAGATCCTTCGGAGTATTTGAAAAGAGTTGGGGAATCTGCCGCTACCCACGTGGAGGCGATGCTGAAACTGCAGGAATCTGGCGCGATAACCTTTGAATATGGGAACAATCTCCGCAGGCTTGCCTATGATAATGGTGTCAAGGATGCTTTTAAGATTCAAGGTTATGTTCCTGCCTTTATAAGAGATCTCTTTTCAGAGGGAAAGGGGCCCTTCAGGTGGGTAGCCCTTTCCGGTGAGCCAGAAGATATATTTAAAACCGATAAGAAAGTACTTGAACTATTCCCGTACGATGATCACCTGAGAAAGTGGATTGAGATGGCTCAAGAAAAGGTCCATTTCCAGGGCTTACCCGCAAGAATCTGCTGGCTTGGGCAGGGTGAGAGAATGGAATTTGGCCTTGCGATAAACGAGATGGTGAAAAAGGGTGAACTTCATGCCCCTATTGTTATAGGAAGAGACCATCACGATACGGGTTCCGTTGCTTCACCATACAGAGAGACGGAAGCAATGCTTGATGGGTCTGATGCCATAGCAGACTGGCCCATCCTTAATGCCTTGCTGAATACCGCCTCGGGGGCCACATGGGTATCTTTCCACCACGGTGGAGGTGTGGGAATAGGTTATTCTTTACATGCGGGTACTGTGATTGTCGCTGATGGTACAGAACTCTCCCATAAGAAACTGGAAAGGGTGTTGACCAATGACGTTGGACTGGGCGTTGTGAGACACGCTGATGCTGGGTACAAAATTGCCATTGAAACGGCAAAGAAACACAATCTGAAGATGCCCATGCTGAAAGAAATAAAGGGAGGTTAGAATAAAGCTTTCTCTTAGTACTAATCATGAGGTTAAATAACAGGAGAGTTTCTCATTTTGTTAGAGTTTTGTCCTTATTAGCATCTGATTTAGTTAGCTTTTACCTGTCGGTCTTTTTTGCCTTTTATACAAGGATGTTTGCAAGTGGATATGTACTTAAGTCTATTCCATTTTCTGGACAGAGATTATCAAACTACACATTATTGTATGGTTTGCCTTTGGCTTTTGTCCTGATCCTTGCTTTTAGGGGATTTTACACCACAAGAAGATTTTTCTGGGATGATTTCAAAGAATTCATTAACACTGCGTTTATTTATGTTACAATAATTATCACCAGTCTAACTCTTATAGTTGAGATGAGGGGTTGGTCAAGATCTGTTCTTCTTATGATCCCGCTTTTTCTCATATTTTTTTTCCCGATCTTGCGTTTTTTAACGAACGTACTGCTCTTCAATTTTGGTGTTGTAGAAAAGTGTGATTTTATAGGTTCGAAGGAATCTTTTAAGAAATTTAAAAAAGTAATCCTTTTGAACAAATACTTAGGTTTTGTATTGGACAAGCCAGCGGAATATGTCTTTTTGGATTCCAGTATCGAGAATTTAAATGTTCATCTTAGAGAATTGACTAAGAGTTACAGGTTTGTGTGCCTCTTTGATTGTAATTCTGCTCTTCCAAGTGGTTCAGTCAAATCTTACTTTAATACGGAGGCATTGAATATCTTCTCCTTTGAAAACAAGTTATTTGATAAAAGAAGGATGTTTGTTAAAAGGGCAATAGATGTTTTTGTGGTATTAATCTTGATGCCCTTATTCATACCCATTTTAGCTGTAGTTTCAATACTAATCGTTCTGGACTCGAAAGGTCCAATTTTCTTTGTGCAGGAAAGAGTTGGAAAGGACGGAAAAATCTTTCGATGCTACAAGTTCAGGACAATGTTTGTAGACGCTGAGAAGAGATTATTGGAGATATTAAACAAAGATTTAATTGCAAAGGAACAATGGCTGCAGAATTCAAAGTTGAGGAATGACCCTCGTGTAACGAATGTAGGCAAACTATTAAGAAGGTTTTCCATTGATGAATTACCTCAAATAATTAATGTACTCAAAGGGGATATGAGCTTCGTTGGTCCTCGGCCAATTACTATTGATGAGAGGGATTTGCATTATAAAGATCATCTCAGATATTATTATTCTGTGAAACCTGGAGTTACTGGTTTAGCACAAGTATCAGGAAGGAGTCTGCTGAGCTTTCAGGAGAGGATTGAATTTGATAGATGGTACATAGAAAACTGGTCCTTATGGTTGGATTTGATAATAATTTTGAAAACTATAATTGTTGTTTTAAGGAAAGAAGGTGCTATTTAAGAAGGAATTTATCCTAGAAGAATTCGATTTTTCATATTTTTAAGGATTTTCTCAGAAAAATTTCTCCTAATTTTAATATTTTTAGGAATGTTTGGATTGAAAGTGGTTAGGAAGAACGTTAATGGCGAACACGTTTTCCATTAAAATGACACAAAGATTGGGAGTTTAGCTGGATTGTCGCGAAAATTTTCCTAAAATCTGTGCAAAAGAATGTTACATACCTTAAAGGGCGAAAAGGATTTAAATGGTCCGACAGCAGTTATTCAAAAGGAACTCAATGGTATAATGAAGAGCTTTCGTAACGCCATTGAGGGGTACCTCAAGGAATCAGGGTAATAGAGCAAACAATTTGAAGAGATGAAATTCACTATAATCAGCTAAGGAGACTGCATATCCGGTGCGTGCCCAATGGATCTTTGTGGTTAGATCTGTTGATATTCTTACAGACAGCATAAGTCGCTTAGAATGGCAAAAGTGCATCATATTTGGTTAAATTTGGATTTTCTGGCAATAAATTGTTTTTGAACGAGTTATTCAAGTAGTTTATAATTAAAATATGAAAAATTTTATTTCCCTTTTTAAAAGGTATTTTAAGATTTTTTTGGGTGTATATCTTGCGGGTTTCGTGATAGCTATCATACTTTTCATTACATTACCGAGGAAGTACCAAGCAACAGCTGAAATTATGCCGAGTTTGGAACCAGAATTGATGATGACTATAGGCTCATCCCTTGCTAACATAAACCCTTTGCTGGGATTAATGGTCTCCACATCGGATATTTTTGCGAGAATCATTCAGTCAAGAGCAGTACTCTACCCGGTTATCGACTCATTGAATTTGAAGGAAAGGTTCAAAACGAAAAGTTATATTAGGACTTACAGGAAGCTAATAAAAGGAATTGAAGTTAAGTCGTATACTGAAGGAATTGTAGAAATCTCTTATGAAGACAAGGACAAAAAATTTGCTACTGACCTTGTGAATTTAGTTGTGAGAGAATTAGATCGTTTTAACAAACAAACTGTTATGACAAAAGGGCGAGCCTTGAGGGAATTTCTCGACCTCAGGCTAAAAGAAGAAGAACAGTTGTTAAGTGCTCTAAGGGATTCACTTCAAAACTTTCAGAAAAAATACGGGACTGTTTTTCCGGAAGATGAATATAAAGAGTGGGTGACTTCTTATTATGAAATTTTTAAGGGGTATCTAACAAGCAAAGCGGAATACGACTATTATAGGGAGATTTACCCTTCAGAAAGCCCCATACTAAGTTTGAAGTTAAATGAGTTAAAGGCTTATGAGAAGCAGTTGAGAGTGGTTGCAAACGAACCTACCGTTGACACTCAATTTACGAAAATTCCCAAAATACTGAATGTGCCGTTAACTGATATACCTGAGCTCGCGAGGAAATATCTGGATTTGATGGTTAAGATGAAAGCCCATGAGGAAGTATACACTTTTCTATTTACCAAATACGAGGAAGCCAAAATCTTAGAAAAGAAAGATACACCTACTTTTACTGTAATGCAATGGGCTGAGATCCCTGATTACAAGAGCTATCCAAGAGGGACAATTTTGGTGTTGTTTTTCTTTTTTATAAGCACGCTGGTTAATATCCTCATTTTCATGGTTGGTGAGCTGAAGGAAGATGGTCTTTTTAGTAAGATTTCATAATTTCTGAATTGGCAAATTTTATGAATTATTCAGCTGTTATTCCAACTTATAAGAGGGGAAATGATTTGAGACGTTGCGTGATTAACCTCCTTAATCAGACTTTGAAGCCCTCCGAGATAATCATTTCAGGTGTTGAGGGGGATGTTGAGACTTATGAAGCTTTTGAAAGCTTAAAAGGGAGCTATCCAGATTCTAACATAAAACTTGTAACTTTACCACGCCAGCGGCGCGGTATTTCGGCACAGCGCAACAACGGCCTCAGAAGCGCTTCCTTTGATCTGGTATTGATGGTTGATGATGATGTGAAATTGCCTCCAGATTTTGCTGGAGATGGTTTCAGAATATTATTGGAACAGGATGCTTTAATTGTTACAGGGGTAGAGGAGGGCCAGAAAGAGCCTCCCAAAATTCAAAATGCGATTAGAAGAATGTTCTATTTTGACCATTATGAAAAAAATAAGCAAGTGGTATTACCTTCAGGCGCGAAGGTGATTGCTTATCAACCCGCTTCTGATTTGAGAGCCGAATTCTTGGGTTCTCAAGTTTGGCTTATGAGAAAGGAGATTATTGATTATTTTAGATTCGACGAGACGATGATAACTTACTCACACAGGGAAGATCAGGACTTTTCTTACGCGGTTTATAGAAAATTTGGACCCAGGCTTATCATGTCACCAAGATTGAAATTCAAACATCTGCACTCACCAGGAGGAAGGGTAAGGCAGGGGGTCATGTCTCACATTGTAGTTTACAATTTACTGCTTAACTACAGAAAACATTTTTTTGACCGGAAGAATGCAAAACTTATATTTACATGGTGTCTCTTGGGTTTGATTCTGCAAAACTTACATCAAGTTATTAAGAGAGGTAACGTTACAATTTTCATTGAAACACTTAATGCTGTTATTGGTGTTATAAATAGTTGGAACCACATCAGGATAGGTAAATTTTCGAAACTTTATGAAAAGCTTATACGGTAAGTTTTTAAGCTCATTCGAATGTAGAAAATGCATTTTTGCGTTAGTACTGTTTTTTTGTGTTTCTTTAATTGCTGCTATTATGGGAGATTTAAAATTTGGCTTAAAATTGGCACTTCTGTCATTTTTTTTGATCGCAAGCTTAATTACCAGTGACAATCCGAAACTGCAATTTCTTGTCTATTTACCTTCAATCCCTATGAGTTCTGCTGTCATACTTTTTACCCCCTTTTTTAAAAGATTTTCTGGCTTCTTTGTTGAAACTCCTAATGTTTTTGCGTCCTATAACTCTTTTGCGAGACCGGATGGGTTGTACATATACACATTTCTGGAATTTCTACTCTTAGTTGCACTTGTATACCACGTTATAGCTCGTAAATTTTCGAAATACAGAGCACTTCTAATTTTTCTTGTAGTTTTTGTAGTGTTTAACTTCCTAACTGTTTTTGTAGCGCTAAATGCGACAAGGGCTTTCTTTCAAAGCCTTCACCTTGCCCTTTCTTTAGTGATGTTTTACTTTTCTCTCCAACTATGGGGCGATGAAAAGTACGAAGAGTTTGTCGTTTCGGCTCTAATCGTAATCATCCTTCTAACGGTTGCTGATGTTATCAATTTAGACTCAATAAAGATGCTTCTGTCTGGGAAATGGCTGGTAAGATCCGCTGGTAGATTCAACACCGCAAATCCTCCTGCTCATCTTGCAGGTATGGGAATAATTTTTTCTTTGTATCTCGGGTTTAGGAAACGTATCCCTGTGAGTTTATTGTTCTTTGGAATTGCCGGTATCCTATTACTCGTAATTTTTTGCACGGGTTCAAGGAATGGTTTAATCTCAACAGTTGCAGCCTCTTTTGTATTTCTATTCTTTATTTTGAAGACTCAAAGGAAGTATAATTTGGTTCTCGTCTCATTAGCGGTAGTTCTATTTGCATTAGTTTCGTATAATTTGGGTCGAGTTGTTTTTCAACTTCGTTTGAATCCTGAATTACTGTTATTTGATACATCGGTTCTTTCGCGTTTTTTACTCTGGAGAAATTCTTTTCGTTATTTTCTTGCACATCCCTTCTCACCTGTGGGTACTGGTAACTTTTTTTACTTCGAAGGCTCCCTTGGGCTTCCTTTTGCTCATAACTTTCTTATTAACCTTCTTGTTGAGTCTGGCGTAATTCCTTTTTTAATGGCTATTTGGGTTTATCTTCTGGGAATTAAGAAAATATTTACAAAGGTCGTTGCATTTATAAAATCTTCTGACATAAATAAGGAAGAGTTAGTGTCGGTGGCATTTATTTTATATATGATGTTAATATTTTCCGCAGATCAGTTTCTTTTTGACGGGAGCTTATGGCGGTTCATGCTTATTTTCTTATCTTTTTCCGTTTCGAAACTCTGGGGGAGTTCAAATAAAGATGTCTCCTCTTAAAATTGCTGTTGTTCACCCTCTGTTTGGATGGGGAGGTACTGAAGCTGTTTGTTCCTGGGTTCTTTATGTTTTGCAAGATACTTATGATGTTACCCTTTTGACTTTTGATTTTGGGGTCACTCTGGAACGTCTAAACCAGTTTTACGGGACTTCGATTGACCCTCAAAAAGTTAAAGTTTTACGTGTAAAAGTTCCACGTTTAATTGGGAATGATATGGCACGCTTAGCCGTATTGAGGCAACACTATATGATGAAAGTGTGTAAAAAGTTTACAGATTATTTTGACATATTTTTCAGCACATATAATGAGATGGATTTCGGGAAGCGCGGAATTCAATATGTTCATTTCCCTTTCTTGGTTGATTATTCCTACTCAAAACTTAAGGAGGAGACTTATTCTAAGATATGGTATCACAAGCCGAATCTTGTTAGAAAAGTCTACGAGAAAATAGGCCATAGAATAAGCAATTTTGACAGGGCAATGCTTTTGGATAATCTGACAATTGTGAATTCAGAATGGACAGCATCAATTTTTGAAAGAGCCTATAAGGTGAAACCCAGGGTTGTCTATCCACCTGTTTTTATTTCCAGATTCGACCTTTCAAAGTACTATTTAGACCCTGAAAGCAGGGAGAATGGTTTTGTAGCCTTGGGCAGAATCGAGCCTACTAAAAGATTACTGGAAGTCATAGAAATTATCGAAAGAGTGAGAGATAGTGGAATTAAGGTTCATCTTCATATTGTAGGAAAAGTTGGCGATGCTGAATATTATGACAAAATTGTTCGACTTTCAAGATTGCATTCGGATTGGTTGTTTTTTGAAACAGAATTGACTCGAGAACAGCTAATTCAATTGCTTGGATCACATAAGTACGGAATTCATGGAAAAATAAACGAGCATTTTGGAATTGCTGTTGCGGAAATGGCCAGACTCGGCGTTTTGCCTTTTGTCCACAATAGTGGAGGGCAAGTTGAAATCGTATGTATGGAGGAGTTGAAATATAACGATATTTCGGATGCAGTCCAGAGAATCGGTTATGTCTTGAGAAACCCATTTTTGGAGAAAGATTTAAGAACTAAACTTATGGAGAAGGCGCATAATTTTTCTGAAATCGCTTTTTCAAGCGAGGTAAAAAGGATTGTAGACAATTTTTATCTCTGAACTTTATTGAATATGGATGGGAGGAAGCATGGAGAAATCGATTTTGATTTTGAGCAGTCATTATTACCCTGAAACCTGCGCTGGTGCAAAAAGAGCAACAGCTTTTGCCGAATTTCTTGCAAGTAAAGGATGGAGGGTTACAGTAATAACTCTTTTACCAAACTATCCTTTCAATGCAATTTATGAAGGATACAATTTTAAGACCCCATATGAAAGTTATGAAAAGGATGTCAAGGTTATTCGTTTGAAGCCACTTTTAGTTCCCAGAGATAATTTCTTTTTAAGAATACTTGCAGAGTTCGTATTTGCAATAAAAGTGTTTTTCAGTGGTTATACACAAAAAGCAAATTTTCTATTGGTCACTACTCCGTTTATGCTACTTGCTCCTTCGGCTTTTGTTCTTGCAAAACTTAAGAGAATGGCTTTTGTATGGGACGTGAGAGACATAACCTGGCTTTATCTGAGATTTATGGGTAGAAGAACTTATGGATTAGCCGTGTTTTTTGACTGGATAATGAAGAAAGTGGGTCTAAATGCAGATCTCCTTATTTCTCCAGTACAAGGTATTGTTCAGTACTTTGAAAAAGTTAATCCCAAAAGTTTGTTAGTTCCAAATGGTGTTTCAAAAGATTTCTTAGAAAAGACCAGATCTCTGGTGAATGAATACAAGATAGTAGATAGGCCAATTATTTTGTATGCAGGGTTATTTGGATATATGCAGGGTCTTTCCACGTTAATTGAAGCAGCGGCAAAACTCCCTGAATATGATTTTTTGCTAATTGGTGATGGACCTGAAAAGGAATTCCTTGTTAAGAAAGCAAAAGGGGTAAAAAATGTGACGTTTTCACCTTATGTGACTAAGGAGGAATTACTGGAATTTTATAAGAGATCAACAGTATGCGTTTCCCTTTTAACATCTGGAGGTATTAGTAAGATTGCAGAGCCTTCAAAAGTGTGGGAGTATATGGCTACCGGGAGACCTGTAGTCTATTGTGGAGAAAGCTCCATGGCAAAACTTTTTGTAGAACGGGATTTGGCTGTTGTTTGTGAGCCGGGACAACTAGATGCTTTTGTGTTTGCTATCCGTGAACTTATAAATTCACCTGAACGAGCAAAAGAAATTGGGAGGAAAGGAAGAGAATTTGTGGAACGGGAAAGAGTTAGGGAGACAATACTTGAAAATTTTGAGAAGGAGTTGTTGGAGATTCTTTCAAAAAGGGCTCGGAATGGTAGATTAAAATTAGGGTAGAATTCTGTTCGAGTGATTCCTTAGGTTTCTGTAATATTTTCAGTTTGCATGACGAAAAGCGCTTAAAATTTGGGTCTTTATCTTCTAAGGAGTAAATACAAACATTTATACTTCCCAGACAAGCATTAAATATTTTTTATTATGAACACACAAGTACTCCTATAGTTAACATTTGTGGCAAGTTGTTGAATATTTTATTTAGAATTCTTGCTTTTTGGACCGTGACAAAGCCTTAGCAACGGTGGATTCTGTTCTAAGGCATTTTCATATGTTGACATTTCGCTTTCTGGAGTCTACTATATAACATATAGCGAAGGAGGTTGTTTATGAAAAAACTTTTAGGTATAGCAGTACTAAGTGGAATGCTGATGCTCATAAGCTGTGCCAGCCCCAGCCAGGTAAGCGAACTTCAGAAAAAGGTTGGGGAAATGGAAGCACAGGTAACAGCGTTGCAAGCTAAGATTGATTCGTTGAACACGACGATTGAAGGGTTAACTACTGCAACGGCTCAGGGAGTTACCGCAGCACAATTTGCAAAGGTATCTGCTGATGTGCAAAATATGAAAGCCCATATGGCGGATCTGGACAAGAAAGTTGGGGAGCTAAAGAAAGCCCTTGATGCAATAATTAAGAAATAGGAGGAGGAAATGAAGAGAATATTGTATTTAATTCCTGTTGCACTACTTTTGCTCTTAACTTCCTGTATACAGGAGGTTGGAGACATTACGCCGTCAAACTTTGATATAATGGCATACCAGGAAACTAAAGTGAAACTCACCTGGGAAGCACCAGCTAATGAAGTGGATGGCTATATCCTGGAATTTGTCGATGCAGGAGGTACTCTCAGATTAACTGACACGATTGCTCCCACGATATATTCATACATTCACGATCCTGATGGCTATGTTGGTACGTATAAACTTTACGGATACAAAGGCGATACGATTTCCTCTCCCGTTACCGTATCTTCCGCACCTGCTACATTTACCTACAGCAATTTCATAATTTATGAGCTGGATCAGGCAGGAAATTCTGGTCTTGCCCTTGGGACTGCTGGTAGCTGGAACCCACAGAGCTTTGGGTGTTCAGCCTCAGGTGCCCCTGATAACGTTGATTTCTATTATACAGACTCATATCCTGGGTCTTCCGGATTTTATCAGTACCTTGCATCGCCAGACCTGCTTCCAACATCCTGGGAAGAATCAAACGTTGGGAATAATACTTCAGGATGGAGAGTAAACTACATCGAAAGAAAGAATCCCCAGGGCGGAGTCATCGAAGATATAACGACAAAAAGAGATATTGCCGTTACGAACGGAGTTTACTGTTTCAAGGTTGTTAGGAATGGGCAATACTACTTTGGAACAATTCAGTTGGGTGCAGTGTCTGCTACCCAGACCAATATTACGAACGTAAAAATTCAAAACATTCCTGGCTTCAGGGTTATCGGAAGATAAGGAACATCTTTAATAAAAAATAAGGGGCCCGAAAGGGTCCCTTATTTTTTTGGCTATTTAGAGAATTTTTCTGAAATATTTTGCTTCTTTTCCAATCCTGAATCTTGCCTTTCCTCTGGTCTTTCCACCTACATTGATCGCTTCCTTTGGGCATCTGTGAATGCAGGCTGTACAGAATTCGCAATCATTTCCAAAAACTATTTTTCCCTCTACGATTGTTATGTTTTTTCTCGGACACACCTTCACACAGGCCCCACACAGGTTGCACTTCTCGTTAGCAAAAAGTTCTTTGGCCCACTGGTTGGACATCCTGTAAAATCTTCTGGCAATAAATTCTGTCAGAAAGGCATAGACTTTCTTGCGCAGGTATACTTTCCGATGAGAATGGAGCGCTTTGATTATGGACCTGTAGATGATTTTCATCTTGTAAACAAAGGTACGGTTAGGCGCGAGGTACAACCTTTCGAGCAAACTATCTCTGTTTGAGGTTAGGAGAAATAGCGTATCAGCGAGCACAATGTCTGAAAAGCCAGCTACTCTATACCCTTTCTCTTTAAGGGTTAAGAAGATCTCGCGGGCTGCGTTTCCAAGGATAAGTCCTTTTGTAAAGAGCAGATAGAAGGGTTTTTCTCCTTTAGGAAGAGCATTTACAAATTCGACGACCGTTTTCGGAGGATGATACGCATAGACAGGGCTGGCGAGAACTATAAAGTCGTACTTCTGGAGGTCCGGGACTCTAGTATCCTTTTTCAGAAATACAAAGTCAACAAAGTAGCCATCTTTCAGCAATTGCTCTTTTATACAGCTTGCAACCAATAGAGTGTTCCCTGCTCCAGAATAACATAGCACGCAGATTTTGAAGTTTTGCACTTTCATATTCTAATAGAAAATTCTCGGATGTACGAGTGGATTTTGGAATGCCCTGCAGGGGATTTATAATTTAACTGTGAAAGATCGGAAATTCCGCAAAACTGTTGAATCCATAATCTGGACAATTTTTATCGTGTTTCTCCTGAGAGCATTTGTAATTCAAGGTTATGTGGTTCCATCGGGTTCTATGGAAGATACACTACTTCCAGGAGATTTCCTCCTTGCCCTAAAGTTTACTTATGGCTTAGAAATTCCTTATACCGGGATAAAGTTCCTGCAGATCAAAAAACCAAAACACAGGGAAATTGTAATCTTCCTGTACCCGGTTACGAAGAAGCAGGATTACGTGAAAAGGTGCATTGGGCTTCCTGGAGATACGATACAGATTATCGACAAGGCTTTGTACGTCAATGGAGTGATTCAGAAGGAGAAATATGCGGTCTACAAAGATTCTAAAATTATTCCGCCTCTTGTGGAACTTTCTAATGACGTGATTAGAAAGGATTATCAAAAAGCCTGGGAATCTGGGAGGTTTATGCAAGAACCAAGGGTAAGAGACAACTTCGGCCCCGTGGTGGTTCCGCAGGGGTACTTCTTTGCTATGGGAGACAACAGGGATTATTCTTTTGATTCAAGATTTTTTGGCCCGGTTCCCCTTAAATATTTGAAGGGGACGCCACTTATTATTTACTTTTCGCTGGACCTCGAAAAGCCACTGTACAGGATCTGGGAGAAGATCCGTGTTAGGCGCTTCTTCAAAATAATTCCACTTTTATGACAATTCTTCTGCGGCCATCTGGTCTCAAAGACCTAATGGAAGGGAAGGATGTGGTATTTGAAATCGGATTTGGAAACGGTGATTTCCTTTTGTATCTAAGACGGCAATATCCAGAAGCCCTTCTGGTGGGCGCAGAAGTTGCAAACAAGTATTTTTTGATTGCGCACCGGAAGCTTGAAAGGGAGGGTATTCGGAATTTTGCTCTTTATCGAGGGGACGGGAGGACGTTGCTATACTTCTTTGCACCTGATAACAGTATAGATGCCATCTACATTAATTTTCCTGACCCCTGGGAAAAGCCGTCTAAGGAGAGTAAACGGCTGGTTTCAGTGGATTCCATCAAGGTCTACTACTCGAGGCTGAAGCGGAAGGGCCATCTTTTCATCACCATCGATTCGGATTTGTTGAAGGATTACCTGAGGCGAACGTTAAATAACCTAAACGTACCCTTCACCGAATCTCTGGTTTCTCCTTTTGGTGACTTCTTAACAAAATATGGGAGGAAATGGCTAAGTTTAAATAAACCAATCAGTTACTTTATAATTGAGAAACAGGACGATAGTTTTTTTGATCTATCTGGAAGTTGCGAGAGTTTTATGCCAAATTTTATATTTTACGTGAGAGAAGAGGTTGATTGTGAACTTGAAAGGATTGGAAAGATCATCCCGTTGGAGCACAAGGAGGGGGATTTTTTTTACAAAATCGATAAGATTTATCGTTCCCTCGACGGAGAGGTTCTTTTCAGAGTGATACACTCGGAGCCCTTCCTGAATCAAAAGTATTACATTGTGTTTAGAATTTTCGAAGGTAAGGGATATATGGAAATCGATGATAAGAATGGACTTATAATCTCAAGGTCTGTAATAAAGACTTTTCGGGACTTAGCTCTCAGAATCTTCAGAGAATGTGGTAAAGAAATGATTTTTAAGAACTTTGGGGAGGTATAAATGAAGAAACTACTTTTTCTAATGCCGGTAATCCTCAGCACTGGTTGTTTCTTGGGTACCTTCAGAAGTGCTGAGCCTGTCGGTGCCGGGAACATAGAAAGGAGCCTTTATTTTAATTTACCGCTTTACTATTCTAAAGATTATAAAAACAGTGCCAGGAGTTTGGGGACCTTTTACGCGAGGCCAAATCTGGGCGCAATGGTGACTTTTGGAGCGAGTGATGAAGTAGATTTTGGAGTGAAGTTTGATTTGTCCGAAGGGCTTGGATCTCAGGTAAAATTGAGATTTCTGTATTATTACCCCTTCAGTGCAGCCATAAATGGTGGGTTTGCTTACAATTTTCTTGCTGAAGGCTTTTCCTGGAATTTTGACCTTCTTGGCTCAGTTCGTCTTTCCTCCTATACCTCCTTCTACTCCGGGCTTTTGCTGCATCATGCCCCTGACTACCGTGGTAATCCAGCAAGCATCGATTATTCAGCGGTATCCGATTTCAGAAACTTCTGGGCTTTTGCACTCGGGATCTCTTTTCGCAACTTTGCATTCAGGTCATTGTTTAAAGGTGCGAATATGGAAGTGGTTTTTCCTGTAGATAGATACCCTCCATTTATCTGGGGTTTTAGTTTTTCTTTTTAGAATATGAGAGAAATTGTCGGAACCGTTATTGATGTCCTGAAGAAGAACGGAGTTGTAGCATGTCCAACGGAAACAGTTTTTGGACTCATAGGAAGGGCGTTTTCAGAACATGCTGTGAACAAGATTTTTGAAATAAAGAAAAGGGAGAAATTAAAAACTCTGCCTTGCTTTGTAAAGGATGTTGAGATGGCATTGACCCTTTTGAGGGATGTTTCAGAATATGGTGAGAAATTAATGAGATCTTTCTGGCCGGGCCCACTAACTGTCGTAGGCTATGCGTCCCTGGAAGCTCCTCGGCTTTGCGTTTCGAAAGATAACAAAATTGGTATTAGAATTCCCAACGAAGAGCTTTTACTGGAGGTGCTTTCACTTTTAAATGAACCCCTGGCTTCTACCAGCGCAAACATCTCGGGGGAGCCGCCCTTTAGAGACAGCCTGGAGGTTGAAGACAGGTTTGGAAAGGTTGTGGATTTCATTGTCCCGGGGGTGTCCGGTGATATTCCTTCAACGGTGGTTGATATAACAGGGGAAAATCCCCTGATTTTGAGAAAAGGGAGTCTCAGTTTTATTGAAATTGAAAAAATCACAGGGAGGGAAGTGAAATTTTCACCTTCGGAGAATATTCTGGTGGTATTCCTTTGCACCGGTAATACTTGCAGAAGTCCGATGGCGGAGGCAATTTTTAAGAAAGAACTTGGTGTCATCAGTAATTTGAAGTTTGCTTCACGTGGTATAGTTCAGGCAGAGGATTCAGATATTCACCCTTATGCAAAAGAGGTTTTAAAGGAGATCGGGATTTTTGATTTTTCACATCGACCACAGATACTGACAGGGTATGAAATGGAGATAGCAGACATTATCATAGCAATGACAAAGGAGCACTTGAACTGGATTCCCGAGAAATTCAGACATAAGGGTAGATTAATGGACCCCGGCGCATCAGACATTGAGGATCCCATTGGTGGGCCCATTACCACGTATAGGTTTGTAAGAGATAAAATTCGTCATTTTTTGGAATCTTACTGGAAGGGTTATTTTGAACGAAAATTTGAAAATAGGGGGTAATTATGGATTATAAAATTCTTGTTATAAATCCAGGCTCAACATCAACGAAAATTGCAGTTTTTAAGAATGAAGAGCCGTTGTTTTCCGTCAACATTTCCCATCCAGCAGAGGAGATTTCAAAATTTCAAAGAATTATCGACCAGTACGATTTTAGAAAGAACATCATTTTGATGGAAATTGCACAAAGAGGCGAAAAAGTAGAGAATTTTTCAGCAGTGGTAGGAAGGGGAGGTTTGCTAAGGCCTATACCCAGCGGCACCTACAGAATTACCGAAAGTATGTTAGATGACCTCAGAGCAGGAGTCAATGGAGAGCATGCCTCAAACCTCGGAGCCTTAATTGCTGATGCCATTGCGAGGCCGTTGAATTTGCCTGCTTTTATTGTGGATCCTGTCGTGGTGGACGAAATGGAACCTATCGCTAAAGTAACAGGATTACCATTCATTAGAAGAAAGAGTATACTTCATGCTCTTAATCAGAAAAGAATTGCAAGGCTCGCCTCCAAGGACCTGGGGAAAAGATACGAAGATGCGAATCTGATAGTTGTTCATCTGGGTGGAGGAATAAGTATTGGTGCCCATAAAAGAGGAAAAATCGTTGATGTGAACAACGCCTTAAATGGTGATGGACCCATGGCGCCTGAGAGAGCCGGTAGCCTTCCGGCGTGGCAACTGGTGGAAGTTTGTTTCTCTGGAAAATATACCAAGGATGAAATTAAGAAGTTGCTTGCTGGCAAAGGTGGTGTGATAGCGTATCTGGGGACCAACGACATGCGCCAGGTGGAACAGATGGTAGAAAGCGGCGACAAAAAAGCGAAATTCGTTATGGAGGCCATGGCCTATAATGTTTCAAAGTGGATAGGGATGAGTGCTGTGGTTCTGGAGGGAGAGGTTGATGCGATTGTACTAACTGGTGGTCTTGCATATTACAGGGAATTTGTTTCCTGGGTTGAGCGCAGAGTAAAATTCATTGCCCCTGTCCATGTGTATCCCGGTGGTGACGAAATGAAGGCTCTGGCAGAGGGTGCTCTCAGAGTTTTAAGGGGTGAAGAGGAAGCAAAGATTTATGAGAAGGAAATAATTAAAGAAGATGAGTTTTTTGAGGAGGTATAGAAATGATTACAAGGCTTGAACAACTTGTGGAAGCAGTAAAGGGCATGCCGACAATGAAACTTGTGGTTGCATGTGGAGAGGATCCGCACACTATTGAGGCCGTTTCCAGAGCAAAAAACGAGGGCCTTGTTAACGTTACTATGGTTGGAGACAGTGAAAAGATATCCCAGGTTGCAGAAGAGCATGGAATAAATCCCAAAATATTTGAGATAATTGACGAAAGGGATACGAAGAAGGCCCTGAAACTTGCCGTTAAGATGGTAAAAGATGGAGAAGGCGACATTCTGATGAAAGGGCTTGTGAATACAGCTGATTATATGAGAGCGATTCTTGATAAGGAAGTTGGTCTGGTACCGCAGGGTGGGGTTTTATCCCACGTGACGGTTGTTGAAGTGCCAGCATACCCGAAACTCCTTGTGGTTGCTGATGTTGCTGTGATTATACTCCCTGACCTTGATCAGAAGGTTAAGATACTACAGTATACCATAGATGTGGCTCATGCACTGAACATAAAGATGCCTTACGCCTTTCTTATCAGCGCTGTTGAAAATGTGACTCCAAAGATGCCGTCAACTATCGACGCTGCGATTATAAAAGTTATGGCAGAAAGGGGACAGATAAAAGGCGCAAAGGTTGATGGACCAGTAGCCCTGGACATAGCCATCTCAAAAGAATGTGCAGAGATTAAGGGTTTCAGAGAAGAAGGTGCAGGCGAGGCTGATATTCTGATATTTCCAAATATTGAGACGGGCAATGTCTTTTTCAAGACCTGCACACAGCTTGCGAATGGTAGAATTGCGGCAATTGTGGCAGGAGCTATTGCTCCCTGCGTACTGACTTCCAGGGCAGATAGTGAGGATTCAAAGTTTCTCTCCATTGCTCTTGCAGCTCTAATGGCGGGTAGGAAAGGAGCTAAGAAATGAAGATCCTTACCCTTAACTGCGGTAGTTCCTCCGTGAAGTATCAGGTTTATGACTGGGGGAGAAAAAGGCCTTTATGTAAAGGAATTGTGGAAAGGGTTACAGTAGGTAATTCCTTCATTTTGCATGAGGTGCCAGGAAGAGACCCGGTGAAGATTGACCATGAGTGCCCGGACCATAAGGTTGCAATTGAACTTGTGATAAAGACTATTTCTGACCCCGATTTCGGGGTTCTCAACAATATTAAAGAAATTAATGCCGTTTCCCACAGAGTAGTTCACGGTGGAGAGAAATTCACAAGATCTGTATTGATCGATGATAAAGTTGTGAAGACCTTTAAAGAGCTCTCTTCTCTTGCTCCTCTTCATAATCCTGCAAATGTTATGGGAATTGAGGCTGCCAGAAAGCTTATGCCTGAAATCCCTCACATTGCAGTGATGGATACTGCATTTCTTCAAACTATGCCTAAACATACTTTCCTGTATGCAGTTCCTTATGAGTGGTATGAAAGGTATGGAGTCCGCAAGTATGGCTTTCACGGGACGTCCCATCTTTATGTTTCCAGGAGGGCTGCTGCTCTTCTAAAGAGAAAACCCGAAGAGGTAAACCTTATTACCCTTCACATAGGAAATGGTGCCTCTGCAACTGCTATTAAAAATGGGAAAGCCTACGACCATTCTATGGGTTTCACCCCCCTTCAGGGCCTGATAATGGGAACAAGATCTGGGGACATTGATGCTGCAATCATACCTTATGTAATGGAAAAGACAGGCATGAGCCTTCAAGACATTATGGACGTATTAAATAAGAAAAGTGGAATTCTCGGAATAACTGGAAAGTATACGGATCGCAGGGATGTGGAGATGGCTGCTGAAACAGGGGATCCGCGGGCAAAACTTGCCATCGAAATGGAAGCCTACAGGATAAAATTTTACATTGGTGCTTATATGGCTGCCCTTGGAAGGGTTGACGCAATAGTGTTTACTGCAGGTGTGGGTGAAATGGGCTGGGAAATCAGGGAAAAAGCCCTGGAAGGTCTTGAGGAACTTGGTATAATTCTTGATAAACAAAGGAATAGGGAAGCAATGTCGCGCAATCATGAGTTTGTCATTTCTTCTGACGCCTCTAAGGTTACGGTTCTTGTAATTCCCACTGATGAGGAGCTGGTTCTTGTGGAAGATGCGGTGGCAATAATTGAGGGAAGATATGATATTCCTGAGAAATTCACATATTCTTTTGAATCCCCTGATTACGTAAATGAGGTAAGGGAAGAGGCTTATAGAAAGCAACTGGAAAAAAGAAGAAAGAATTGAATTTCTTCCTTGTTTTTCTAACTGCAGAGCTTTTGAACTTCAGTGTTTATTTTGGAAATATCAGGGTTGGGAGTTGCTACCTAAAACTGGATTCTGTGAGGTTTTCGGGTGATTCCATAGCATCCCGAGCAACTCTAGTGACTCGCACTGAGGGATTATTTTCCAAAATATTTCCAGTTTATGACTCAATTTCGTCAACATTCCATTCCGAAGAGTTTTATACAATTCAGTACGAAAGATTTATCAGCGAAGGTAGTTACAGGGCACAGAGTAAAGCTATCTACGCAGGAGATACAGTGTTTTACAGTGATGGCACGAAGATTCCGATTGGCAAAAAGACTCTTGATCCCCTTTCAATCATCTATTTTCTCAGAAGCAAAGGCACAATAGATTCACTTATCTACATTGATTATCACGTAGATAAGAAAAGCGCTCGGGTTGCCCTGAAGACAGAGAAGCTAAGGGTTAGGGATAAAGACCTCGTAAAGGTGTATGTTGACCTTCGAGACCCCAATGTCTCCAAGACCCCAGGCGAAACGACATATATTTTTGAATCCGGTGGGAAAAAAAGGCCACTGGAGCTGCATTTCAAAAGCAGTTTTGGAATTCTAAAAGCTCGTCTGCAATAGACGATTAAGCTTCACTATTGCACCGAAGATTCTCGGCCCCGGCCTCGTGTAAAGGTCCGGGTCAAGGGTGTAAATTCTGTTTCTTTTGATCGCATTTACAGATTTCCATCCAAATCTTTTCTCAACCTTTTTTCTGTTTGCTCCAGGATAAATCAGAAATATGAAGTCAGGATTCCTTTTTATTATCTCTTCCTGGACGGGTACAAAGTATGGCTGTTCCTTGTCTGAAAATATGTTTGAGGCCCCTGCAAAGCTGAATACTTCGGTAATAAAGCTGGGACCACCTGGAGTGTAAAGTGGGTTCTCAGAGAGTTCAATATACGCTGAAGGCCTTTTATTTAGAGGTCTTACCTCAGACAGCAGGTTCTTAAGGGAGTCTGTCACTATCTTTCCTCTTTTCGTCTGGCCTGTGAGCCCAGCCAGAGAGTCTATCATGTTAAGTATTTCCTCCAAACTTTCAGGATTGAAGGTGATGCAGGGAATTCCAATCTTTTCCAGGTTCCTTGAGACTTGTTTCTGCATAGGGAGGGTAATAATTACAAAATCTGGTTTAATTTTCAGGATTTTTTCATAGTCAGGGTTCAAAAGGTCTCCAACCCTTGCTTTTTCTCTGGTTTCTTCTGGATAATTGCAATAGTGTGAAATTGCCAGCAGGCTATCCTGAGCGCCCAGTAAGTAAAAAGTTTCGGTAACGCTTGGAACCAGCGAAATAAATTTGAAAGAAATCAGAAAATGTATAAAGATATTCATCTCAATTTTCTGCGGGAGGCGGGACTTGAACCCGCACGGGATAACCCACCAGATCCTAAATCTGGCGCGTCTGCCGTTCCGCCACCCCCGCCTCTAGACTTAGTAGGTAGTAAGACTTATGAATCTGGAGCCGGTGGGATTTGAACCCACGGCCTTCAGACTGCCAGCCTGATGCTCTCCCAGCTGAGCTACGGCCCCAGATATGATTTGCTACATTGTTGCAGAAGTATCTGTTACTGTACTCTCAGCAGGCTGTACCTGAGTTGTGTCAGGCGCAGGTTCCGTTGTCTGCTGAGGCTGCTGAGCCTTTTTGCATGCCACGGTCAGCATCGCTACAAGCGTTAGTGCGAGTGCTAGCTTTTTCATTAGAAACTCCTCCTTTGAGAGTGAAAAAATTATATTATCACCGCCATGAATAGTCAAACGCGTTTTACGGCGTGCTAAGGATTTTCACGGGTGATATTATACTGCCAGTAAATATTCAGAATGTCGTTTCTTTGTGTTCTGCAATGATCTTGATTGCATTCCGGAAATTTTTGAAATCCAGCGAGACTATAAGGACTAAAATAATCACCGACGGCAGGAAGTTTCTCGACGATGTAAAGATAATAGCCTGAATGCCAATTACTGCTATTTTTACGAATTCATAGAGATATTCTGTGGGATGAAGTACCTTATAGTTGTAGATGTGAAACAACGCTGTGGATGTTGTTGCGATAACAAAGGATAGAACAGTTCCTTGTAGTCCGAGAGGTTTAGTCAGGAGGAAGAAGGAAATCACAAAACAGGCAACCCATACTACATCCTTAAAGAAAAATAATCTCATATTGCCCGTGGCCCGTGCAAGCATTGCATCAGCAGAATACAATGTGGAAAGGAGTAACGTGAAGGAGAGTACCATAAGGTAAGGATAGGAAGGAAGATATGCAGGGGTGGAAATTAGGCGAATAATTTCTTTTCCTGCAAATTCAAAAAGCAGGAACCAAAAAAAGGCAAGATAAAAATAGAGAAGTCTGAAAGCTCTAAATTTCTTTGCAAACTCAATACTCAGAACCTGATCGGTCCTTTTGAAACTGATAAGTGGGGCTGTGAGCTGAAGGGGCACTTCCATGGTTTGTCTTGCGCCCATATCCAGTTTTCTTCCAATCTGAAAGAGGGAAAGCTGTGAATAAGGAAGGAACATTGGTATCAGCATCGAGTCCAGATAATGAAAGAATGGCGCCAGGAGTTGATTGAGAAGGGCATACTTCCAGTAGTCTTTGATCTCCGAAAGAGTCTCACGCCATCTGCGGGTGCTTACAGGAAATAGAGAAAACAATATTAAAAGGAAGGCCATATTCGTTGCCAGATTTATAATTCCAAGAGTTTTCAAGGTAAGAAAAGGGCGAGAGAATAAGACCAGGCATACTATAACGAAAATCCTTGCGAAGGAAGTGAGAGAATATTCGAAGATTTTCAGGTTCGAGATTAGAGCGGTCTGATAGAGGGTTATCGTATTCAAGATATAGAAGGCCAGGAAAATAGAAGTCGACGGTATTCCTTTTGTTAGCAGTAGTAGAATTGAGATGAAAATTCCAGCAGTAATGTGTATCAGCGCTGGGACATGTATTAATGCAGAAGCATTTTCTATTCTGTCGTCCCGAATATACATAGGAACGAACCGTTGAATAGTAAGTGGAAATCCAAGAAGAAGTAATCCTCCAAAAAACAGCCCTGCATTGCTGGCAAAAAAGTACAGTCCAAGGGTCTCCTGAGGCATATAGATTGCGAGGATTTTAATCAGCGCAAAACCTGCCAGGAAATTGAGTACGAAGGCGAGGTAAAAGGTAATCATATTCTTTATATATTTCATTTTGTCAGCTCTTCCAGTTTATCAATCTCCTTTTCAATTCTATCCTCCCAGGAGGGCAGGCTGGCAGAAGTCTCCCTTGCTCCCTTTGAGAGTTTTTCAAGGATATCTTCTTTCTCAGCAATGTGGAGAATTTTACTGGCAAAGTGCTCCACTTCAAAGGGTTTAACAAGAAAACCATTTATTTCGTCTTTTATTAGCTTTGAAGTTTCCTGAGTATTGAATACAATTACAGGGATCCCGTATGAAAGGGCTTCTACGACCGGCAGAGTCAGATTTGAATATCTATTGGTGGAAAGGAGTAAATTGATTCGGGAATACTCTTCTAATGTGGCAATATGTGTAAGAAAACCAAGGTACACAACATTTTGAGGATACTTCTTTTTCAGCTTTTCAACACATGATCTGAGGGGCCCATCGCCAGCGATTCGGAAAATGATATTAGAATTCTCAGCAAGAACCCTGTCGGCAATCCTGCAAAAGAGGTCGGTCCCTTTTAGTTTGTCAAATCTGGAGAAATATCCACAGGAAAATCTTGGGGCTCTGGGTTCTTTTATGAGTTCTACAATAGGTGGTTTTGGATTAGGCAAAGCGATTATATTACTTTCGCTGACTCCGTACCTTTTTGCCACCTCATAGGTGCCTGTCCCATCGTCAACGCAGAAGTATCTGTCTGCCCTGTACTTAAAAATCAAATGTTCTTTGAAATACTGGAACCTCCGAAGGGGATTGAAATTTCCCTCACCGAAGAATATGGTCCCCATAGTCTTTACTGCATAGCGTATGCTCATCCTTCTGGCTAATCTTAGTAACTCACGGTGTCCAAACCCTGCAATGTTGTATATTACTTCAATATTTTCTTTTTCTGCTATTTTTCCAACCAGTTTTCTCAGGTAGTTACCGTATAAGCGGTGCATGAAAGGAGCAGTAAAGTAATTGAGCTGACGCGGCTGAATCCATGGAAACTTTCTTACAGGGTAAATCTTCAGGCGTACTCTCATAGATTCAGGGATCTCCTCTACGCTCCCCTGACACACCAGGCAAACTGTGTGGTTTCTTCGAAGAAGTTCTTTGATGAGGTACGCATTTTCTGGGGTACCCTTGCAGCTTTCGAGATCGATATCATCACACCATGGTGAGACAATTAAGATTCTCATAGATAATAAATGAAGACCTCTCGTCGGCTTCCACCCCAGGAAAGTTTGTACTTTAGAAGGTCAGGATCGGGGGAAGTCCCCAGGTTGTAGAACTTGAACTGATTTTCAATCCCAAAAGTAATTGTGTTCCACTGCACAAAATCTCCTGCATGCAGGTTAAGAGATTCGACAGTATTGAGGCCATGCCAGAAATAAAGGGTTTCGCCATCAAGATTCAATACAACAGCAGCGGCAATATCGTATTCTTTTCCTGCAAAGAAGAAGAAAACATCCTTGAGCTCTGACATTCTTTTGAAAATCTTTTCACTGTGGAAGCGAAATTCCTTGCGTTCCTCCTTTACAGTTCTATAGAGCCTCAGGTACCTTCTTGCCGCTTCGCGGCCTTTTAGAATCTTTATGTAAAAGTTTTCCTTGAATGCTTTGTTAAGGTTTCTTCTGCGGTTCTCGTGAAGGTTCTTTTCGGCGGTTTCAATATCATAAAGGTTAAGAATTACGGTGTTCTCAGTTATTTGATTAATCTGATTAACCCTGGATGAGTGAAATCTCAAAGGTTTATCTCGATAAAGGAATAGATGCCGCAATTTTAGCATTCTTATGGCTGATTCAAAGAGGCTAATGCAGGATGCTTCGTCTCCGAGAGGACCTCCATAACTTCCCCAGGGTCCACTGTACCCTGTTGCCTTTAGAAGGTTTATCTGTAACGGCATAACTCCTGAGGCCGCTTTCATGAGAACATTCAAATTCCAGGGATTTTTTACTGCATTGTACCATTCGAACTTAAAAAACAAATTCTTAGTAAGTTTTTCTATTTCGGAATTCCATCTTGTCTTTTTAAGGATCAGTTCAGATTTCATCCCGGGTACAACTTTCCCTCGAAGAGTGTATAATGCTTTTCAAAATAGGGGATAAGATTGAGGTTGTGGGAAACCATTATTACAGTGATGCCAAGCTCAATATTCAGTTTCTTAAGTATCTCCATCACCTGAAGAGTGTTTTCCCGATCAAGGTTTCCTGTTGGTTCATCCAGCAGCAGAAGGTCGGGAGCTCCCGCCACGGCCCTTGCTATGGCAACCCTCTGTTGCTCTCCACCAGAAATTTCAGATGGCCGCTTATAGAAAAGTTTTTCGACCCCAAGGCGAGAAAGGGTTTCCAGGGCCATCATTCTTGCTTTTCTGGGGTGTTCTCCCCGAATTATTAAAGGAAGCGCCACGTTATCCTGTATTGAAAAGTCTGGAAGCAAATGATGAAATTGAAAGACAAACCCAACATGTTTTGCTCTCAGGTCGGAGAGTTCAGCGTCGGACTTTTTCTCAATTTTCTGTCCCCTGAGAAATGTTGCACCATCCTCTGGAAGGTCGAGGAGACCGGCTATGTGAAGGAGTGTGCTCTTCCCGCTTCCCGAGGGGCCTGTGATAATGATACGATCACCTCGTAGTACTTCCAGATTCGTTCCCGTGAGTACGTGAATTGTTTCAACGGAAGTAGAATAGGATTTGTGAATATTTTCGAGAACAAGGATTGGTTCACTCATAGCGAATTGCCTCCACCGGTTCCATCTTGCTTGCTCGCAGAGCAGGTATCAGTGACGCAAGGAAAGATATTACAAGAGTAAGAATTACTATGTACAGGACATCCTGACCTCTAACTACTATTGGGACTCTGTCGATAAAATAAACATCGGGTGGGAGTCTGAATATACCAAACTTGTTAGACAAAAATGCAAGTGTAAGACCGGTGAAAAGTCCACTGGCAAGGCCTATCAGGGATAGCAAGAGGCCAAGACTCACGAAGGTATTTCGAATATCCCTTCTGGTAAATCCCATTGCCCTCAGGACCCCGATCTCACGGGTTTTCTGTGTTACCAAAAGCATTAAAACGGCGATGATCCCAAAAGAAGCAACTATTATGGTGAGGGCGAGGATTAAATACATTCCAAGTTTTTCAAGTTTCAGAGCCTGGAAGACCGTGCGATTTAGTTCCATCCAGTTCGTGGTAGTGAAGGGATAACTGAATACTTTCCTGAGCTCGGATTGAACGCGCTGGGCAGAAAAGGGGTCACTCAGGAAAATTTCATACCCTGCTATGCTATCCCCAAGGGACAGAAGTTCCTGCAGCGTATTCTGGGATGCAAAGGCGAAGGATGTATTGTAATCATAAAGTCCTGCATCAAAAACTCCTCCCACTTCCATATCCAGGGAATTCATCACCAACCCGAATGGAGTCCTTTTCACCTTCGTTGGAGAATAGACTTTTACGGTGTCTCCAGGCATAGCATCGATGGAGGCGGCTATGTTTAGGCCAAGGTATATTTTGCCTCCCGCGAAAGATGAATCTCCACTCACAATTTTCAAACCCTTTGGGAGCTCTTCAACGCCTTTAAGGACAACCCCCTCAGAATTTTCCCCTTTCACAAGAACCGTCTTTGTCACAACGAAGGAATTGCAAGATTCCACACCTTTTATTTTTAAGATTCTTTCTCTATACGTTGGGTCCTGTTTGAAGGGCTCAAAGAAGAATTTGTGAAACATAATGTGGGGGGTCATTCCCATAATTCTATTTCGCAGTTCTTGCTGGAATCCGGTCATTATTCCGATAACCAAGATCAGAGCTGTGACACCAATAAAGACGCCTGTCACAGAAAAAATTGATAGAAATGAAAGCAGCCCTTTACGAGAAGCTTTAAGATAGTTTCTGAGTACGAAAATACTGTGAAGTCTCATTTATTCGTTTTTTGGCTTCAACTGGGGGAAGAGGATTACATCTCTTATAGAATATTGATTTGTAAAGAGCATTACGATTCGGTCAATTCCGAAGCCGATGCCACCTGCAGGAGGCATTCCATATTCCATGGCATTCAGAAAATCCTCATCCAGTTCTTTTGGTATTTCTTCGTCACCTGCTTCACGGAACTTTATCTGTTCCTCAAATCGTTGCCTCTGGTCAATAGGATCATTTAACTCCGAAAAAGCATTGGCAAATTCAACGCCGAGAATGAATAGTTCAAATCTTTCAACCCTGGTATCTGTTCTTCTGTGTTTCTTGGCAAGGGGTGAAATAAGTACGGGGTGGTCAACAACGAAGGTAGGGTCCTTTATGTGATCTGCTACCAGGGCATCAAAGATTTTGTCAAGAAGGCGTGTTGCAGGTAGTTTCCCTGCATTCTTAAGTCCGAGATCGGCCCCAATTTTCTGAAGCTCAGAATGTTTCAAAGAGACGGGATCCTTCCCAAGTTTTGAAGCGAGCTCATCAATGTAACTTAACCTTTTGAACGGTCTTCTGAAACTTATTTTCTCACCCTGGTATTCAAACTCTGTGCTTCCAAAGATTTCCATCGAAAGTTTTTCTAGCAAGTCTTCGGTCATTCTCATCATATCTTCGTAATCCCAGTAAGATGCGTAGGCTTCCAGCATCGTAAATTCAGGGTAGTGGAGGCGATCAATTCCCTCATTGCGAAAGTCTTTAGAAATCTCGTAAACCTTTTCCAATCCTCCCACCAGCAGTCGCTTCAGGTAGAGTTCATCAGCAATTCTAAGATAGAGTTTTGTGTCCAGGGCATTTGAGTAAGTTTCAAAAGGTTTTGCAAAGGCCCCTCCGTAAACAGGCTGCAGGACAGGGGTTTCTACTTCCACGAATCCTCTATCATCAAGAAAGCTTCTAATAAACTTGATTATCTTCGCCCTTTTCAGAAAAACTTCTCTGGATTCCAGGTTCATCATAAGGTCAAGATACTTCTCTCTGTAAATGAGTTCTCGGTCCTTTAGCCCATGCCATTTTTCAGGGAGCGGTCTGAGGCACTTTGAGAGTATTGTAAGTTCTTCGGCAAGAACGGTAATTTCTCCAGTATTCGTTTTAAAAACTCTTCCGCTGATACCGATTATATCACCCGTGTCCACATATTTCTTAAAGAAGGAAGCCCCATCCTCATCGGTTCCAGGAATTTTTGTTGTCCCCTGTTGGACTGCAATTTGAATATCACCGGCTGCGTCTCTTAAATGGGCAAAAGAGAGTTTACCAAAGACACGCTTTGTCATTAGTCTACCGGAAATATTCACCTTCTGGTTCTCCATCTCAGTGTAGTGTTCTTTTATAAAAGCTGAATCGTGGCTCTTTTGAAAGTTGTACTGATAGGGTTCAATTCCAGTCTTTCTGAGAGTTTCCACTTTCTCTTTTCTAATTAAGAATTCTTCAGACATTAAACCTCCTCCAATTTCTAATTAAAAACCAGAACCTTTGTATATTCAAAGAATACTAATGGATATCAGGGAGGACATCTTGGGCCAATTCCTCCTCAATTTCACGTTCGCAGACTTTCCAGATATAAGGTGAAAAAACCTCCCCGCGGAGATTATAGAATTGAATTCCATAGTATCACATGCGCCGGTCTGAAGAACAAAAAGAAGCAGAAATGGAGGCATTTAGAAGCCTTTCCTTTTCTTCCATCCTATTCTTGACGTGATAAGAATGTCCGTGGAAAACAACTTTAGTATCACGATGGTAAGTACTATATTTACAAAAATCAGGTATACTAAACCCAGAGCGATTTCGGTCGTATGGCCAAGCATATAGAATCTGTAGAAGTAGAAAGGGTGTACGAAGGGTATCGCGTAGAGCAGTATTTTTGAAGAAAGGCTTAATTCAGAGATATCTACTACGAAACTCAGCATATAGGGTATGAGGACCAGTATCATAACCGGTGTTATGGCAAGCTGAGCAGACCTCACATCCTGGATAAAAAGAGAGATGATTGTTGTCATTAGAAGACCAGTTATCAGGGCAAGAAATATGGTTATGCCAAATAGAAAAACCCCTTGAGGGGGAAGTATCAACCCAACTTCCTTTGCAATAGCCCCTGCCTGTTCTATTGCACCTCCGGTGCCCGTGGTCATATACCCCCTGAATCCATACATATATGCACCCGCAAATAAGACAGCAAGGAGGGCTGATGAAAGCATCTTTGCGAAAATTATTGATAATCTTGACACGGGTGTAGTGAGAAGGGTTTCCAGAGTCTTGTTCTCCTTTTCCTGACCCATGGCTGTTGCAATCATCTGGGATGTGAGGACCAGCAGCAGAAATAGTATTATTGGAATAAACATAGACTGGACCATAATGTATCCATAGATGATCTCCGATTGAACGTTGATGACCTTTCCCCTTATGTAAACGAACTCATCGGGTTCCACGGGATTTTTTATAAAATTTGGATCAACATTCGCTGTCTTTAATTTTATCAATTCCGAAGAAATTGCATCACTTACTCGTTGAACTATGCTGGAGAGAATGGTTTTCTGGATTCTTTCTCTCAGACCCAGGGTTTTTGCTATAGAGTAAATTCTAATTTTTGCCCGTTCACCATTGGATATTTTTTCGGAAAAGTCCGAAGGGACCACTACAATGTGCCGCAGATCCTGCTGAGAAGCATTTTCAATCCACTGAGTTTCTTGATTTCCTTCTACTTCAAAGACGATGAATGCTGATGACAGGGCCTCTTTTACCTTTGTTCCATATATTCCCGCATCCTGGAGAGCTACTCCAAGCTCCTGTCTTTGAGCAAGCTTTCTGGTCTCGGTCTGGGATATTCTGCCCACTACCTGAAAGATTACGATCATAAGGCCAAAAGAGACTATGAGCTGGGCGTTGATAAGTTCCTTTAACTCCTTCTTCACGAGCGCAAAAAACTTTCTCATTTTATTGCCTCCACAAATACTTCTTCGAGGTTTCTTGCCCTGTATCGTTCCTTCAACTCCCCGGGTCTGCCCTGTTCGATAATAGTACCTTCGTGAATAAAAGCTACCCTATCCGAAAGGAATTCGACCTCCAGCATGTTGTGAGAAGAAAGAAGCACTGTTACACCTTCTCTAGAAAATTGCTTGATAATATTGCGCACTTCGAAGGAGTTAATTACGTCAAGACCCGACGTAGGTTCATCAAGAATGGCAAGTTTCGGGTTGTGCATCAAAGCCCTTGCTACCAGGAGCTTTCTTGTCATTCCCTTGCTGTATGTTGAAGTTTTTGATTTGATTCTTTCTCCAAGATCCGATATTTCTACTGCTCTCTTAATCATTTTCTCTTTTTCATCAGTGGAAGAAGAGTACAGCTCTGCCATAAGATCCAGATATTCTATACCTGTAAGATTTCTGTAAGCTCCTGCTTCCTCAGGAAGGTAACTGATGAGTTTTCTAATTTCCTCTGCCCCTCTTTTGGTGTCCAGGCCCATTACTTTCACTTCCCCTGAGGTCGGAGTCAGCAGAGTTGCTATAATTCTGAGGGTAGTTGACTTGCCCGCGCCATTGGGACCTATCAAAGCGAAGATCTCACCCTCATCTATATAGAACGAAATCCCCTTCAGAGCTTCAATTTTCCCATAATGTTTTACGAGATTCTGGACTTCCAGCACCCGCATAAATCCTCCTTTTCTAAGTATCAAGGTATTGAAGGGAATATTCAAAGGAAAGGCTTTTGGAGCAGGGGATACAGCATCTCTATAATAATTTTACGTTTCCTGAAGTTTGTTGTAAAATATTATATGGCACTGGGGGAGCTGGGGTAACCCGGCTGAGAGGCCTGCCGACAAGGCGACCCCTCGAACCTGATCCGGGTAATGCCGGCGAAGGGAAGGTGCCAAATACTTCCCTTAGCACTCAGCCCTCCCCCAATGGTGTTTGAGGAGGTTAAAAATGGGGGAGAGTTTAATAAATTCAATAAGATCTGGTCGAATACCTGAAGAATTTATTGAAGTTTGCAAAAAAGAAGGTGTAAACCCTGAAGTCATGGCCCGTCAGGTAGTTGCGGGAGCAGCGGTAGTTATAGGTTACAGAACTGGTAGAAATCCATTCATTCTGTCAAAATACACGCGCACTAAAGTGAATGCTAACCTCGGAACAAGCACCAACAGATCGAATCTTACGGAAGAAATGAAAAAGCTTCAAGCAGCTCTGGCTGCGGGAACAGATGCTGTTATGGACCTTTCCCTTTCTGATGATTTACACCTTATCAGGAAAAAGATATTAGAGCATTCAACAGTCCCTCTTGGTACAGTTCCCATTTACGAAGCCGCCACCCTGGCAAGAATAAAACGAGGTGCCGTGGTAAGACTGGATGTAGAGGAACTATTTGATATACTCGAACAACAGATGGAAGAAGGCGTTGACTTTATGACCATCCACGCAGGGGTAACGAAGGAACTTGTGATGGAACTCAAGAAACGACCAAGGCTTGAAGGGATAGTTTCCCGTGGTGGTGCAATACTATCAGCCTACATAAAGGCTTACAATAGAGAAAATCCTTTCTTCGAACATTACGACCGCCTTTTGAAATTAGCTCAAAAATACGATGTAGTGCTTTCTCTTGGTGATGGAATGAGACCTGGGGCGATAAAGGATGCTGGGGACTACTTTGAAGTTGGTGAGCAGAAGGTTCTTGGAGAGCTTGTATTACGAGCACGAGAAGCAGGTGTTATGACTATCGTTGAAGGTCCCGGACACGTTCCCCTCCATATGGTCAAAGAGGCTGTGGAGAGAATGAAAAAGCTCAATCACGGAGCTCCACTCTATCTTCTTGGGCCAGTCGTTACAGATGTTGCACCTGGTTTTGACCACATTACAGGTGCCATTGGTGGAGCCATCGCGGCCTGGGCCGGAGTTGAATTTCTTTGCTATGTAACTCCTGCTGAACACCTTGGCCTTCCAACCCCTGAAGATGTAAAACTCGGTGTTATTGCAGCGAGGATTGCTGGTCATGCTGCCGATATTGCCAGAGGCATTAAAGATGCTGAAAAATGGGACTACGAGATGTCGAGAGCAAGGAAGGACCTTAACTGGGATGCCATGATGTCTCTTTCTATTCATCCAGAAATATCCAGAAAATTAAGACTTGAGAGATCTGGGGAAGGCCCTTGCACCATGTGTGGAGAGTATTGTGTATTTTTAATTAACAGGGACTAAAGAATATGGACATAAGGCTAAAGGCAGAAAAAGCCCTTCAAAATATAAAAAAAGCAAACCCGCTCGTCCACAACATAACTAATTATGTGGCTGCAAACTTTCAGGCTAACGCCCTTCTTGCTATTGGTGCCTCGCCGGTAATGGCTCATTCTGAGGATGAAGTCGAGGATATAGAGTCTATAGCAGATGCTCTGGTTCTAAATATTGGAACTCCGTCAAAGAGCGCCCTTTCCAGTATGATAAGGGCAGGTATAAAGGCGAAGGAACTCGGGAAGCCTGTAATTTTAGACCCCGTAGGCGCAGGAGCCACAAAGTTTCGGGACCGCGTCGTAAAAGAAATTCTGACGCATGTGAGCGTTGATATAGTCCGTGGGAATGCTTCCGAAATCGCCGCGCTTTGCGGAATAGCTGGGAAGACAAAAGGAGTTGATGCCAGTCTTTTTGCTGCGGATGTAATTGATGAAGCTACTGATTTTAGTAAAAAAGTCAAGGCGGTTGTTGTAGTTTCAGGTCCTGTGGATTATGTTATAGCTCAAGATACGATGATTGAATGCCAAAATGGAGTTCCGATGCTTGGAAAAATAACCGGTTCTGGTTGCGCGGTTACCTCTATTATTGGTGCCTTTGCAGCCGTTGAGGAGGATAAGACCCTTGCTGCCCTTTTTGGCCTCGGACTTTTTGGATTTGCGGGGGAGCGAGCCTCCAAGAATAGCAATGGACCTGGAAGTTTTGCTTCTCTTTTAATTGACGAGCTTTACAAGGTAACACCCCTTGAATTTTCAAAGAACCTGAAATTCAAAATTAAAAGGAGCGAGTCATGAAGGAGAGAAAGATCACAGAAATTATAATCAAAAACCATTTTACGCACCTACTAAATTCCATGGAGTGCGATGTAATTATAGCGGGGGGAGGTCCATCGTCCCTCGTAGCAGGTTATTATCTGGCGAAGGCAGGGAAGAAGGTTACTATACTTGAAAAGAAGCTGTCCCTGGGAGGCGGTACATGGGGTGGCGGAATGGGCTTCAAATTTGCCGTCGTTGAAGAGAAGTGTCTTCCCATTCTTGACGATATGGGCATAAGATACAAGAAAGAGGAAGACGATCTATACTCCGTTGATTCTATTGAACTGGCAAGTGGCTTGATTTTCAATGCCATAAAAGCGGGTGCAGAGATCTTTAACCTTTTATCGGTAGAAGACTTAGTTCTTAGAGACGATAGGGTGCGTGGCGTGGTTATAAATGCCTCACCTATTGAAATTGCGAGACTCCACGTAGATCCAATTACTCTCCTGTCAAAAGCAGTAGTTGATGCCACAGGCCATGACCTGGAAGTAGTTAAGGTATTACTCAGAAAAAACGGTGTTAAGTTAAATACCGAAACAGGCGAGATCATTGGAGAAAGATCCATGGATGCAGAAGAGGGAGAAAAAGTAACCGTTGAGAAGACTGGTGAAGTATTTCCTGGTCTTTATGTGGTTGGAATGGCAGCCTGCGCATGTTTCGGGGGCCCGAGAATGGGACCTATTTTCGGTGGAATGCTGATTTCGGGCAAAAAATTGGCGGAGAAGCTCGCTAAGATCCTATGAAGAAAATTTTAAAACTATACCTAATTGCAGATTACCTTTATTTTGACGAAAAATTCTATGACAAAATCGAAATGGCGATAAAAGGTGGCGTTACAGCGGTGCAGTTCAGGTTCAAAGGTATTGACGACGGACCAGCCTACAAAGTTGCAAGGAGAATAAAGGATATTTGCAAAGGAAACGGCATTGCCTTCTTTATCAATAACAGGCCAGATTTTGCACTACTTCTCGATGCAGACGGGGTGCATGTGGGTCAGGATGATTTGCCAGTTCTGGAGGTCAAAAGGATTGCTTACGGAAAAATTGTGGGAGTTTCCGTTGGAAACGATGAAGAATATAAGAGAATAAAAGACACTCCCTTTGATTATTTGAGTTTTGGCTCCGTTTTTGGAACTCCTACCAAATCTGATGCAGGAGAGCCAATTGGTTTAGAAAACCTGAGGAAATTGGTTCAACTCTCAGGGGATGTTCCAAAAATTGCCATAGGCGGTATAACCGAAGAAAATGCCAATAGTGTTATGAAAACAGGTGTTTGTGGTATTGCCGTCTCCAGCGCAATTATGAAATCACCTAATCCCTGCGACGCCGCAAAGAGATTAAGAGAAATTGTGGAGGAAGGGCTGAGAATATAAGTAGATTTTTACCAGGTAGACCCTGGAAGTTCCGTGAGTTTAAAGGCTAATATAAGCTTCAAAACAACTATTAAGGAGCAGCAATTAACAAGATTTATAATTTGTAGTGTGCCTGATCTAAATCAGCACCAAGAGGATTCTTTCCTGAAAGCTGACGTAATTTAGAAGAAGAGATATTTCCATAGCGAAGTATGTAGTTAATGCTATTTCGGCAAGCCGGAGGCTAATTTACTCCTTCACCCTCAGAATCAAAAGCCCATTCGAACCATTGGCAACATATGCATAGTTTCCGTGTTTGAAAACCCCCAGTGCAGGCTGATTAGGCACGTAGTAGCCAACTTCAAACAGATTTTCTGGGTTTGAGATGTCAACTACCCTGAAGCCAGCCCATTCGTATGCAATGTAGGCGAAATTGCCATCAATAGCCACTCCAAGAGCTGCGCCAGGAGTGCTGTAGTATGAGATTTCATATGGATAATAAGGGTCCTGAACGTCGATTACCCTGAGGCCTGATCCGTGATCTGCTACGTATGCGAAGCCGTTAGAATATTTTACCGCCCGAGCATTTTCAGGAGTATCATAGGATCCAAGCACCTGGGGATTGTGGGGGTCTGAAACATCCACTATCACAAGGCCAGCCTCGCCATTCGCCACGTAAGCATAGCTATCTTCTACGTATACGTCGCGTACTCCTCCCCCACCACCAGGAGAAACGCAAGATGCAACAATATGGGGATCTGAGGGATTGGACACATCCACTATGACAAGGCCATCTTGCCCTGCTGCAACGAAGGCGTAGTAACCATAAACATAAACCTTCTGAGCAGCAATAGCTACATTTCCCACTTCATATGGGTTTGATGGGTTTGTAACGTTCAAAATAAGCAATGATAAGCCGTCGGCTACGAAAGCATAACTTCCTGATACATAGACGCTGCTGCAGGAGCCTGGAGTGTCATATTGCCCAGCCAGATATGGGTTGGATGGATTTGAGACATTTATTATGTAAAGGGGACTCCAGTTGTTTGCTACGTAGGCGTAGTTATTATAAACAAAGACATCATAAGAAGCGTAGGGAATTCCGAAGGATTTTACGAGGTAAGGGCAGAGGTAAAAAGTCAGAGGACTGGAATACTGACCCGGTACGTCATCACTCCTTCTTGCCCTGACCCTCCACTGATATCTTCCACTTGAAATCAATGGGAAAGAAATGGATGTCGATGAAATAATTGTGTCCACAAGAGGATTCGAAAAAGTTCTCACAGAATCAATGATCTGAATCTGATACATTACCCCTCCAGAGACGTAGCTCCAGGAGAAGTCTACGATTTCGTTATTCCAGAACAGCTGTCCGTTGGATGGGCTGAGGGGAGTGGGTACAGTGAGAGTCTCGTCAATTTTGTAAAAAATCCTGGAATCGGAAAAAGGTCCTGGAACTTCATTAATCCATGACCTAACCCGCCAGTAGTACCGATCACTTGTGGGGCTCAACCGCAATCGTATGGATGTTGATTGAATAGAGGTGTCTGTAATAGGTGAGGAAAAATTGGAATCATCATCTACCTGTATCTGATATGATGTTACACCCGAAACTGTGCTCCACGAAAATTCGATTCCAAGAATCTGAAGTTCTGAAGCTGTGAATCCTTCTCTGTTTGCCGGGATTGAAAGAACGGGAGGTGCAAGGGTTGGGTTTTCAATATAAAATGTTCTTGGATTTGAATAAAGACTGGCCGTTTGGTTCTTCCAGGTTCTTACCCTCCAGTAAAGTTTGCCGCTGTAGTTTGTGATTTGAGCGTAGTAAAAAGGCTGACTCGGAGCGCCAACCAGCATTGGGGAGGAGAAGTCGGAATTATTGTCAATCTGGATCTCATAGGCTGTGGCACCGGTTACCGGGTTCCAGGAAAAATAAATTCCCATTTGAGCAGAATCCTTTGATATTACGACGCCTTCAGCGGGAGAAATGAGTTCTGGTGCCCGGGGAAGTGTATCCAGAATAATCTCAACAGTCACGGGGTCAGACCAATCAGATTGTTTTCCTATTACATCTTTAGCCTTTGCTCTGATCGAATAACTCCCGGGATTAGACCATGAATGGTAAAAAGTTATCTCACTTCCAGAAGGTTGGTAATTACTCCAATGCAGTGGAGAGCCGTCACCAAAGTCCACCTGTACTGACACTGAATCTCCATCAGGATCCGATGCAGAGACTCTTATGGTGTAAACCGAGTCTACGTACCCCTGAGAAGGATAACTGATTATCATTGGTACATTTGGTGCACTTCCTCCTTCTACTATTTGGACTGTAACGCCTGCTGACCACGAAGAAGCAGCTCCATCCTCGTCCGAGGCTCTTGCCTTCAATGTGTATGTGCCTGCGGAAGTCCAGGTATGTTCAAAGGATATTGTATCTCCTGATGGGAAGTATTTACTTAAGCTGGAATAGGTTCCATCCCCGTAGTCGAGAACTACCGCCAAGAGGTCACCATCAGGGTCCTGAGCGGTTACTTCGATTATATAAGGGACGTCCTTAATTCCTATTGACGGGTAACTAACGATCTCTGGTTCCTGGGGAGCGCTATTTTTTTTGCAGGCCATTGTGATCAGGCCAAATATAATCAATATTTTTGTGAGTTTCTTAATTTTGCTCAAGAGAGCCTCCTGTATTAGTTTATTATAATACTATTGTGGGGTAAAACCGGGCCACCTGCAATGTGGGACTTTCACAACAACCGCTGTACAATATGTAAATGAAAATACTAATCATTTTGCTGGATTTATGGTTTATCAGGGATTTTCAGGTGCGCATAGATCTTAATCCTGAAAATCGAATCAGAGTGCGTGAGCTCATTACAGTGGACTTCCAGAACGAAGAAAGGCACGGGATATACCGAAATATTCCGACCTCCTTCAGGGGCTCAGATCTTGGCTTCAGGTTAATTACCGCCGATAACCTTGAAAAACCTGGTACGCCTGTAAAAACAGTGAAGGGCTGGAATGAAGTAACGGTGAGGATTGGAGATCCTGGCGCCACCATTTCCGGTATAAGACAGTACTTAATTGAATATGAAGTGAAAGATGTTGTTTTTGACACCCTCGGAAAGGACTGCTTCATATGGAATGTAACGGGAAGCGGATGGGCAGTCCCTATCGAAAAAGCAGAGTGTTATATCAGCCTGGGTAATTTGCCATGGCCTTCTGAAACTAAAGGATATACAGGTGCTTACGGAGAAAAGGGACAGAATTACAGAGTTGAGGTGGATTCTTCTTCAAAAACGATAGTCTTGCAAACTACAAAGGCATTGATGCCCTATGAAGGGTTTAGTGTACTTCTGAACTTCGACGGAAATTATTTCAAAAAACCTACAAAAGCGAAAAGGATACTGCATGGAATTTTGATTTTCTGGCCTTTGTACATTTCGATGTTTATTGGAATTGTGTTATATTTTGAATGGAAAAGGAAAGGTAGAGACCCCTATACAGGTCCCGTAGTGGTTCAGTATGAACCATCTCCAGACCTAACAGCCTCTGAAAGTGGAACTATGATCGATGAAAAAGTTGACCCGAGGGATATAACTGCTGAAATTATGTTTCTGATTCTTAATGGGTATATTATTCTTGAAAGCGTAAATCATAAGGACTACCTTCTCAGAAAAAATAAGGATTGTGACAAATTATTGAAGGACCACCAGTGCGAACTTTTAAAGAGACTTTTCAAAGAAGATTATACCAAGGGTGAAAATGCAGTAAAACTGTCAGCTCTAAAGGAGCACTTTTACGTTGATTTCAAATTTCTTGAAAAGGAGATCTATAAAAGGCTAACGAATGCCGGATTTTTTTCCGAAAGCCCTTTAAATGTTAGAAAAAGATATACAGTAATTGGATTTTTATCTTTTTTTGGATATTTGATTTTAGCGAGTATTCTTGCACCCAAAATCCCGACCGTAGCATTTTTGATACCTTTATCGGCCTTTCTAACTTCGGGCTTGATTGTTTTCTTCGGGAATGTTATGGTGGCAAAGACTATGAGAGGCGCAGAAGTTCTGCGTTATATAAGAGGGTTAAAGGAATTCATAAGAACTGTCGAAAAAGATCGGTTAAAACGTTTTGCCCTTGATAAACCAGAGATGTTTAAGAATCTCCTTCCTTACGCCATTTCTTTTGGTGAAGAAGAAAAGTGGGTAAGAGTCTTCGAAGAAATTTATGAAGAACTAAGAAAAACCACAGGAGTTGGCGTCATAAACGTTCGTGGATTTTTGCCGGCTCTGTCCTATATGAATTCAAGCATATATTCACCGCCTCGTTCCTCGGGCGGTGGTAGTAGTGGGGGATTTAGTGGGGGAGGCGCCGGAGGTAGTGGAGGAGGAGCCTGGTAGGATCGTTGCTCCCTTCTGCACCTTACCATTTTTAAAAAGATGCTTTGATTCTGAGAAATTCAGCGTTGTCACGTTTTTCTCTCTCGCGTCCTTGCGTTTATAATAATACTATGAAAGTACTTATTACAGGAGGATGTGGGTTTATTGGCTCCCACGTTCAGGACCACTATCTGCGTGCAGGTTATGAGGTTGTTGTGGTGGACAATCTCTCTTCAGGGAAGAAAGAATTTCTTAATTCCCTGGCGAATTTTTATCAGGTTGACGTGAGAGATTTCAGTTCACTGGAGCGGATTTTCCTTAAAGAACGTCCTGACATTGTTAATCATCACGCCGCACAGATTAGTGTAGTATACTCAACCAGGAACCCCCAGGAGGATGCCGAAATAAACATTAAAGGGCTGATTAATGTTCTGGACCTGTCAGTGAAGTACTCAGTTAAGAGATTTCTCTTTTCTTCAAGTGGTGGAGCAATATATGGAAACCCAATCTATTTGCCCTGTGATGAATTTCATCCTGTAGAACCTCTGAGTCCCTACGGTGTTTCTAAGTATAGCGGCGAACTTTACGTTAGATACTTCCACAAGAATTTTGGACTGGACTATGCTGTGTTAAGGTATGGTAACGTCTTTGGACCGCGGCAGGACCCCTATGGTGAAGCTGGAGTTGTCGCTATTTTTGGATTGAATATGCTCCAGGATAAAGAATGTTTCATTTTTGGTGATGGCAATCAGGAGAGAGATTTTGTATATGTAGAGGATGTGGCTAAGGCAAATCTCCTTCTTACCGAAGCTATTCTTGGAAAAGAGAGAGAATTTAATGTAGGGTCAGGGGTTGGAACTTCGGTGAACAGGTTGTTCAATATTATGAAAGATATAACGGGGTATAAACGGGAGCCCGTATACAAAGAGGCAAGGAAGGGTGAGGTTTACCGTGTCTATCTTAATACCGAGAGGATCAGAAGAATGGGCTGGAGTCCCAGCGTTTCCCTCGAAGAAGGTATTAGAAGAACTGTAGAGCACATTAAACAGGGTAATTGATGGCTCTCAAACGCTATTATTTGAGGGTTTATGGATTGGTTCAGGGAGTAGGGTTCAGATACTATGCTATGAGGCTTGCCCGAAGTATGAATATAAGTGGGTGGGTCAGGAATCTTTACGATGGTTCCGTAGAGATTGAGGCAGAAGGTATAGAGGAGGATCTGGAAGGGTTTGTTCTAAAAATTTCCGAAGGTCCTCCTGCTGCGGTAATTGAAAAGGTTGTGAAGCAGGAAATTCCACCTCAGGGTGCAAAGGGCTTTGAAGTAAGGTTTTGAAATTTGATAGCAATAAAAAAGGGGGCCCGAAGGGCCCCCTTTTTTATTTTCTACTTTTCAACTATTCAATGGTTCCGAGGATTGTAAACTCAACTCTTCGGTTCTTCTGGTAATCATCTTCGCTCTTTTCAGGGAATACCACGAGCTTTCTTTCGCCATATCCTTTAGCAATTAACCTCTCCGGAGGAATATTATGTACTTTTATCAGGTAATCTCTAACAGATTTTGCTCTTGCGTCGGAGAGCTTAAGGTTGTAAGCATCAGAACCTCTGGAGTCAGTGTGTCCACCGATTTCGACTTTTACATTAGGATACTCGTTCAGGAACAGGGCAATGGAATCAAGTACTGGATATGACTCTGGCTTTATGTCCGCCTTATTCAGTTCAAAGTAAATATTCCTGAAAGTAAACACCATCTTTTGTTTTAGAAGGGATACGTCCTTTGTGGTTTTCCTGCCACCTTCGATCACAAAACCAGCCTCGAAGGGAATATATTTTTCTGACGTAACCTTTATTCTGTAAGCACCCTCGACAAGTTTTATACTGAACTCACCGGTGGAAGGTGTGTTTAACGTCTGAATTAATGTACCCGTCGAATCAAAAAGATCAATCTTTGCAGTGAGTGGTGTGAGGGCCTTTGCGTCGAGTACCTTTCCGATTAGCTCACCCTCTGTTGGCACAATAGTGTAGTTCCTGGTCAGGGTTTGCAGGGCCTTGATATCAAAGGTTTCGTAAATCGGTTTATAGTTTGCCTCTTTTATTCTGATGGAATAGACTCCCTCAAGATATTTTCTCGAAACCTTGCCACTTGGGTCCGTGAGTAATGTATCAATTTTTCCACCTGCATCTTCAATAAGTACCGTAACATATTCTTTCGGCAGACCCGTTACGAAGTCTGTTACCTGGACCACCAGATCACCCATTAGAGGTTTGAGGTAGAAAACGGTCTTAACCTTTTGTTTTTTATCAACGAAAATTGTGGTATCCTTTGAGGTGTAGTCTTTTGCATAAACACGGATTTTCGTCCAGCCCCATGGTACTCTCATCTTGAAGTGTCCGTTCTTTCCAGTGGTGACAGTAGCCTTTCTACCATTGTATTTCACTACGTCAACCTTTGCAATGAGGGGAGTTCCTGTAACGGTATCAATTATGTCACCTTCAATGTACTGATTTATTACGCTTCTAAATCCGGCAGTTACTGTTGCAGAAAGTCCTTCAGCAGATGAAATAATCCCACCCTGGTTCGAAACCCCCACATTAACAAACATAAATGGGAGCTGGAAGCCTGTTCCCACTGAAAAGCTTGGCCTCAGTCCGCCTCCAAAGGTTGTACCCACCAGGAGAGGGATAAAGGTGTTCATTTCCATGGCAAGGGAGAGTTTCGGAGTTGTGCTGGAAAGGGCAGAATTCTTGAATCCCTGTTCAAGGTCAAAGTAGAAACGGAATGGAAGGCGATAGAAGTCGTATCTTCCAGAAATTCTCAGTAAAAGCGGCAAAGCTGTGGTAAAGTTAGTTCTATTTCTTTCAAGCGTATCAGTAAAGATTTCTTCCAGGGAATCAACGGAAAAGAGGTCAACGAAGTTAAATTGAGTGGAGTTTATGGCTCCAATACCGGAGAATGTAGAATCAGAGTTCCAGAAGATTTTTGAGAACATGTTCTCTATGGTCAATCCCAGGGTGAACTTAGGTGTAAGTTCTATCGAAGAGCCGAGGGTAAAGCTGAAGCCATTTCCTGCTGGATTGAAAATCTGGTCAACGGTAAGATTTTCCATATTGTAAACAAAATTGGGAGTGGAGTACATAAAGTCCACGGTGTCAACGACTTCCATCACCGTTTCTCCTATGGAAATCCTCCCGGTCCTGGATGAAATTTTTGAATAGCCGAGTCCTACTATATAAGAGCCCGACAGTCCAAAGTGAACGTTTTTACCGGATATCTTCTCCTTAATTCCAAAACCAAGGGAAGATTCTTGATACAAAATTGCCTCCCCATAGAGGCTTGAGAAATCATAGTCATTATTGACCTGGACACCGTATAGTCCAATTCTGAAAAGGTCAGCAGGAAGTTGGATTTTCGCAGCGTCAACGATTTTTGAAGCAAGTCCAACGGGTCCGATGGAGATTCCAAAGGGCATAATGCTTGCATACTGGTTTATCAGGAAGTTATCTCCAATCTTATCCATAACCTTTCGTTTAAAGGCATCGGTGATGGTATCCATTGGAGCAAATTCGTTGTATAGGTCAAGTGAAAGTAAATTATTATTGAAGCCGCCATGTATGTAGGGAATCATTAGTACAAAGGAAGGATTATACTTTGACGCGAGGTTCTGAGGGGAGTGGAAAATGGAATATGGACCGAAATGTCCCGTTGTTCCATACCACTCTCCGTTGAAGGAGATAACTGGATACGCACTGGCCAGCCCAACAGCTACGAACAGAGCAAATATTTTTTTCATATTGTTATTCCTCCTCTTGCAGCTTCTCGAAATCCAGATACCCTTTTACTCTTACGTATCCGCCAATCCTCAGGTAGTCTTCCGGTCGAAATTTCGCCGTTCCCGATTGGGAAGGCACTCTTATACTTAGATGCAGGAACATGGTATCCTTTTTCATGTAGTTGAAAAGCTGCCTTGATGCCGTTGCGTGGAAAGTGCTCTGGATTTCATTCTCGGCAAATCCGTCAGAAGATAAGGAGGCGGGAGCAATTGCAGATCTGTTAAAAACTACCGAGCTATCGGTTTTTTCCTTGTTAAGGACCCATGTGGTCATTTCGAGGCCTATAGGAAGATGGTTTCCTGCACGCATGTGGAATTCAACGGTATCGATAAGTTCTTTTTCTGCAAATTTCATAGTCGAGGAATCAATTTCAATGGTTATTTCCTCAAAGATCAATGTATCTCCGCGGAAGTTGATATGGGCAGGTATTTCGTAACCCATGTATAGGGTATCAATGTTTACCGCACCTACGGAACCAGTTCCTCTCAAGGTAACACTAAAAGAACCAATAGGCACATCAGTCAGTCTTGCCCTTATGACCGTATCACAGATTCCTGCTGGTAAAGAGACTCTGATAGTGTCACCATCGATGGGGATGCCGTCTTTGAAGTATGTGAGTCCGAAGTAGAGTGTAACGGGGAGTATGACATTTCCTTTAAGTCGCATCGTGCCCACTACAGAATGGAGCTCACTCTGAATATTTGTCCTCAGTGTATCGAAAACATCGGGTAAACCGTGGGAGAAGAAAATATTGATGGTGCTATCTACGGCGAAATACTGATTCACGATGGTGGTATCCTCACCAAAGAAAATGGAATCCTGCCGGGTATAAAGATAAGTGGGATTGTCTTCAATGAAGCTGGCGAGAGTGTATGAAGAGTCTATCAGCGGTAAGCTTGCATCCAGAGGAAGGATCTTGTTACTGTTCCACTCCTCCACTTTCAGGTTACACCCAGCCATTAATATGGCAAGGGCAATAACCACGCGTAATCTTTTCATAAAAGCCTCCTTGCTACAAAAGTTCTGTATGATTCTTTGCTCTGAGTATTTCTCTTAATTTCTTTACTTTCTGTGCCTCCGATTTCGGTATTACAAGCACTACATCTTTTGTGGAAACTACAATCATATCCTTTAGCCCCAGGGCTGCGATTATTGGGCCTTCTGAGATAAGTATAGAATTTTCGCATTCGTCGAAGGCCATCTCTCCTTTTATTATATTCCCGTAGCTATCACTGGTCAATATGTTTGCAAGAGATGGAAAGGACCCGAGGTCTTCCCATAGAAATGTTCCTTCAACCACAGCAATGTTATCAGCTTTTTCCATGATGGCATAATCAACAGAAATTTCTGGTGCTCTTTCGTAAAGCAAACCAATATCCTCAGGAATTTTAGTATTTTTGAGATCTTGATAGAAGTCTGGCATATAAGCCTTCAGAGCCCTGTCAAAAGTTCTAACGTGCCAGATAAACATTCCTGCGTTCCAGTAAAAATTGCCTGAAAGCAGGTATTTTTCTGCGGTTTCTCTATCTGGTTTCTCATGGAATTTTCTCACGCTGTATGCCCCTGCATCGATTTCAATTCCCTTTTCAATATAACCGTATCCCGTTTCAGGTCTGTCAGGCTTAATTCCAATCGTGACAATGTAGCCTTTCTCTGCAAGATGTTTGGCTTTTTTTATGGTCTCTGTGAATTTGTTTTCTCCTTCTAAGTAGTGGTCGGAAGGGAAGATTGCCAGAATGCAGTCTCCATATTTCCTCAAGGCGTATTCGTTGGCTGCAGCGCAGGCTGGAGCCGTATTTCTCCCTACCGGTTCCAGAATCAGAAAGGCATCAGGGAAAAGGCTTTTGAGCTTTTCTTCAAATCTTGAATTTGAAATGAAGAAGATTTCGTCAACCTCTTTCATCCTGTTAAGTCTGTGGAAGGTCTCTTCTATAAGCGATTTATTTCCAAAAATCTTCAGAAACTGTTTTGGATTATCTTCTCTGGATAATGGCCAGAATCTCTCGCCCTTCCCGCCTGAAAGAACACCTGCCACAAATTTCATATTTGTAATTATAAGGCTTCTGCGCTTTATAATAAAAGAATGGTCGGAGCATTTCTCAGTGTTATTACGGGATATTTGATAGGTTCCATTTCCCCATCTTACATACTGGGTAAAGTATGTAAAGGGATTGACATCCGGGAGGAAGGGGAGGGGAATGCTGGAACAATAAATGCCTTTAGAGTACTTGGCCCCGTTCCTGCTATAATTACTGCCCTGTTCGATGTATCTAAGGGTTTAATTTCAGCCTTTCTGGCCCACCTTTTCGGAGTTTCTTATCCTTACAATCTATTGATTGCATACTCAGCAGTTATTGGTCATATGTTTCCTTTCTATCTTGGCTTTCGAGGCGGCCAGGGAGAAGCAACCAGCATGGGCGTTCTCCTGTATTTTCTCTTCAGGTTTTCCATCATCAAACCCGATTTTCATATGGCCCTTCTCGTTTTTGTATTCTTTCTTCTTGTAGTCCTTTACATAACAAAGTTTAGTCGTATTCTTGGCTTATTCGTTCTACCTGTGCTTACAGTTTTCCTGATCGTGCATGCAAGCCTTCCTGAAGCTCTTGTCGTGGTTCTATTTTTTCTTCACATTTTTGGCACGAGCTTATACAACAGAATTCGCACAGGTTACAGACTCAGTGAAAATACAAGAACAAAGATTAAGTGGTCAAGATTTATTGCAAGACCCTTCGCCGTGCTCTACATCGTTATCTATTTCCTCACCTCAAGAAATTTTATTATCTATCTTACTGGTGGAGTAGCCCTTTTCTTTTTTCTTTTTGACATTGTGAGGCTTTCGAAGTCCGGAATCAACAGGGCCATAATGAAAACTCTTCAATTTGCTATGAAATCAGGTGAGGAAAAGACATTCTCAAGCATGACGCATTTCACAGTGTCGGCATTTCTATCTTTTCTTCTTTTTCCAAGGGAAATCGCGTGCGCCTCTATTCTCTTTCCAGTATTTGGTGATATGTTTGCAAAGTTGATGGGTCTTGAATATGGAAGAACAAAACTCTTCGAAAAGAGCCTTGAAGGCACCCTGGCCTATTTTGCTTTCGGTAATGTTGTGGGATATGTCTACTCAGCAGTTACAGGATTTCCTTTCAGTCTAATACTCGTTGGTGCTGCTGCAGGAGCAATTTCCGAAGCCCTTCCATGGCGGCTGGATGATAATCTTAGCGGAACGCTTTCTTCAGCCCTGACTATGTTTTACGTTGCAAAGTGGTTTATGTAAATACTTTAAATGGGGATTAAAATAGAAAGATGAGGAGGTCGTTATGATTGTGAGAAGCATACTTGTAATGATGTTGACTGCGAGAGCATACATCTACCCTGCTCTCCAGGAAAAGATGGCGAAAGCTGCTCCAGATGAACGTGTGGAGGCTATCGTTCATCTCGTGCAGAAGGCCGATTTTGAGGGAAAGAAAGGTCTATCCCCCAGGGAATATGTGGATTATCTGAAATCTTTCTCCAGCGAGTCTCAACGGAACATTCTCGAATTTCTTAATTCGAATTTTTCCGAGAAGATTGACTCTATTGCTCCTTACTGGATATTTAATGGATTTTACATAAGAGCCAATACAGATGTTCTAAAAGCCATTGCGGATAGAGACGATGTGGAGTATCTTGTGGACAACTACGAAATTAAACTTTATCCTGCAGCTGTCTCCAGGGAGGATGCGGAAAATGGAAAGACACCAGAGTGGAATGTCTCTATCGTCTCTGCACCTCAGTGCTGGACCGCTGGATACGATGGAACAGGAGTGGTGGTTGGCCATATGGATACTGGAGTAGATGCTACACACCCTGCTCTTGCGAACAAGTGGCTAGGGGCTCCTTACTGGTATGATGCAGTTAATGGACAGGCTAACCCTTATGATGACCATGGCCACGGCACCCATACCATGGGTACTATCCTCGGAGGAGATGGTAACGGATCCTTTGCAAATGACGTGGGTGTTGCGCCCGGTGCAAAGTTTGCTTCCGTGAAGATTTTTAGCTCCACGGGAGGTACTAACGTTAACTGGATACACATTGCATTTCAGAAAATTGCAGAATGGAAAGCTCTGGGTGCTAACATTGTAGCATCATCCAACTCCTGGGGTTCAACGGATGTGACGAACCTTGAGTACTGGCAGGATGTTTTGAACTGGAGAAATCTGGACATTGTCCCTGTGTTTGCTGCAGGGAACAACGGACCTGCTGCAGGGACTATCAATACACCGGGATCGTTCCCAACTGTAATTGGCGTGGGTGGAACTACAAGTTCTGATGGTATGTACAATGAATCCTGCAGGGGACCCGCGCCAAATCAGACACCATGGAACGACACTCAGTACTGGCCAAGGGCAGACTGGAATCTTATTAAACCTAATATCTCGGCTCCCGCTGTTTCAGTGAGATCTGCATATCCTGGTGGCTCCTATGTTTATATGACAGGAACCTCTATGGCGACTCCGCATGTTGCAGGTGCCATTGCCATTTTGAAGCAGAAAAATCCAGGGCTAGATTTCTATCAGGTTTATTCTCTTCTTCTGGATAATGCTGACCAACCCGCTCAGGGTGCTCCATACCCCAACAACAACTATGGATGGGGAAGACTCAACATCTACAATGCACTGGTCAACACACCGAATCCTTCAGAGCCTGATGTGGTCTTTGTGAACTATTCCTGGACTGACAGTAACTCAAACAGTATCTGGGAACCTGGTGAAAATATTCAAATAGTTGTAACGTTGCGCAACAGCGGTACCACCGCCACAAATGTGAGCGCAACTCTTAGAACCAGCTCCACCGATGCATCCATAATTGATTCAACTTCTTCTTATGGAGATATGGGCCCTAATCAATCTGCCAGCAACAGCTCTGACCCATTCGTGGTTCAATCCAGCCCTTCAGCACCATCCGGGTCTTCAATTCAGTTTACGATCTATGTTTCCTGTGATGGAGGATATTCCTGGACGTATAACTTTGCTATTGTCGTTGGTATTCCAGGCGTTGATTATGCGGATCACTCTCCTGGAAACATTTTGCTTACTGTCACCCGTTACGGAACCCTTGGATATATGAGCTCTGCAGGGACTCAGGGTTCTGGCTGCAAGTATCCATCCTCTTCGGCATCTCATCTTTACTATGGTGCCTTTGCTGTGGGAACGGTGATGCCCTATGTAATTGACAGATATTATGAAAGTGCTAGCACCGATGATGATGATTGGGTAACCCTTTCAGATCCTGATGGAAGGGTGTATCTTTACAGGCCTTATCCACCATGCTATGAATATTCCCAGGCAATATACAGCGATGCCGGCGGTGAACAGAGTAAGGGCCTAATTGTCTACCAGAGAGGGTATACTTTCAACGATGGCTATGGACCCAATTATGTTATCCTCGAATATGTGTTATACAACTCTTCTGCAAATCAGATTGACGACCTCTATGCTGGTCTCTTTACCGACTGGGACATCGGCACTGCTTCAGCTAATACCGGTGCTGTAGATAATTCCAGAAATATGGCATACCTCTATTATTCTTCTACCTTTATGGGAACCGCCATTCTTAACCCGTCCAGAACTCAGACTACAATGATTGCGAATAAATCGCTGATCGACCATGACATTTATGTTTATCCTTACAACGGTTTACCGGACAATATCGAAATTAATTTCCTGAATGGAACCTATTCCACCAGCACTGCCAACAGAAACTATGACTGGTCCACGGTGGTGTCAGCGGGGCCTATTGACATTCCTCCCTATGATTCGGTGAAAGTTGCCTTTGCCGTAGCAGGTGGGAGCACTCTGGCAAACCTCAGGACAAACATTGATGATGCTTATGCCCGATACTGGGCGGTGGTTGTCGGAGTACCGGAGGGGGCTCAGGAAGTGAGTATGAGAATGCCTGCTATCATTAAGGGTGGTAACTTTGTAATGAAAGTGGCAACTCCGGAGAAGGAGCTTAAGGTTACTGTCTTTGATATCAAGGGTGCGAAAGCGGGAGAATTCAACGTCAGGAACCAGAAAGGCGAAGTAAGAATTAATTTAGGTGATCTTCCAGGTGGAGTCTATCTAATCAGGGTTGAAGGGCAAAGCGTAGAGAAGACTGAAAAAGTAATTCTTGTGAAGTAGGACTTTAGGGAGAGTCTGAGATGCGGGGCCGCCCTCGGGGCGGCCCCTGTTTTTGCATTCTTTGATTGTTCGCATTATGAACTGAAAAATTTTAAAAATCGGGAGAGAAGATGATAGTCATAAAAGCTGGTAAAATTCTAACAATGAGGGACCCAATGGTAATGGAGGGTAAGTACATCATTGTTGAGGACGGTATCATAACCGATATTTCTTCAGCAAAACCTACGATGGGAGAGTTTGTAGATGCAAGTAAAATGGTGGTATTACCCTCCTTTATTGATCCAGCGACGGCTTTAGGATTGGCAGAAGAAGGGGCAGGCTTCGACTACTACGATGCTGACGAGCGCACTAATCCTTCACTTCCTCAGCTGAGAAGTATAGATGCGTTTTACCCTAAAGATCAGGGGATAAAGGATGCTGCCCGCGGTGGTGTATCTTATTTTGTATCTTCACCGGGTGATTCTGCGGTTTTTTCAGGTCTTGAAGGCGTTTTTTCTGTGAGGGGTAATACCGCTGATGAAATGATACGAAAATTTCCTTTTGCACTGAAATTGAATATGAACTATAGCGCCAGAATCCGCTGGCGCTCCGAGGGAAAGTTTCCTTCGACAAAGATGGGTATTCTTGCACTGATACGGGAGAAATTTGAAAAAGCGAAGAGCTACAGCAAGAAGAAAGAAAAGGAAAAAGATCTCGAAATGGAATCCATTTTGAAGGTCTTAAACCGAGAGATACCGCTAAAAGTGGCCGTTAACACGAGAGACGAGATTGAGAAGGCCCTTGAACTCAAGAGGGACTATAACATCGACATAATTTTACAGGAGGCAGAAGATAGTTTTATGCTAGCTGATCAGATAAAGAAGGAAGATGTGCCCATTATTGTAGGTCCTTACTTTATGGCAGGAAGGATGTATCACCAGCGCCACCATTATGCAAAATATGCCTTCGACCTATATGAAAAGGGGATCCTTTTCTCCCTAACAACTAACCATCCTCAAATCCCTGTGAATTACCTTTACCATCAATCGGTTTTGCTCGTAAAAATAGGGATACCCGAGATTGATGCCATTAAGACCATCACCATAAACCCGGCAGCAATACTTGGCATGGATTCGGAAACCGGAACGGTGGAGAAAGGGAAAAAGGCAAACCTCGTTTTCCTTTCCGACGAGATTTATACCCTGAAGTCAGAGATTGTTGGTCACCTGGTAGAAGGAGAATGGGTATGGAAGAACTTTTAATCATCAAAGGTGGAAAAATCTTTACCATGGAAGGGTCTCTCCTTACGGGGGAATATATTGTGATAAAAAATGGGAAGATCGTAGATATTACTGGAAGTATGGAGATTCCCAAGGGTGCGCAAGTAATTGACGCTGAAGGCAAGTACGTATATCCTGGATTTATTGACATTCACACCCATACTGGTCTGTGGGAAGAGGGGGTAAATATTGAGGGCTCTGATGGAAACGAAATGGTTGACCCCGTTACTCCGCATGTGCGCGCCGTAGATGGCATAAATTTTCACGATGATGGCTTCAAAGAAGCGATTTCCTCGGGTTTAACGACCCTAAATATTATGCCGGGCAGTGGAAATGTTATCGGAGGGCAGGGTGTTGCTACAAAAAGCACTGGGGATATACTACTTAATCCTTCTGGAATTAAGATGGCTCTTGGTGAAAACCCCAAAAGGGTCTATTCCGCACAGAAAAAGACACCATCAACGCGGCTTGGAAATGCGTTCATTATGAGGAAGGCTCTGCAGGATACCCTCAATTACATTCAGAAAAAGAAGAAGGATAAGCACCATTTTGACTTTAAACTGGAGCCTCTGGTGGGCCTTTTTGAAGGTAAGTATCCTGCAAAAATACATTCTCACAGGGAAGATGATATTCTTACCGCGCTGAGAATAATGAAGGAGTATGGAATCAGATTTACCGTCGAGCACTCCACGGAAGGTCATTTAATAGCTGATATTCTTGCGAAAGAGGGAATTCCATGTGCCCTTGGCCCTGTGTTGACTACGAGGGTAAAACAGGAACTGAAATTCAGAACACCTGAGACGGCAAGGATATATGAGGAGAAAGGAGTTCTCTTTGCTTTTACTACGGACTTTCCTGTAATTCCCCACTATGGTATTTTTTATTCGGCACAGATGGCCGTTCGACAGGGACTTTCAACGGATATGGCCCTAAAGGCAATGACAATAAATTCCGCAAAAATCCTTGGTCTTGATGACAGAATTGGGAGCATCAAAAAGGGAAAAGACGCTGACATTGTTATAACGGACAGAGAAGTTCTTGACCCGAAATTTAAGGTTCTTTTTACGGTTGTAAATGGGAAGGTTGTTTACGAACACAAGAGCCGTGAAGACCTCTACATTTAGGAGGTTTTGATGTTAGTACTGAAAGGTGGGAAAATATTTACGGGAGAGAATTATATCACCAACGGCGCCATTTTCATCGAAAACGGGAAAATTGTGAAAGTTCTGAGGCGACAAAGGATTCCTAAAGGTGTCGAGGTCCTTGACCTTCGGGGAAGATATATTCTTCCGGGTCTGATTGACGCCCACACCCATATTGGAATGAAGGATGAAGCCTCACCTCGAGATTACTCCGATGTTAATGAGGCTACTGATCCTGCAACTCCGCACCTTTACGCCATCGACTCCTTTAACTTGGACGACCCTGCTGTTGAAAAAGCCGTTGCCAGTGGCATTACTTCTGTCTTTGTGACACCGGGAAGTGCAAATCCCATAGGTGGAATTGGCTCTGTGGTAAAACTTCGCAAAACTTCCATACGGGAAATGGTTTTGAGAAAGGAAGCAGGTCTAAAGATGGCCCTCGGGGAGAATCCCAAACTTACTTACAGAGAGAAAAAGACCTCTCCTACAACGCGGATGGCTACTTCTGCAGTGATTAGAGAATGGTTTTCAAAGGCAATAAATTATGACAAAAAGAGGAAAAAGGAACGGGATATCAAGCTTGAAAATATTCTCAAGGCATTGAAAAAGGAAATACCTTGCAGAATTCATTGCCACTCAGTTCAGGACATTGAAACGGCTCTTCGTTTACAGGAAGAGTTTGGCTTTGAGATGATTCTTGAACATGCCAGTGATGCCCCCCTGGTGGCTGAGAAATTAAAGGGCAGGGTCAAGGGGGTTGTGGTAGGTCCCCTTTTTGGAGTAAGTTCAAAACCCGAGTCGAAGAATCTGAGCTTTAAAAATCCCTCCGTTCTTGCAAGTTACGGAATTCCTGTGGCCATTACTTCCGATCATCCTTTTAATGCAATATATTATCTGAATCTGTACGCTGCTATGAGTTTCAAAGAGGGTCTTGATGAAATCGCTTCCCTTAAGGCCATAACCTCCCAACCTGCTGATTTCCTGGGCGTCTCAAACAGGGTAGGATACATCCGGAAAGGCAACGACGCTGATATTGTCGTTTTTAGCGGTCATCCCTTTGATATTATGTCAAAGGTTGAGATGGTTTTTATTGATGGACTTAGAGTGATATAATTGTTCGAAAATGATTATTCTCGGAATTGAAACGTCATGCGATGAAACGGCAATAGGTGTTGTAGACGATACCTTTAGGGTTCTCGCAAATCTATCAAAAACCCACCTTGAACACAGTGCTTTTGGAGGTGTGGTGCCCGAAATAGCCTCCCGTATGCATACTAAATTGATTTATCCCATGACTGAACAGGCCCTAAAAAGGGCTGGAATTACCCTCAATGAAATTGACGGAATCGCTGTTACATACGGGCCTGGCCTGGTAGGGTCATTGCTTATCGGCCTTGCCTATGGAAAATCCCTGGCTTACCTTTTTCAGAAGCCATTTGTCGGAGTGAATCACCTGGAGGCTCATATGTTTTCCATCTTCCTGAACGGAGGCCTTCCCAAAGAACCTTATCTTTTCCTTATTGTAAGTGGTGGTCATACAGAACTTGTAGTAATGCACAAACCCGGGGAATACGAGTTTCTTGGTGGTACCGTTGACGATGCAGCGGGGGAAGCCCTGGACAAGTTTGCTAAAATGCTTGGGTTGCCCTATCCGGGTGGTCCCGTAATTGACGAAATGGCTAAAGGAGGTAATCCTTCCTTTTTCCACTTTCCGCGGGCCAGGGTTCAGGGCTTGAATTTCAGTTTCAGCGGATTGAAGACTGCGGCCCTTTACTACATAAAAGAAAAGGGGATGGAATACGTTAAGCAGAACATAAACGACATCGCTGCTTCATATCAGGAAGCAGTGGTGGATATGCTGCTTATGAAGGTGGAGAGGGCTTTGAAACAAACAGGGATTAGAAATCTCGGCGTTGTTGGTGGTGTAAGTATGAACTCTCGTATTCGTAAAAAGTTCCAAGAGGAGTTGGGGAGTGTAAGGTTACTCTTCCCTGAACCCCAGTATACTGTGGATAACGGTGCGATGATTGCTGCAGTCGGCGCGTTTTATCTTACGCAGGGAATCCAGCACCCCTTTGACCTTTCAGCAAAACCCGATCTAATTTTCAGGTAGAAAGGTTAAATCTCCTGTAAATCTCATCGATGTTCTTAAGGAAATCGGTCTTGAAGACCTCTTCCAGGTCTTCAAGACTTAAAATTGCGCTGGTTTCACGGTCTTTTCGTAGTGCCTCTTTTAAGCTCAATTTTTCGTCAAAGGATTTATGGGATATCCTTTTGACAACTTCATAGGCATCTTTTCTGGGCATCCCCTTCTTCACAAGCAGAAGCAGAAGGGCTTGAGAATAGTAAAAGTCTCCAAAACTTGTAATATTTTCAGCCATCCTTTTTGTATTTATTGAAATTCCGTCCACTATTCCTTTCATTATGCGCGTCATATAAAAAAGAGTACAGATGCCATCTTCGAAAATATACCTCTCGTTGGATGAGTGCGAAATGTCTCTCTCATGCCATAGGCTGATGTTTTCCAGAGCAGGGATGATATACCCTCTTATGAGTCTTGCAAGTCCGCAGATTCTTTCAGATTTTATTGGATTCCTTTTGTGGGGCATTGCCGATGAGCCCCGCTGAGCCTTGCCGAAGGGTTCCATCATTTCGCTTACTTCCGTGCGCTGAAGATGCCTAATCTCAGTGGCAAAGCGTTCCAGGGAGGATGCATAAATGGCCAGCTGCGAAATCAGGAAAGCGTGCCGGTCCCTCGGGACTATCTGCGTGGAAACCTTCTCCACATTAAGGCCAAGTTCTGAAAGGATTTTTGTCTCAATTTCAGGTTTCAGATATACGTAATTTCCGACAGCTCCGGAAATCTTTCCAACGGAAATCTCCTGAAGGGCTTGCTGAAGCCTTTCTCTCGCCCGCAGAAGTTCCGAATAGAAATACAAAAACTTCAAACCAACACTGGTGGGCTCAGCGAAAACGCCATGAGTTCTGCCCATTACTGGAATAAACTTATATTCCAGCGCTTTGGTTTTCACTGCGCTAATCAGCTCGTCCAGCTCTTTTAGAAGCTTTTCCACTGCCTCCCTGAGCATCATTGCATTGGCAGTGTCAACAATGTCGCTGGACGTGAGGCCGTAGTGGATGAAGCGGCCGCTATCTCCAACTATTTCCTCCAACGCCATTAGGAAGGCAATTACATCATGATCTACCTGACCTTCGATTTCCTTCACGCGTTTTGCAAATTCCTTCAGGTGTATTCGCTCCGCCTTCTCTCGAACTTCTTTATAGTTCCCAGCGGGAACTATACCTTCTTCTTCCAGCACTTTAAGGTGGACGAGTTCAATTTGAATCCATCTCTTGTATTTGTTTTCTTCTAGAAATATTTCTCTAATTTCTGGTAGGGAGTATCTATCTATCATGGCAGTGCAATCCTGTAATCGAACTTAATTCCTACCTGTCTCTCAATGGCTTCTTCTGGATTAAGAAAACGCATAAAGTAGGGCATCCTTCTCTTTTCAATCCACTGCACTGGACCCTTGATCTTCGCACGCTTTTTAAGTATTTCCCTTGCAGTTTCAAGCGTTCCTGTGGTATCCACCAGGCCCAGAATGTGTGCATCCTGACCGGTAATGATTCTTCCATCGGCGATCTTCAGAACAGAATCTCTGGGAATATTTCTTGAATTCACTACAACGTCAACAAAGCGTTCATAACCCTGCTTCACGATATTGCCTAAAATCTTTTGTTCTTCGGGAGTCATCTTTTTAAAGGGCGACGAGATGTCTTTCACATTCCCAGATTTTATAACTACAAACTCGACTCCAAGTTTGTCCATTAAATCCTTGACTACAGGATACTCAATTATTGTCCCGATGGAACCCGTAATGCACATAGGATGGGATACTATATAATCTGAGGCGCAGGCCACATAATATCCCCCCGATGCAGCAACAGTGGAAAGGTACGCAACCGATGGTTTTCCGGATTTTTTGAATTTTAGAAGACTCTGGTAGATTTCATCCGAGGGTACAATACCACCACCTGGTGAGTTTACGATGAGGAGCAGTCCTTTAATTTGCGGGTTCTGGGCAGCCATATTGACCCAATCCACTATCTCTCTGGAACTGGATATGGTTCCGGTCACTCTCACCACGGCAATCTGAGAGGTGAAGCCTTTGACTGCCAGAAAACTGATCAGGTATATTACAAAAATCCCCAATATTAAAAGTATCCACCATCTCTTTTTCATAGTGTTTATATTTTAACTTCTTTCTCTTTCACAATCAAAGAATTGTCAAACCTCCACAGCGTCAGGAGGCTCTCATCAAGGGTCATAAAAGTATTGAACTCCAACCAGTCGCCTGGATTTGCGTAAACCTTCCCACCCTCATAAAGTTTGATGATGGGAAGGTGAAAATGAGCTGTAATAACAACATCGCTCCTGAAAAATAGCCTTTCCACTCTTGTTAAAACGGATTCTTTCAAGGGTCTGGATGCCGAGTTTTTCCTGGACCACTGCGAAATTCTCCCTGCAATTGAGTAAACAATTCCACAGGGAATTAGTTTCATCAGAAGATACCATAACTTAAAGGAGAGAAAGACGCGTGTAATAATTCCTCCTGGTGTCAGCAGGTCCCCATGGGTGAAGTAGACGGATTTTGTTCCCAATGAGATTCTAAGGTCTCTTGTCTTTATTCTCACCCCCGCTTTCTGCAAAATTGTAAGGGGGAAAAAGTCGTGGTTTCCCATAATATAATATACAGGGATTTCAGCGGCTCTTGAAGAGATCAGATCAATAAAAGGGCCGTAAAGTTTTTTCACCTGTTTTGTACACTCGAAGTAAAAATCAAAGATGTCACCAAGCAGCACAATTGCCTCTGGATTAGGAAACTGTTCCAGAAGGGTTTTTAGTTTTAAATACTTCTGCTGGTCTTCTTTTAGCCCCAGATGGAGGTCACCTAATATGATAATCATTGAGGTAGTATAAAGAAGGGCTGTTGAAGCAACAAAAGAACTCTCCTATACGAAAAGGTTTCAGAGTTCTCAGATTTCCAGAAGATGTTTTTCCCTATTCTACCAGAGCAACCTCAACAGGTGTCTTGTTTCCCAGATTATCACCCACAGGGCATCTGGACTCGATTTCCTTCAGCAGGTTTTCCTTTTCTTCCTTTGAAATATCAGCATCGATTTTTACATCTACTTTTATCTTGTAGAAGCCGGCTCTGGGCTCGGTGGATTTCCCCATCAGTACATCGTAATCAATCTCTCCCTCCATTGATGCCGAGATCCCATTTAGTCTTATCTGCTTTTGTCGTGCCACAATTAGTCCAATGGTAATTATACAGGAGCCAAGGGCAGCAAGTTCATATTCCAGGGGAGTCATACCCTTGTTCGTACCTCCACCCGCCTCGGGCTGGTCAACATATTGAACCAGGTCCCTGGCTTTTACTTCCACGAGCATTCTTTCCATCCATTTTGTGTCTACTTTTATGTTCTTTATTGTTGCCATTGTTAATTCCCTCCTTACAATAGGTTCTCCAGTGGGTGTAAAAACAGCCCACTGCGGAGTTTTGGTTCAAACCATGTAGATTTTGGAGGCATTATCATACCATGGTCAGCTACTTTGAAAAGCTGCTCCATAGTGGTAGGGTACATTGCGAATGCCACCATAAACTCTCCGCTATCAACGAGCTTTTCGAGTTCCCTAAGTCCCTTTATCCCGCCCACGAAGTCAATTCTCTTATCCCTTCTCGGGTCCTTAATTCCAAGAAGTGGGTCCAGAACCTCGTTCTGCAAAATACTCACATCAAGACTTAAGATTGGGTCATCTTCCTTCACAATATTGGGCTTTGCCTTCAGTCTGTACCATTTTCCCGAGATATACATACTGAAAGTGTGTACCATTTCAGGCTTTGCTTCGTTCCCTTTCACATTCAGTGTTTCTACCTCAAATTTTTCCTTAAGTTTAGCAAGAAATTCCGTATCTGAGAGAGCATTTAGGTCCCTTATAACTCTGTTGTAGTCCATTATATGAAGTGTGTTGTGGGGAAATACTACGGCCATAAAGAAGTTATAGTCCTCATCGCCTGTGTGTTTTGGGTTCCTTTCAGCTCTCCACTTCATAACCCTCCAGGCTGCCTGGGAGCGGTGGTGACCGTCGGCTATATAAAGAAAGGGTAGTTCTGTAAAAAGTCTCTGCATTTCTCTTATGTAGTCTTCATCTTTTGCGACATATAGAATGTGTCTCACTCCATCCGCTTCAAAGTCATATTCTTTGGGGAATTGGGTACCTTCAAGAATAAGTTTGTCAAGTTTATCCACGGACCTGTAAGCAAGGAAGACAGGTTCTGTCTGAGCCCCGAGAATGTCTATATGTTTTGCGCGGTCAATTTCCTTTTCTTCCCTCGTTAACTCATGTTTCTTGATTTTTCCTTCCTCATATTCTTTGCAGGAAAAGAGAGCCACCAGGCCAACCTGTTTTAGATTTCCCATAATTTCTTCATAGATGTAGAAGGAGGGTTTATCTTCCAGAAAGAAGATGCCGTCATCGAAGAATTTTTTCAGATTCTCTTTGCCCTTCAGGTAAACTTCTTCACTGTACGGATTGAAATCATCAGGGAAGTGAACCTCGGGTCTGATGACTTTGACATAACTGAGTTCGCTTTTCTTATAAAGTTCCTTTGCCTCTTTGACTGAAATCACATCGTATGGCGGACAATTTACCTGCTGAACAAACTCCTTTTTCGGTCTTCCGGCTCTGAAAGGCTTCACCACTGACATACGTACCTCCCGCTTTACATGATTATATTTTAAAGCCTTTGTTCAATCAAAAGGGCAACCTTAAAATTATGGATATGCGGAAAAATTGGTACGTGTGGCTTATTCTAATTTTGCTGTTTCTGGGGTTGTTCAGTGTCCTGTACCTTTCAAATTTTACTTTCAAGTTTCCAACTTCAGAGATACTTAGAATACGGCTGGTACGTTTCCTGGTAACCTTTGTCGCAGGGTATACCCTTGCTGTAGCAGGCGGGTCCTTGCAGACCATTCTGCAGAATCCCCTTGCAGATCCTTATATCCTTGGAATTTCCTCAGGAGCGCTCCTGGGTGTAGCACTTTTTAAAATTTTGAATTTGCACCTCTACATTGCTCTCTCAGTCCCTGCTTTTCTCTTCGCGGCTTTGACCATATTTTCCATATATTACCTGGCAAGGGTGAAGGGGACTCTTGTTAAGGAACTCCTTATCCTCGGTGGCCTCTTTTTGAATTTTTTCTTTAACGGTATCGTCTTCTACCTTCTTGTCTTGAAAAGGGAGGTTCTGGAAGAGATTCTTTACGTTCTGTGGGGCTTTACCGGCGTTATTGTAACTTCAGGGGAACTTCCGTTTCTATTGATTTCCCTCGTTCTTGCTTTCATACTTGCCTGTCTCCCCCTCATTAGAATTCGCGAATTGGATGCGATTACCCTTGGTGATCAGGAGGCTTTGAGCCTGGGCGTGGATGTCCACGGTATACGCAATTTTGTCTTCTTCACTACTTCGGCCAGTACAGCCCTTATTGTCTCAATAACCGGGGCAGTAGGTTTCGTGGGCCTTATGATTCCGAACATCATAAAGAAAATCATAGGTGGGAAGCATGCAGTGCTGATACCAGCCAGTGGTCTTGGAGGAGCACTCCTACTGCTCATTGCCGATTCAATATCGAGAAATATTTCACCTGTGGAGCTGCCTCTCAGTATAATTCTTGGAATCTTTGCAGTTCCCTTCTTTTTCTGGATCATCTGGAGACAGAGGAATGAAAGTAGTAGAAGTTAATAATCTGACTTTTTCTTATGAGCCTTCTTTCGAGCCGCTGATAAAGAATCTCACATTTTCGGTGGAGAAGGGCAGTTTTCTATCTATTATTGGACCCAATGGATCAGGAAAGACAACAATTTTTCGACTTCTCACGGGAATGATAAAACCAGCTAAGAACTCTGTTTTGATCTGGGGGAAGGATGTGAACGACTACTCGCGGAAAGAACTTGTCAGGTACGTTTCTGCCCTGCCCTCAGCTGAAATTATTCACAACGAGGTGCTGAGGGTGCAGGATTACCTTGAACTTGCGAGGTATCCATATCTCTCGGTTTTGCAGAGCCTTAGTAAAATTGATTATTCTATAATCGAAAATGCAAAGAAAATCACGCAGATACAGAGACTGGCGAATAAATATTTGTGGGAACTTTCCCAGGGCGAACTGGCGAGGGTACGAATTGCAAGAGTTCTTGCTCAGGATTCAAAGATCATCATAATGGACGAGCCTACAGCACATCTTGATATTGACCACAAACTCTGGTTTCTTGGTGCATTAAGGAGGCTAAAGTCCAGTGGAAAAACCGTTGTAACCATTATCCACGACATTAACTTAGCTTATCGGTTTTCCGACGAAATCATGATACTTAATGAAGGTAGAATCGAATTCCTGGGCTTCAAGGAAGATATAGATCTGCGACTTCTGGAGAAGGTATTCAATGTAAAGGTAAGAAAGGTGCACAACGACTTGTTGTTTGAAGAAACCTTTTAGGAGGTATGGGTCATGAGAATAAGAAACCTTTATCAGAAAAATGATGCAAAGATTATTTTCCTGGTGGCCGATGGCCTGGGTGGTTTACCCCACCCCGATTTTCAAAATAAGACGGAGCTGGAATATGCAAAGACCCCAAATCTTGACGCCCTCGTTCCCTTCTCGGTTCTCGGATTAACGATTCCGGTGGATTATGGTATTACGCCTGGGAGCGGCCCTGCACACCTTTCTCTCTTTGGTTATAAGCCCGATGAGGTAGAAATAGGAAGGGGTGCCCTGGAAGCATACGGAATTGGATATATTATGGCAGAAGATGAGATGGCCATCAGAGCAAACTTCTGTACTATCGACGGTGGGAGGGTAGTTACCGATCGTCGCGCAGGTCGGATTGAAACCGATGAAATGAAAAGGATTGTTGGAAAGTTATCCCGGAACATTTTGGAGATTGACGGGTACAAAATAACATTTATGCCAGGCAAAGAACATCGTTTTGTAATAGTTCTCAAAGGAAAGGGGTTAAGTGATTCCATTTCGGACACGGACCCGCAAAAGGAGGGTCTCACGCTCCTCCCCGCAAAGTTTCTTAACCCTGATGCAAAGAGGGCTGCAGATCTGGTCAACAAACTTGTGGAGTCTATTCTTGAAGTCTTAAAGGATGAACCCCGCGCCAATGGTGTGTTGCTGAGAGGGTACTCCTTGAAGCCCAGGGTTGAGGGTTTTACCGAAAGAACGGGAATGAGGGCTCTTTCGCTGGCAAATTACCCTATGTATAAAGGAATTACGCGAATTCTTGGAATGGAAACTCCCGAAGCTGGAGAAACCTTTGCAGATCTACTGGATTACCTGAAAACCAGATACAAAGAGTATGATTTTATTTACTTGCATTACAAGTACACCGACAAAGCAGGGGAAGACGGGGATTTTCTGAAAAAGGTTAAGGCCATTGAAGAACTTGATGCTTACATCCCTGAAATTCTTTCATTAAAGCCCGATGTTCTTGTGGTTACCGGTGACCATTCAACTCCAGCCCTTCTAAAAGCCCATTCCTGGCATCCCAATCCGACCCTTTTGAAGTCAGTTTATATGGGCTTTGATGGCATTGAGCGTTTTACCGAGAGGAACTGTAGGTTGGGCTCTATTGGAACAATTTATGCCTATTATCTAATTCCGCTTGCAATGGCGTCGGCTCTGAAACTTAAGAAGTGGGGTGCCTGAAAAGCTACTCTTTGAGTTTAAAGTGCCAGAGGGACGAGAAAACTATCCCGGGCACCATACTGACCAGAAACCTGAAGAAGTGTGCAATCAGTGCTACGGTAAAAATGCTGGTTTTATCAAGTCCCCAGAGCCCAGCTGCCAGGACAAATCCATACTCAAAGGTTCCAATATTTGACGGCGCGGATGGCAGAGAAACTGCAATGTTAATGAAGAAAAGTATGAGAGTTAGGAGTCCCAGGTTTGCATTGAAGCCTGATGCTCTCAGGAAGTAGTAGAAGCTGCAAAGTTCGATACCCCATGAGATCAACGTAAGGGCCAGAATCTGAAGGAACTTTCCTGCGTGCCGCATTGGCTTCATTGCCAGTTTCAGATTCTTAAAGAGCCAGACTATCCTGGGATGAAATCGAATTTTTTCCTGATACCTTTCTTCAATGTACCAGGCTATGGCGAAGGAGAGGCCTATTAACAAAGCAAGTCCGATCACGATATTCCTGTAGGTATCGGGAACTCTGGAGAGAAGTAGAGCAGCAATTCCGCATATCAATATAGCAATAGCATCGAAAATCCGCTCCACCACTGTGGCTCCGAGGACCAGGCTCTTTGGGACATCATTCCTTTGATGGAGTAACACTATCCTCCACACATCTCCGAGCCTTGCGGGAAAGATATTGTTTCCAAAATTACCAATAAAAAAGGACCCGATGGCACTCTGCGTATCCAGTTTCATATCGTCATAGAAGAAAAATTTCCACCGGTATGCCCTGATAGAGTAGCTCAGAAAGAAGATAAGGGAGGCAAAAAGCAGAGGTGGAATTTTCAGGGATTCTATAGTTTTGACGAGTTTTCCAACTTCAAAATCCTTCAGGACCAGCAGCAAAAAAATAAAACTCAGCAAGAAGCCAATTCTCAGAACCCACTTATTTTTCATTGTCCGGTTTACCTCTCGGGTGCGTCTTTTTGTAGATTTCAAGCAATGCCGTGAAGGGGAGATTCGTATAAACGGAGGTTGTGGAAAGAGATTTGTGTCCGAGGAGTTCCTGGATGGAACGGAGATCAGCGCCCCGATTAAGGAGGTGTGTGGCAAAGCTATGTCTTAGCGCATGTGGGTGGATTCCAAAGATTCTTGCAAGGTTTTCAAAACGCTTGTTGATTATATTCCAGAGAGATCTACGGGTTAGCTTTTCTCCTCTTTTGTTTACAAAGATATACTCCCCGAGAGTGCCTTTCTCTTTCAGAAGCATGTTTCTGTAATCTTCCAGGGCTCTCAAGGCTTTCTCTCCCATAGGGACGATGCGTTCTTTTCTCCCCTTTCCCAGAACTTTGACCTCCCGCACCTTTTCCGAGAGGGAAGCCCATTTCAGATCCACAACTTCCGAAGCCCTTAGTCCGCAAGAATACATCAATTCCACAATGGCTTTGTCCCTGTGGTCTGTCAGGTTTTCGGGGACCCAGGAGTCCAGAAACTCGTTCAACCTTTTTTCGGGTATTACGTCGGGGAGATACTGCTCCCGCTTGGGATTTCTGATCCCCAGCATGGGATTTTTCTCGATAGCCCCTATCCTCTTAAGGTATTTATAGAAGCTTCTGAGACAGGATAGCTTGCGTTCCACGCTTCTTCTTGAAAATCCTGTTCTCAAGAGGACAGAAACGAATTCCCTTACATGATTTCTGGACACCATTTCCAGTTCTCCTATACCCAGAGCGTCTCTGGTAAATTCGTGGAATTGCAAAAGGTCATCTTCGTATGAAGAAATGGTATTTTCTGAAAATCCCCTCTCATTCTTAAGATAACTCAAAAAATTTCTGATAGATTCCTTTCCTTCCATAGGGCAATATCCCTCAAGGCCCTCTGAGCCTTGTAAATTCTTCTATCACGACCCTTTATCCTGAAATGTACCTGACTTATGATTCCGAAGTTTGCATTCATCGGTTTGAAATCCTCATAAGGATAGTGGGTTATGTAGTCCAGGAGCGCGCCAGTCATAGTGGTGAGAGGAGGCAATTCGGGCAAACTTTTCTTCCTGATCAAATGTATTATAAAATAAGACACCAGAAGTCCTCCCCATATGGCCTCCACGTACCCCTCGGTACCCACCAGCTGTCCAGCGAAAAATACCCTATCCATACTATTCAGTCTTAAATAATTATCAAGAATCTTCGGTGAATTCAGATAAGTGTTTCGATGGATCTTACCATAAACGGCAAACTCGGCCTTTTCCATCCCTGGAAGCATCCTGAAGACCTTTTCCTGTTCCACGATCTTCAATTGGGTTTGAAAACCAACCAGGGAATAGAGGGTCCTTTCCCGGTTTTCGGCTCGAAGTTGGACTACAGCATAGGGTTCTCTGTTTTCTCCAGGAGGATTGAGACCATCGGGTCTCATCGGACCGCAACGAAGGGTATCATCTCCTCTCTTTGCCATTACTTCTATGGGAAGACAGGCCTCAAAGTAGTCTTTGTCTTCTCTGAGATGGGGTTCGTAGATTTCAGCCTTTCGCAGAGCCTCAACGAACTGAAGATAATCCTCTTTATTTAGAGGAATATTAAGGTATATTGAATCGTCCATCCCGTGTCGATCTTTGAAATACATCTTGCTTAAATTTATGGATTCGGAATAGATCACCGGGGCGACGGCATCGTAGAAATTCAGGAATCTATCTCCCACAATTTTTTTCAAATAATCTGCGAAGCTGCCAGAAGTAAGAGGTCCTGTTGCCACGACAACGTAGTCTGCCTCAGGGAATTCCGTAACTTCATTTCTAACCACTTCTATTTTGGGGCTAGAACTGATGAGCTCGGAGACTTTTGCTGAAAACATCTCACGGTCCACCACCAGGGCACGACCGGAGGAGATTGCAGTGAGTTTTGCAAATTCAAGAAGAATGGAATCAAGTATCTCCATTTCTCTCTTCAGTACACCGTGGGCATTGTGTAGTTCTGTAGATTTCAGGGAATTACTGCACACAAGTTCTGCAAAGTGCCCGGTTCTGTGTGCCGGTGTCAATTTTTCTGGTCTCATCTCATAGAGAACTACATCAATACTTGCTCTTGCAAGATTCAGAGCACATTCGGAGCCAGCCAGACCACCTCCAATAATGGCAACCTTCATATTCTGACGCCAAGCTGCCAGAGCAGATAGATGGTTCTCAGAGTCGAGTTTTCAATCCTTTTCTTTCTTGGCATTCCAGCCCCGTGACCAGCTTTGGGTTCCACATAAAGCAACACAGGACCTTTCGATTTGAACATATTCTGCATTTTTGCAGCCATCTTCATTGCATGCATTGGATGCACTCTTCCATCAAATTCAGCAGTGTGGAAGAAGACCGAAGGCATTATCTTGTCCGTTGCTGTATCTATTCTATGGTATGGAGAGTAAGCAAAAAGGTATTTGAAATCTTCGGGATCATCGGGATTGCCATACTCTGGAATCCATATGTGAGCGACACCAAACCTGTGAAATCTAATCATATCAAGGAGAGGAACTCCGCAGTAGACGGCTTTGAAAAGGTCTGGCCTCTGAGCCATCACAGCCCCAACCAGAAGGCCTCCGTTACTTCCGCCGGATATTGCGAGTTTTTCTGGATTGGTATACCCTCGGTTGATTAAATACTCTGCCGCCGATATGAAATCATCAAACACGTTCTGCTTTTTGTCTCTCATACCCTGGCGGTGCCATTCCTCACCGAATTCATTTCCACCCCTGAGACATGCCACTGCATAAACGAAGTTTCTTCTAAAGAAAGCATTTTCACCCATAAAATAAGGTTTCATTCCCGCACCAAACCCTCCGTATCCCGTGAGAATGGTGGGGTTTGTTCCATCAAGTTTCGTATCTATTTTTCGGAGGATGTACATAGGAATATTGGTTCCATCCTTAGACGGGTATAATACAAACTCCTGGGTGAACTTTTCGGGTTTGAAATGCACCTTCTCCTGCCAGATTTTCTTCATTTTTCTGGTGTTCACGTCGTATGAAAATATTGAGGGAGGATACAGGAAGGATTGAAATCCAATGTAAATTATGGGAGACTCGTGATCTTCCACTGAAAAATAGGCAGTTCCCTTCACAGGCAAAGGGATTTCGTATTCAACATTTCCTTCAAGGTCTGCTACAAAGATCCGACTGAAAGTGCTTTCCGTGACGGCAAATACCAGTTTGCCACCCGCAAAGTCAAAATCTTCCAGAATCCATCCCTTTTCTGGGATTATTTCCTGTGCCCTGTCAATATTTGGATCTGACACTGAAACTCGAAGGAGCCTGTAATTGGGAGCCTTATAATTGGTGAGAATGTAAAAATTGTCCTGGTAGACCCTGAGTGAGAAAGTGCCGTCCAGGTTTTCTGCTATTTTGACCCAGTCTCCTTTGTCTTCTGTTTTTCTAATGTAGAGGTCATTCTGAGTCCATCCCTTTTCTACGGAAAGGACAAGAAACCTTCCATCCTTTGAAATGTTTATTGAAGGCATCCAGGTTTCGGGTAATCCTTCACCGAACACGTACTGGTCAGAAACGTATGGTGTGCCAATTTTGTGAAAGTATATTCTCGGGAGAAACCTTTTCCCTCCTGTGTTTCTGGCGTAATAGAAGCCTGAATTGTCTGGAAGCCATGCCACGGAGGTCCACTTCGTATCCGGGATGGTGTCGGAAAGCAGTCTTCGGTGGTCAATGTCTAAGATATAAAGGGTACTATTCTCACTACCTCCATAAGATTTTCCAAAAGCTGCATACTTTCCGTCCAATGAGAGGTAAGCAAAGTCCAGGGATACGAGTCCGTCTTTACTGAACCTGTTCGGGTCAAGAATTTTTTTGTTCCTTCGGTAATTCCATTTCTTCTCTGTCATATAAAGTACGGAATGATCGCTCTTTCCATCGTATTTGTAATAAAAATACCTTCCGCGGCGGACACTGGGCAAGGAGACATTCTTTCGCCTGGAATCTCTTTTAATTTCCCGATGGAGTTTCCTGTAACCAGGTAAAGATTTTAGCGTGGTGAGGGCAAGGTCGTTTTGCTTTGCAATCCAATCCTTCACTTCAGGGTCCTCGACATTTTCCAGCCATCGGTAGGGATCGGAAATTTCAACTCCGAAGATGGTATCTTTGACATACACGGTTTTTGATTGAGGATAAGCAAAGTTAAATACCAACATTGAAATTAACGCCATCATCTTACCTCCGTGAAACTGCTATATCATAAAGGAGTGGGAGTGAATCTCATTGCGCCTCGAACAGGAGACGTAGTCGATAATAAATTACGTCATAGTTCTGCTGCAGTCAGGGATAAATTCTGTTCATACCACAAGATGGGCCAATGGACTTTGAAAGAATGTTAAAGGCTGATCGAAATTTGTGGTTAAACGCTGAAGCGGTTTTGGAAAACCTTTTCACTTTTCCTTTGATTTTTCAGGTTTTCACAACATCAACGGTATGTAGGCTTTTCGTATTGTGTAAGGAGGTCCAGAACGCAATAGTAGACTTGGGATGTCCATTTCTCCCTGCTATTGATTTTCTAAAACCCTTTGAGTATAATTATACCCTAAGGAGGTCAACGTGAAGAAATTTCTTGCATTCATTTTTGGAATTGGAGTGGGTGCCATTGTAATGTCACTGATAACCCCTGTACCCGGGCACGAGATGAGGAAAAAGATGAGGATTCAGCTGAAAAGGCCGGATATAAATGAAAAGCTTTCAAAAATTAAGGAAATTTTCGCCAGATTCCAGGTAGAGTAGCCCGATGCTTTTTAAGAAGAAAAAAGAACTTGAGCCTGCAAAGCGAGAAATTCCTGAAGGTTTGTTCGTAAAGTGCGAAAGTTGTGGCGAAATGCTGTACAAGACGGTTTTGGAGAAAAATTTTCTGGTCTGCCCGAAGTGCAACTATCACTTCCGCGCCAATGTTGAAATTTACAAGAAACTGCTTCTGGACAGCGGTGATTTCAAGGAGGCCATTGCTTCCCACCTGGAGAGTGACGACCCTCTGGAGTTTCCGGAGTACAGGGCGAAACTGAAGCAGGCAAAGGAGTCCACAGGACTTAAGGAAGCTGCCATCGCGGGTGTTGGAACGATGGGAGGTTTTGAAATAGTCCTGTTCCTTACAGATTTCAGGTTTCTTGGAGGAAGCATGGGTTCTGTGTACGGAGAAATATTTTACAGAGCCTGTGAGACAGCGAGGGACAGGAAACTACCCCTGATTTCCGTTACATCCTCCGGTGGAGGTGCCAGAATGCACGAGGGAATCTTTTCCCTTATGCAGATGGTGAAAACCACCATCGGTGTTGAAATTTTGAATGAAAATAAGATTCCCTTCATTTCCGTGGTTTGTGACCCAACAATGGGGGGAGTTATGGCGTCTTTTGCATCATTGGGAGACATAAACATTGCGGAGCCGGGCGCTCTCCTTGGCTTCGCGGGTCCAAGGGTGATCGAGCAGACCATTAAGCAAACGCTCCCTCCAGGTTTTCAAAGAAGCGAGTTTCTGATGCAGAAGGGATTTCTGGATATGGTAGTTTCCCGGAAGGAAATGAAGGGGACCCTTATAAAACTTCTATCCTATCTGGGGGCGAAAAATGGCTGAAGTTAAACTTGTAAGGGTTTCAAAAGTATTTCAGAGAGGCAACGTTGGAGTGAGGAATGTAACCTTTGAGGTTGCTGACGGTGAATTTTGCGTCATTCTTGGTCCCTCGGGCTGCGGGAAAACCACAACCCTCAGGCTTATTGCAGGCCTTGAGTACCCAACGGAAGGTGAGATCTATATCGGAGGTAAACTGGTTAATAACGTTGAACCCAAGGACCGGGAAATTGCTATGGTATTTCAAAATTATGCCCTCTACCCACATATGACCGTTTACGACAATATGGCATTTGGTTTGAAGATGAGGAAGATACCCAGGGAGGAAATTCACAAGCGCATAATGGAAGCGGCTACGCTGCTGGACATTCAGCAACTGCTGGACAGGAAACCCCGGGAACTCTCAGGGGGTCAGAGGCAGAGGGTGGCTGTGGGAAGAGTCATCGTCAGGAATCCCAAAGTCTTCCTTTTTGATGAACCGCTTTCGAATCTTGATGCTAAGATGAGGGTCAAGATGAGAGCTGAACTGGCAAGGATTCACAGACAACTTAAGACCACCACCGTTTATGTTACCCACGACCAGGTGGAAGCGATGACTCTGGGCCAGAAGATTGTTCTTATGAAGGACGGGGAAATTCAGCAGATTGGAGATCCTCTGTCTCTCTATGACTACCCGGTAAACAGGTTTGTGGCAGGTTTTATTGGTTCGCCTCCGATGAATTTCTTTGAAGGCGAGCTGGCTGAAGAGAATGGCAGACTGGTTTTTAACTTCCTTCTGGGTAAGTTTTATGTACCTGAAGAAGTCTCAAGCAAGGTTAAGTCCGGGATAGCGTCAAGAAAAGTAGTCCTCGGAGTTAGACCTGAAGAGGTGGTTCTTGGGGACGGCGAATTTGCTGCACAGGTTGACTTTGCTGAACTCCTGGGAAATGAGACTATTGTGTATCTGAAGGTAGGGGACTCGGTTCTGAATGTGAGGGTTCCCTCTTCCTTTTCTGCCGAACCCGGAGAGACGGTGAAATTCAAATTTACCAGCAAAGTTCACCTCTTTGACAGAGAAACGGAGGTTTCGTTATTAAGTTCTTCGAACTCATAAAACGATTCTGGCAGAAAGTCCAGGACGATGAGCTCTTTGGCAAGGCTTCATCCCTTTCCTATATGACAATTTTTGCCTCAATACCGGCTTTTTCCTTGATTTTTTTCCTTTTCGCCAGATTTTCTGTTTTTTCAGACCTTTATAGTAAATTCAAGGCTTTTCTTTTTATGTACTTTATCCCCCAGAGCGGCATCAGCTTTGAGAAGAAGCTGGATGAACTTCTGAAAAATATTGGTTCTCTCGAAATTTTCGGGGTGGTGGCCTTAATTGTAACCACGGTTCTTGTGGTAGACTCGATTGAAGGGAATATCAACAGGATCTGGGGAATAAAGAAGAAAAGACCTCTTTTACTGAAAATGGCTTCATACTGGGCGTTCATCAGCCTTTTCCCCATTTTGATTGCCCTTTCGCTGTACATTTCTACCCGCCTTGCTTCCTTTGGTTTTTTAAAAGTCATCGGAGAGTCCATTGTCTTTAGATCAATTCAGTATATTCTTCTTCCGTTTTTTATTACGGTGGTAGCATTTTTTATTGTTTACTTTGTCCTACCTAATGCAGAGGTAAACCCTCTGGCGGCCCTTGGTGGTGCTGTCTTCGGCGCTTTTCTGTGGGAACTTTCTAAGTGGGTTTTTGATGTATATATCGTTTATTTTTCCACTATACCAAAATTTTACGGTACTCTTGGTAACATATTGATTTTTGTATTCTGGATTTATCTTTCGTGGCTTTTCCTCCTCCTGGGAGCGGAGGTTGCCGTCTTTCTTGAAGGTGACCCGGGGTCTAAGACGACTCCAGCTCTCCTTTTCATTATAATGCTCCTTACGTACAAGAAATACGAAACGGGGGAACCTGCGAGAATCAAGGATATTATGAAACGTTTGAGACTTAATATGGCAAAGGTGAGGTATGCGTATAGAATGCTGGAGAGTTTAAACCTGGTTGTGGAGATTAAGAAAGGGGTGTTTGTACCTGTAAAACATCCGGAGAAAGCTTTGATAAAGGACCTTTTGAGTACCCTTAATGTGGTGAATTTCAATACCAACGGAACTTTTAAAGAAGAAATTCAAGCCATAGACTTTGTCAGGGAGAAGGTGGAGGTTGGGCTTGAAAATCTTACGGTGAAGGAGGTTTTACCATTAGTACCAGAATTATAGTAGCCCTCAACACTGCATCTCTGGATGAGGCTCTGAAGTGGGTGGATACCCTTGGAGAAGTCCAGGATTTCTACAAGGTTGGGCTTCCGCTTTACCTCGGTTATGGGAAAAAGAGTATTGATGAACTCCGCAGAAGGGGGAAGAGGATTTTTCTGGACCTTAAACTTCACGACATTCCTTCGGTGGTGGCACAGAGTATTGTTCCCTTTAAGAGAGGGGAAGTGGAGATTATTACTGTTCATATTTCTGGCGGTTCCAGAATGCTCGCGGAATCTACCGTTGAAGCTCACAATAGAGGTATCGCCCTGGCCGGAGTATCCATTCTCACAAGCCTCGACAGACTTGAAATCCAGAGACTTTTCGCATACCCCTGTGAAATTGAGCGGGTGGTGGAGAGTATGGTGAATGTGGCCATAGAGTGCGGCCTTGACTACGTAGTACTTTCGGGTCAGGAGGTTACAAGGTTTGGTGAAAAGTACAGGGACAGAATTGGATTTATCGTACCCGGTGTGCGGCTTGAAGGTGAAGAACTGGATGACCAGAGTAGAGTTATTACCCCCAGGCAGGCTAAGGAGCTGGGAATTCACTATATTGTGGTGGGAAGGCCCGTAACCCACAGCCCTGACCCCGTATCAGCCCTCAGAAGATATTCTGAAGCTCTTGAGGAATGATGCTTTTTGCATTGCTTATTAATTTCTACTTTGTTCCGTGGCAATGGGAGAAGCTTGAGATAAGTCCAGATGAACTTAGCCCGCTGCAGGACAGAGTTTACATTCACAACATTCCGGTCTTTTACAGGAATCGTTTTCTCAATTTCTGGAATTTTCAGGAGATTTCAAAGGGTGAAGATAGAGTTCAGTACTTCATTTTTGAGGACTCTCTCCTTGCCCCGGAGGTTCTCCTTTATTCCATAAGGGGAGAGGGCTATTCAGAAGCGGGCGGTTTTGTAAAAACACCTGTTTTTAAGAAGGAAAACCAGCTTGTCCTCTCGTATTGTAATTTGAAGGATAATTTTTCAAATCCGTCGGTTTTGCTGGCGAGCTTTAAGGGGGCAGGGGCACTGGACTACGTACTTTCTTTTGGCGATTTCAAAGACAAAAAAGGTTTTGCCCTTGGCACACAATACCGCTGGATTTCAGCCTCCTTTTCACAGGGCGACCTTCTGGAGGCTTCTCTGAATCTAAATTCCAATAACGGTTTTTTCTTAAAGTATTATAGAGAGGGTGAAATCAGCAGTGCGATACTGGGTTACCGTTTTCTATCCCTCGGTTTGGGATACGCTGATGGGAAGGTTTCACCTTACGGTAAATTGGATTTACAGGTCAGTCCTTTGAGTTTTCGTTTAGAACTGGGCAGAAGATATTTCTCCGACGAAGTTGAGGAAAGGCTCTATGCTGCCGCAAGTTTTCACAAGGGTCCGCTTTACGCGGGCATTGAGGGTAAGATTGGAAAGGATGGAGTGTTCTATTATGACGGAATGACGATTAAGGGGGCGCCTTATGTTGCAGGAGTTTATGCAGGATTCCGTGGGTATTGGCTTCGATGTGGCGCAGGGTATTACCTTCCTTCTTTCTCGAGGGTGGTTGCTTTAATTTCTCCCAGATTCAGTTTCAGGGAAGGTGAACTTATCCTGGAACCGGGTGCCTTTGTAAAATTTGATTCCGGCGAAAGAAAATTTACGGGAGATATCTACCTTTCAGTTTTTTTGTTCAAGGCTGTGCAGTTTCGCTTTCTTTACAATCTTGATTCGGGCATGGAATTCGGTGCAGGGGTTAACCTTTTCGACTGAATTTGTAAGGTGGGTGAAAAATCCCTTCTTCTGTTATTATTGCGGTAATGAGGTCTGAAGGTACAATGTCGAAGGCGTAATTTAATGCCTCCACTTCTTCAGGAGCAATTAATTTTTCTCCAACGCGGATAATTTCTTCTTTACTTCTTTCTTCAATCCTTATTTCTGAACCCGTTTTCAGAGAAGGGTCTATGGAGGAGGTAGGGGCGACTACGTAGAAAGGGACGTTGTGATGTCTTGCCAGCACTGCCAGCATGTAAGTGCCGATTTTGTTTGCGGTGTCGCCGTTTCTGGCGATGCGATCTGCTCCTGTAAATATGGCATCAATTTTTGTTTTTCTCATTAGAAAGGCTGCAGTGCTGTCGGTAATGAGGACAGGTTTTATGTTGTTTTCCAGGAGTTCCCAGGCTGTTAATCTCGCACCCTGCAGAACGGGTCTTGTTTCAAGAATATAGACCTTTTCAATTTTTTCTTGTTCTATCCCTTTGTATATCACTCCCAGAGCTGTTCCAATGTGGTTTGTGGCAAGGTATCCAGTGTTGCAGATGGTCATTACAGAAGACTTTCCAGAAAGGAGGGCGGTTCCAATTTCTGCCATTTTTTCACATCTTTCTCCTTCCTCCTGATCGATGGCTTTGGCTTCCTGTAACAATGCCTCTACGAGCTCCTCTCTGCTATTGCCACGGAAGGTCTTCAGGATTTTTTCCATTCTATCCATGGCGTAGAAGAGGTTCACTGCCGTCGGTCTTGTAGAGAGCAGTTCTTTGACGGAAGATAGCCCGATTTCGATAACTCTATTTGTGTTTTCAATGTCAACACTTCTAACTACCTGTACCACTGCATAAGCGGCGAAAATTCCAATGAGGGGTGCTCCGCGAACCTTCAGGTTTTTTATTGCATCAGTGGCTTCTTGCAGGGTATAAATGTATTCAAAACGCACCATCTCCGGCAGTCTCGTCTGGTCGATGATTTTTATTGTATCACCGAAGAGTTCTACGGGCTTTATCATTTCTTTATTACCTTTATGTTCTTCCCAACTATGGTGCAGTAGAGTTCGAAATCTGTTATGTATTCCTGTTCGCTGAAGTCACCGTGAAAATCTGTTCCACCTGTTACCATAAGGTTGTTTTTGAAGGCAATTTCGTATAACTGTCCTTCAATCTCGAGCGGAATTCTGGGGTGATATACCTCAATGCCGTCGATGCCCTTTGCTATTGAAAGATTTATGATTTCTTCCATTCTGTTTAAGAGTCCAGGGTGGGCAAGGACAGCAACCCCGTCACTTTTGTGGATTATTTTGACGGCTTCTTCAACGGTGATTTTGAACTTTTTAACGTAGGCAGGCCCTGAATCACCTATGTATTTTTGAAAGGCTTCTTCCACCGAAGAGACGTAGCCGTGATTTAGCAGTTCCCTTGCCACGTGAGGTCTTCCGATGGATTTCTGCTCTTCGAATTTGCTTAGGTCAGGATTTATCTCAATTCCAAGTTCTTTAAGTTTTTCAATCATTTTCAGAAATCTTTCTTTTCTTGCAGCTCGGAATTTGTGGAGGTATTCCTGGAGTGGTCTGGAGTTTATATCCACAAAATAGCCAAGAACATGTACTTCTTCGTCTTTGTATTCGGCAGAAAGTTCAATTCCCGGGATAATCTGCATTCCGAGTTGTTTGCATTCGTCTTCTACCTCGGGAATAGCCTCTACGGAGTCATGGTCTGTTATTGAGAGTACCTTTATTCCGCGGGAATAGAGGAAGTACACAAGATCCTTTGGAGTATATATGCCATCAGATTTTGTCGTATGAGTATGAAGGTCACACCTCTGCATGTTGTTAGTTTAAAGAAAAGTGGGTGGAATTAGAAGAGAGGGCGCATGGAACTTGTGGTTGTCTGTATTCTTCTGGCTATTAAATTAGTTTTAGCTTATTTTTGTTGTGACGGTGATTTCATCGTAGTTTTTGTTTGAGAGATTGTGCTCAGAAGGTTCCATTGCGTAATCTCTCAGGAGATGATCTTCGCAACGACTAACGTGAAGGAGGAATAGCGCTTAGTAGATGCGGTTAAAGAGTGCAAGTTTACTCAAAATTTCTTTTATTGGTTGAAATTCAAAACCAGTTTATCAGGGCACAATCCATTTCATTACACTGAGTTTATAATTTTCAATATGAAAATTCTACTTCTTTCTATGGTGAATTCAGTTCATACCATCCGCTGGGCTAATGCCCTCGCCGAGAAAGGCATTGAGGTACTGGTTTTCGGCCTTGAAGATTTAAAGCTCAAAGAAAAATACGCGCACCCCAGAATAATCATCAAAACAGCGGGTATTGGTGAATCAATGCAAGGAAGTGCGATAGGCAAGATGAAATATTTGAAGGCAGTACCTCAGCTTCACTCGATTGTGAAAGAGTATAAGCCGGACATCCTTCATGCTCATTTCGCTTCAAGCTACGGTCTTATCGGTTCTCTGACTGGATTTCATCCTTTCATAATATCCTTATGGGGAGCTGATGTCTTCGATTTTCCCCAAAAATCACCTATAAATGCACTTGTATTAAAATACAATCTCAAAAAAGCGGACAGAATTACTTCCACATCGAAAGTTATGGCAATTGAAGGATCAAAATACACAAACAAAAAAATTGATGTCGTGCCTTTTGGCGTAGATTTAGAAGTCTTTAAGGCCTTCGAAGTTGAAAGAATTTTCTCCAAGGATAGCATTGTAATTGGTACGGTGAAAGCTCTTGAAAGAAAATATGGAATTGATACCCTTATCGAAGCCTTCGCCCATTTAAAGAAGAAAACTCAAAACGAGCTAATTAAACTTCTGATAGTGGGCGGAGGTTCAGAAGAAACCAATCTAAGAAGACTTGCAGCTGAACTTGGCATTGAAGATTCTGCTATTTTTGCGGGACCTGTTCCGCATAATGATGTTCCTCGGTATATTAATATGATTGATATTTTTGTAGCCCTATCGAGGCTCGATAGTGAAAGTTTTGGCGTTGCAGTGGTTGAAGCTATGGCGTGTGAAAAGCCCGTTGTTGTCTCAAACAAAGGCGGTTTGCCCGAGGTCGTTGAAGAGGGTGTAACCGGATTTGTTGTACCTGCGGAAAATCCCGAGGCCGCAGCTTCTGCATTAGAGACCCTGATTATGAATAAAGATTTGAGGGAATCGATGGGAAAGAGAGGGAGAGAAAGGGTCTCAAGACTTTACAACTGGAACGGAAATGTAAGCAAAATGATCGAAATTTATGAAGAATTGCTAAAACAAAAAGACTAACGCCTTTTAAGAAACTTTTTAACCTCCTTAATCCCGATCTTAACCAGGTCGGAATACACCAGACAAAGGGCAAAAATAGCTAACAAACTGACTACGCCGACAATCAGAGCGTCCCTGACAAAAGTTGCAATAAAGCTTGCCACCCAGAGGATTCCAATGGCAGTGTAGATCTTTTTCAAGGGATACTTGACCGGGTAAAGTCGCATGGAAATGAACGTTTCTATGGTAAGGAGCACTATAAAAGAAAGGCCGGTTGAAATAGCCGATCCCCTTGCACCGAGCTTCGACACCATCAGATAATTCAAAACCGAGTTGACAATCAGGCAAATACCATCAGACACTATGAACCAGTAGGTTTTTTTCAGAAAGTTGATACCTCGTGCGGTAACTGCCAGAATACTTGAAATCACAGGCGGAAAAAGGAGAAAAGGCAAAACCAGTGAAGCAGGCCTATAATCCTTTGCCATGATATAAAATAAAAAGTCTTTGAATGCTATTACAAATAGAGCGAAGAGAACCATTACAAAGCTGATTACATTTGCAGCATCAATAAACAGCTTCCTATTGTCTCGGTCTTTTTCATATGTTTCATAAGCAACGGGAAACCAGAAGTTTTGAAAGCCCGAGTTAACTAAATACATTACAAAGCTTAATTTAAAGGCAACCCCAAAATAACCAAGCTCTGTAAAGGATGAAAATGCCCTTAAAAAGATCCTTGAAATCCACTGGAAAAGCCACCATAAAAGAGCAGACGGGAGAAGAGGCAGACCATAAGTCGCGAGTCTCTTAAATAGATCGAGATCAATTTTGACTGGTAACAGGTTTGAATGTTCAAAGATAGCACCAACTAAAAAAGAGAGGGTATTGCCAAAAATCTGGCCCCAGACAATGGCGTAGAAGTTCCTTCCAAAAGATAATGCATAGATAATGGTTACCCCTACATTAACCAAAGACTGGATTACGAAGACTGCAGAATAAAGAAAGCCTTTTTTCTGCATTCTAATGGTGGCGAGATTAAAGGTTTGCATCGTTCCTGTAATAAGGGATAGGGCGACAAGGGGGCCCATAGGATGGCTCTTAGCGCCTATCAGAAACAGGGAAAGTCTGTTATTAAAAAGGAAAAGAAGAAGCGAAACATTAACAAATAGAACCAACGGTGGAAACAAAGAGGTCCAGAAAAGTTCTGAACGCTTTCTTTCTTCAACCTCGTAAAAAGAACGAATAAAACTCTGGTCAAAACCAGCAAGGATGATTACCAGAAGGAATGAATAAACCGTAGAATACATTGTCGACTTGCCGAACTCTTCCGGTGAAATCAGGAAAGTAATTATGGGGATAGAAAATATGTTAATAAGTGCTTGAATCCAAACACCAAGAGAAAAGGAGAAAAATAACTTTAAGGCCTCTTTGAAATTGAGCCTCTTGAAGTTAACTGTTTCCATCAGAGCCTTTGAGTGTTAATTATAATCTCAACTTCGCGCGAAAGCATATGGAATTGGGCAAAAAATAGCGAATCCTCAGTTTTCCCGCTCAGAAAGTATGATAATCGTAAATCGGACAATTATTGAGAAAACGTACAAAACTGCATTCAATAAACGAAATCCACAAACTGTTCAATTTTTTGACAGTTGAAAATTTTTGAGAATGCTTTCATAATAGGGACTACAACTGTTTAAGGAGGTTCTTATGTGGTTATTATGTTTAATGTTTTTACAGGTCCCACCTGAAAGAGTGGAACTCAAGGTACTCGACGTAGGCATAAATCCAGTCCCTCCAGGCCCTCCGATGGTAGCTGTGCAGGACACCTTTTCCTGGCCTGAGGTGGGCGACATCCCGAATTTAATTCCAGCGATTGGAAAAGCACCGGAACTCAGGAGAATGGAAATACCTGTAAACGAAGTATTATATCAAAGTATTGCCAGCAGAACCGTGGCAGAATACAAGGAAAAAGTGAAAAATGCTTTAAGAAGTGGAAAAACCGATCGAGACGTAGTGCTTATTAAACTGGAACTGGAAAGAACACTTTTGACGCAGAGACTTGAAATATCCAAGATTGAAGGCAAAGAAGACGAAGTTCAAAAAATCAACAGGTCTCTTATTAATCTTGAAGGCCTGATGAAAACTTTGGAGGTGGAGAAATGAACCACGTACTATTATTACTTCTCACATTAACTGATGTTTACTCAAAAATGGGGACTTCCCTGCAAGAAAGAATTCAGGGCATGAAGGACAATGATAAGATCGGTGTGATAGTCGAAATGAAACAGGGATACGACCTTTCCAAATTTAGGGAAGACGACTACGATGGCAAGAGAAAATATATGATGAAAACCGCCGAAGAATCGCAAAAACCCGTCGTTGACTGGCTGAAGTCCATCGGGGAAACGGAAAACTTAAAACAGTTCTTCGTTATTAACGGATTTGCCGTTAGAATATCAAAGAGCGCCCTCATCGAACTTTTGAAGAGAGAAGATGTAGCCTATGCCATTGAGGACGAGTACAGAAAATTAATACCAGAAAAGGAGCAAAACTACACGAAAGTATCATACCCCACAGGTTCAACGGAAATTCCATGGGACAGACAGATAATGCAGGCAGATAAAGTTTGGAAAGATTTAGGATACGAAGGAGAGGGTATTGTCATTGGAATTATGGACAGTGGAGTAGATGTCGAGCACCCAGCTCTTAAAGAAAGTTGGAGAGGTATAGCAGGATGGTACGATGCTGTAAATGGCCAACCCTACCCATACGACGATAATATGCACGGAACAGCCTGCGCCAGCATCCTTGCAGGTCAATACAATCTTGGTGTAGCACCAAAAGCAAAGTGGATTGGTGTAAAAATACTCGACTATCAAGGTAGTGGCAGTCCAAGTGCGATTTTATCTGGTTTCAACTGGATCGCAAGTCTCCCCGACAGCTTAAAGCCAAAAATTGTATCAAACTCCTGGGGATTATCAGATTGGGATGACGTAACCTTCTTTGCCGCGTGCAGCACCTGGAAAGCACTTGGTATCTTCCCTGTTTTTGCAATAGGAAACGAAGGTTCAGACCCAACATTACAATCTGTCCCCGGTACTTATCCCACGGTACTTGCTGTGGGGGCTACCGACCCAAACGACGAAATTCTTGACTATAGCTCCCGTGGCGGAGCACCTAATTTAGCAAGGTGGAACAACACCTACAACTGGTATGCACCGGACTGGAACAGGCATAAACCGGATATCTGCGCTCCAGCCGACCCCGTATGGGCAGCATATCCCGGTGGTGATTACATAAACGACTTTAATGGCACCTCATCTGCCACGCCCCATGCCGCAGGCGAAGCAGCCTTAATTCTATCTAAGAATCCATATCTATCACTTAACCAACTCTATTTAACCATCAGGAACAACGTAAAACTTATTCAGCCCCAACGTTATGATTTTCCAAATGACACCACCGGTTGGGGGAGAATTGATGCCTACAGGGCGGTATTAAACACACCGGAACCTTCTAAATCAAATGTGGTTATTACTGGCTACACAATAGACGATAGGTTAGGAAATAACGATGGTAAACTCCAACCCGGTGAAAGAGTTTACCTTCGTGTAACGTTCAAAAATAGAGGAGTTTCAGCTACTTCTTTCACAGCCTCCCTCGTTTTTGATTCAATACCCGGTTATGCACATTATGTAACTTACAATGCCAGCAGCGTATCAATTGGATCAATAGATAGAAACGAGGAAAAAGTTGGGACCTTTGACATTACCCTCTCCTCGTCGGCACCTACTGACAAATATCTCTATTTCACTGTAAAGCTCGTTACCAACGACGCAACGCGGTATCAATTTTTAAACATTCCAATTACAGCATCAAGTTATCCCGCAAGATCTGACAGCCTTAAATACGACAACAATAGCCCTTACTATTATCCTGGGAATGATAGCTACTACGCCCAATACAACTATTTCGCTATGAGGTTTGAGGCAGCCGCATCCTGCAGGTTAGATTCCATAAGAGTTTATTTTGCGGGAACTGCTACCAACGAAACCCTCTTCGTCTGGAAGCATAACTCAACCTACAACGCCCCCGATGCAGAACTTTACGGATGGACATTGATAAACGTTAACACCGCTAACGCCTGGACCAAAGTCACTCTTACAAACCCTATTTATATAACACAACCGGGTTATTTCTGGATCGGAATCCGCAAGGCCAACGCTAACGCAGTTCCCTACCAGGATAGAGACGGTGCAAGCACCGTTAACTTATCAACCAACAATAGACTTGATCCAGCCTCCTGGTGGGGCAGAACTTATTGGTACGACTTCTGTATGAGGGCCTTTGTCTATACAGAGGAAGTCACAGCACCACAATTTTCTGAAGTAACATCCTCACGACTTGATGATAGTCACTATGGGAATAACGATGGGGCTATCGACCCAGGTGAATTGGTTTCTCTCAGAATTTCAATAAAGAACATTGGTATTACTGCTGAGCAGGTGGTAGGCTATCTTTCTCCTGCCGACCAGGCTACATATGATAGTGTGACAATTGTTAAGGATACCGCTTACTTCGGAACAGTTTATAAAGGAGAAGGTACAAACGATAGCGACCCATTCATCATACAATTCACCAAATGGAGTGGACTCTCTGGCTTTGACCCAACTTTCCAGCTCATATTACACTACTATTATGGAGAAGGGCTGAGAAATGAAAAGGAAGATACATTAACTTTCTCCATAGCTGGACCTTTCAATACGAGACCGGGAGTCTACTATTGGTATCCTATGGGATCAGGTGACGGCTTCTTGCTTAGTAGCTATCCAACTGGAAACCAAGACCGTTACTGGGCAACCTTTGCCCAGTTCAGCCCAACAGTAAATGATTCAATATTAATCGATAGCGTTGACATATATGGACACAACGACGGAACCCAGGGCAGGAATATGTATCTTTATCTATGGCGGCATAATTCATCAGCAGGAACTCCCGACGGTGCACCCTTCTATACGAGTACCGCTATAAGTGTTGCTGGAGGGGCAAGTCAATTTTACTCCGTTCGGCCAAACATAAAGATACCTTCAACCTTCTGGTATGGACAAAACTCAAGGGTTGCAACGACAGAAACAGGTCTAAAACCTCCTTTCTGGTCTTCACCATTTATCGGTGTAAATTACACATTAGCAAGCACATCAAACAGTACGTGGAATAGTTCAACAATTCTTGGCTATGTGCCAGTGCCACTCTTTATGTACTTCAAAATTCAGCATAACCATCCAACCCTCTCTTACTTCACACCCGACGGCTGGGATAGCCCTATTGTTGCCTCAAATGAAAACTCAACAACCTTGCCACAAATTGTAAAGGGAGATACTACCGTTTACATTGCAGGTTGGGTCGCTCTCAACAGGAGCGAAATAAACGCAAATGTTCCATCAGGTAAAACTTTGAGAAACGTAATGTTCTTAAATGACTACGGCCTGGCGCAAACCACATTATCCGGTCCTTACACTATTTCGCCGTGGAATTATCTCTATTATCAAGGATATCAAACCACTATTCCCGCTGGGCGGCATAGTTTGACTTACAAAATCGATTGGGACAATGTAGTGCCCAGCAATCTGTTTAACCACTATCTAAGATGGTGGGGCGAGCAGTACGTCTTTGCACCCATCGGATATCTTAACTACAATACACCCACCTGGTCCTCTTACGCTCCTCATATGTACACTATCGGTTCTGGATATACACCAAATGTAAGAGCCTTCAGGATAAAGACCGTTCCTTACCAGTGGACACTTGTAGCGATAAAGAATTCAAAATACGGCACCAGCGGTGATTCAATAGACCTTGACCTTAAGATCTTCGATGATGCCCCAACCTCACCAAAGGAAGGTTTGGAACATCCCATTACAGCTTCAACACTCGGTCCAGATAAAATAGATTTTGTAACCATTTGGTCAACTGCACAAGAGGACCTGTATCCCGGTGTTTACTCCTTTGGCGACGTAAGGGACAGCTTCCAGATAATTTGTTCTAAGTCTTCTATAGGGTACATTATGGCTAATGGAACTGCTACTTTTGACATTACGTTGGCTGATGGTCAATTTGCTTACGTAGAAAATGTCGTATTCCCACAAAATACAAATCCTACCTTACAAGTTGATGTACCAAGTGGAAATGCCGATATAGCCCTTTATCTATTCTCAAAGAGGAATCTCCCCACAAGCTACGCTAATCCTCTCCAGTACGTGGCAATGGCAGACGCCAACGGCGTTGGAGGAAGTGAGAGTGTAACCTACTCTTCCCCATCGGGTGATGATACAACAGCCCTCGTGGTGATTGTAAAATCTGTAACAGGCAAAGCGCCTGTAACCATTAGGTTTAACAACGTTATAGTCCTTCAAATAGATGATAATGCCAATAACTTCCTCAATACCCTCACCTATACCATACCCACCATATCAAAGCCCGGAAACGCTATCGTTGTAACATCACCAACCTTGCTTCCATTCAGCGTGAGGCTGTACGATGCAACCGGTAGAGAAGTCGCCACCCTCTACGATGGACTTGTAAACAAAGGCAAGACCTCCATCCGCATACCTTCAAGCCTGAAAGCGGGTGTCTACTACGTCGAAGTGAAGTCAGGAAATAATAGAGAAATACATAGAATGATAATGGTAAGATAGAGTCGCTCGACCAAGTACACTCTTCATGGGGGCTTGCCCTTCGGGCAAGCCCCCAAATTTTTTGAAACAACTTATTGACTAAAATTCAACTAAATCATTCACACAGACAAAAAGGTCATATTCGCTATCACTCAATCCCCATAAATGCATCATAAAACAAACCATAGAAGTCCAATCGCTATTGGACTTCAAATAGCTTAACGCAAGACTGACCCCTATCGAAAAATATCTACAAAATCAAAAACAAGTTGAGTTTATCAAAAATGTGATAAATAATTAACAATTGCAAAAGGTGCAAATTTTCAACTTCCTAATTTACAGAAGTGATTTTAAGCTTACAAAAAAGCAAAATGAAAATAAACCGCATTTATTACGAGTTTAAGCATTCTCAAGAGAAAATCTCATCTATCTCAATAAAATCAACAGATACCGAACCCCAAAATTCACAAGATCAAACTCTTGGGAGGCAAAATGAAAATTGTTGACATTGTTGGAGCACGTCCTCAATTTGTAAAACTCGCCCTTATATTGAAAGCAATTGAGAAACACAATGCAGAAAATCCCGATAGTAAAATAATAGAGGTTCTCGTTCACACTGGACAACACTACGACTATGAGATGTCCCAAATCTTTTTTGACGAACTCGGCCTCAAAGATCCAGACTACCACCTCGGTGTCGGCTCGGGAACCCACGCCAACCAGACAGGCGAAATCCTGAAACACACTGAAGAAGTCCTCCTTAAAGAAAAACCAGATCTTGTAATGGTTTACGGTGATACCAATAGCACCCTTGCGGGGGCCCTTGCTGCTGTAAAGCTTCATATTCCTGTGGCTCACGTGGAGGCCGGGCTAAGGAGCTTCAATAGGAAAATGCCCGAGGAAATCAATCGTGTACTAACGGACCACATTTCCAGTTTACTTTTTTGTCCTACTAAAACTGCTGTTGAGAATTTGAGAAGGGAAGGCATTGAAAAGGGAGTTCATCTCGTAGGCGATGTAATGTACGATGCGGTACTTCTTTACTTAAGCCTTGCTGAGAAGAAATCTAACATTTTAGAGCGTCTCAACTTAGAAGCGAAGTCTTATGCACTGG
>DIJZ01000010.1 GCA_002421425.1 Caldifarciminota bacterium UBA5631
CTGGAGGGCTGGACTTCCGAGGGTAAGTCCACAAGATATTCTTTGAAGATATATTATGAGCGTGGGTTCAATTATTTTCGCGAATACATAGGGAGAGTTTTCTCCCATGGATTTACCATTGTAAATGTATCCAATCCACGGGTTGGCTTGAAGCTGACAACGAAAGGATGGCTGGAACTGGATCCCACGGACAGGGTAGAGGAGTACACATTATTCTTCTCCCCAAAAATTCAGTATGCTGTGACTAGCAGCATGGTGCTCAATGTGTTTTCACAGCACACCTATGCCTTCAAATCCAGGTATTTCCCCATGAATGGATATTCGTTTGTGGCTTCATACAATTTCCGACCCAAAAGCTGGCTGTATTTTGTGATTTCAAGGACCTACTCTGAAGAGGGTGCGACTCAAAAGGCTAATTATGTTGTTCTGAAGGTACGGTATCTCTTCTCATTTTAAGTTAAGTCGTGCTTCATTTGATAGTGTAAATCCTCTGGAATATAATTATTTTCAAAAGGAGTATATTTATGCATTTTTCTATCCAGTTTTTTATTGTACTTGGGTATTTTATTATCGTCCTCATCGTTGGTATTCTTGCTCAGAAACTTGCGAAATCAGGCACAGATTACCTAATTGCAGGGAGAAATCTTGGGCTGTGGTTGTGCACCGTTGTTGTGGTCGGTGAATGGCTTGGAGGAATGAGCACCATTGGTGTTTCGGAGAGAGCCTACGTGACTGGAATCTCCTCAGCATGGTACAATGTCTCAACTTCAATTGGAATGATGCTTTTTGGATTTCTCCTGGCGAAATACTATCGGAAGAACCGTGTGTACACTGTCTCAGAAATGATCGAGAAACTTTACGATAAGAACGCCAGGGTTATTTCTGCTTTTGCTTTTCTTATTGCCTATCTAATCCTCGGTTATGCCCAGATTCAAACCGTAGGCTCTGTGCTGGCTTCGACCCTGAATTTGAGCTTTAAAACCGGAGTGATAATTGGTGGTCTTCTTGTAACTATTTACGTCACGGCAGGTGGGTTCTGGTCAATTACCCTAACTAATATAATTCACACTTTTTTGCTGTATTTCGCAATAATTTCAACTTTTATAATCGGCCTTGTCAAAATTGGCGGTTACACCGGGCTTTTCACCGCTCTTACTGAGGTTGGCAAGAATCCCGCAATTTACAGGAGTCCGATGGGTGTTGGGCTTAATCAGGTAATCGGCTGGATTATCGGAGGAATGTTCGGCGCTTTCGCAGCACAGGCTTCAATTCAACCCGTTTTTGCGGCAAAGGATGAAAAAACCGCAAAACACGCTTCTTTTCTCAGTGCATTATTGATCTTCCCAACTGGAATTTTGACCGCTACCCTTGGAATGATTGCAGCAACTGGGAAATTTGCAACAATACCAAACCCTAAGCAGGCGTTGCCCAGCCTCCTTATGTCTACAAACTTTGTCCCTGCGTGGTTCGGAGGAATTGCCCTTGCAGGGATTCTTGCAGCTATCCTCTCTACAATTGCTCCTGTGATGTTTGCTATCTCAACGATTCTGGTGAAAGACGTTTATCATTATCTTATTGACAAAAATGCTGATGAACAGAAATTACTCCAGGTCGCAAGGCGTTTTACATTCGTCGTGGGCATCGTTCTAATACCACTGGCTGTATACTTGAAAGGATTTGTCCTCGACACTGGCTATATTTCTTATGCAATTAGAGGCGCTGCTGCAGTAATCGTGCTTTCTGGTGTATTCTGGGTGACAAAGGGTAAGAGGGTCCCGACTTCTCTTTCCGCTAGTCTCGCTATGATTGCAGGGACAGTGGTAGCTGTTTCCTTTCCAATTATCAACTATTTGAATCCTGAGTTTAGATTTGATAAGAACCTCTGGGCTCTTGGAATTTCACTTTTGTTCGTTGTTCTCGTGACATTTATACAAAGGGGAGTGCTTGAAAGAAGAAGGAAAAAATGAAACCGCTTGAAGGAATAAAAGTATTGGATCTGTCAAGGGTTCTTGCTGGGCCCACTGTTGGAATGATCCTGGGCGACCTTGGAGCTGATGTTATTAAGGTCGAAAAGCCTAAGGACGGTGATGAAACAAGAGGCTGGGGCCCTCCGTTTGCTGGTGGAGAAAGCGCATACTACATGTGTGCTAACAAGAACAAGCGCAGTATGACACTGAATCTGAAAAGTGCAGAGGGCAGGGAAATTCTTGAACGGCTAATCAGTAGATCCGATGTGGTAATTCTAAACTTCCTTCCAGAAGTTCTCAGGAGTTTACAACTTAGATATGAAGATGTGAAAAAGATAAAAGAGGATGTTATATGGGCATGTATTACAGGATTTGGGCTTTCTGGACCAAAAGCAAGTAAGCCAGGCTACGATGTGTTGATTCAGGGAATCAGCGGTCTCATGAGTATTACGGGAGAACCAGAAGGGGAGCCTATGAAGGTGGGCGTTGCAATATGTGACGTACTCACTGCGCTATACACTGTAATTGCCATCGAAGCTGCCATTATCAGAAGGAGTAAAACAGGTATGGGTGCGATGATTGATAATTCTCTTCTCGAATCCACCATTGCGAGTCTGGTCAACGTAGCAAACAACTATTTGATTGGCGGCACTGTGCCAGGAAGGTATGGAAATGCCCATCCAAACATAGTTCCATACCAGGTTTTCAAGGCTAAAGATGAGTTCATAATAATAGGAGTTGGGAACGAAGAACAGTGGAAGAGGTTTTGTAAAGTAATAGAGCGCGAAGACCTCTTATCAGATCCAAGATTTGAGAGCAATTCCAGGAGACTTTCAAACAGAGATGTGTTGATTCCCATTATTGAGGATATTATTGCTCAAAAAGAAGGATCTTACTGGCTCGAAAAGCTCGAAGAAGCTCATATCCCTGCAGGTCCGATAAATACGGTGGATAAAGCGATAAATGATGAGCAGATTGCTTACCGTGGATTCATTCAGGAAATTGAACATCCCACTGCAGGTAAAATCAGGTTAATGAAGAATCCCATCCACTTTGGAGATATTGACCTTGAGATTTACAGACATCCTCCTTTACTTGGAGAGCACACTGAGGAGATCTTAACTGAGTTAGGGTATAGTAAAGAGAGCATCGAGGATTTTATGAAAAAAGGAGCAATATGAAAAAGAGATTTGACATTGAAATAAACCACGATTGGTGTAAGGCTTGCTACATTTGTGTAAAGGTATGTCCAAGGTCTGTTTTTGACATTGCAGAGAAGGAAAGCCACCGGGGTTTCAAGGAAGTCACGCCTGCGAGAATTGATGACTGCATAGGTTGCCTGATGTGCGAAAACTTGTGTCCTGACTTTGCAATAGAGGTAGAGGAGATTGAAAATGCCGTGGAACAGAATTAAAGTACCAATTAAAAGCGGCCGTTTTCTACTTCAAGGTGATGAAGCTGTTGCAGATGGAGCGTTCTGCGCAGGAATGAGGTTTTATGCAGGCTATCCCATCACCCCTGCCAGCGAAATAATTACAAGGGTCCAAGACAGGTTTGAGGAGTCAAATGAAGGTGTCTATTTTCAGGGAGAAGATGAAATTGCATCAATTGCAGCGTGTATTGGCGCATCATGGACCGGCACAAAAGCAATGACGGCTACCAGTGGCCCCGGGTTCGATTTGATGGTGGAGAATCTGGGATACGCAATATTCACTGAGACTCCTATGGTAATTGTTGATGTTCAGAGAGCTGGACCTTCAACGGGGCAAGCAGCCAGGCCATCGCAGGGAGACTATCATCAGGTAAGATATGCGACTCATGGAGATTATGAAATAATAGTCCTTTCGCCGTGGTCGTGTCAGGAGCTTTTTGAATTTGGGGTTAGAGCCTTCAATCTTTCTGAAAGATACAGGGTTCCAACGATAGTGCTTACTGATGAAGCCATTGCTCACCTGCGGGAACCTGTTGAGATACCTGAAGAGATAGATGTTTTTGATCGGGAGCATGATCCCGAGGCGCCACCTTTCAGCTTTGACGAAGTTGATGCAAGCCCTATGCCTCTTCTTGGGGATGGTAAGGCCTTGCTCGTGACGGGCTCGACTCATACTGAGTGGGGCAAAAGAGTGACTCAGGACCCTGAAGTACATAGAAAGATAGTAAAACACCTTATTGGCAAAATTAGCAACCATATTTCGGATATTTTCGAGACCCATGAGGAGTTTATCGAGGATGCCGATTTTGTTATAGCATCCTATGGAATTTCTGCCCGGAGTGGTTTTGAAGCTATGAACAGACTTCGCAAAAAGAGGATTAAAATTGGATTTTTCAGACTCAAAGTAATATGGCCAATCTGGGAGAAATACATAATACAGCGCTTTTCCAATGTGAAAAAGGTCTTCGTGCCCGAAATGAATATGGGCCATCTATCCTCCGAATTAAAGCGTATTCTAAATTGTGAAATCATACCGGTAACGGAGCTCGGAACTAACGTGATCTTGCCAGAGGAAATAGTAAAAGTCGTCGAGGAGAACCTATGAAAACATATATGGAATGGATTAGAACAGAGTTCTTCCCCACTGCATTTTGTCCAGGGTGTGGGCACGGGATAATACTTAGAGCAATTGCAAAGGCCTGCGATGAGCTTGAACTTGATAGAGACAATGTTGTATTTGTATCCGGTATCGGTTGTTCAGGTTGGATCCCCAGCCCATACATAAAAGCAGACTCGATTCATACCACGCATGGAAGAGCCATTGCCTTCGCAACAGGAGTGAAGCTCGCACGGCCAGATTTCACTGTTATCGTTGTTGGAGGAGATGGTGATTTAGCATCTATTGGGGGAAATCATCTTATTCACGCTGCGCGAAGGAATATTGATATTACCTGTATTATGGCTGATAACAATAACTATGGGATGACAGGGGGCCAATATTCACCCACTACACCAAAAGGGTCGAAGACTTCTACGTCAAGAAAAGGACTATCAGAAGCACCATTCGATGTGGCAAAGCTTGTGAAATCTGCTGGCGCATCCTTTGTTGCTCGGTACACCGTTGCCCATTTTCCGCAACTTGTAAATTCAATAAAGAAGGCAATAAGTACCGAGGGATTTTCTTTTGTGCAGGCCATCAGCACTTGTCCGACACATTTTGGCAGGAGAAATGTGACACAGGATCCTTACGAATTTATTGATTATTTGAAGAGAAATTCAGTGAATATTAAGAATATTACTTCCTCTGCAGAGTCCATGGGAAAAATTATTATAGGGGAGTTCTGATATGGAGAGACTTGAGGTAAGATACGCGGGCACTGGTGGGCAAGGAATAATACTTCTCGGAGTACTCACTGCTGAGGCAGTCACTCGAGCAGGGAAATATGCTACCCAGGGCTCATATTACGGGGCGCAGGTGAGGGGAGGTATAACTTCCGCAGACGTAGTTCTGGGAAAGGAGTGGATTTCTTTCCCTTATGTTGAAAAATCTGATATTCTTGTGGCTTTTACTTCGGAGTCCCTTGACTATTATGTAAATAGCGCAAAGAATGGAAGTCTGATTATCATAGATGAAACTACGATGGTTCTGCAGGATGAGGATGAACTTAGATCCAGGTATAAGTTTTTTAAGGTTCCGTTTACCAGGGTTTGTTATGAAAGGTTTAATTCAGGCTTTCTTCTAAATATTGTTGCTTTTGGGTACATATTGAGACATTTAAAGCGTTTTTGCTCCAAAGAAGACGCTATTGAGGCACTTAAAAGCAACGTGCCCCCAAAGTATATTGAGCTGGAGCTGGAAGCTTTCAATATAGGGCTTTCTCTTTAAATCTGTTTTTGGAGAAGTTTTTCTCGTTCTGGTCCTAAGGAAATGAAGTTTATGCTCAATTTTAATGATTCTTCAATAAATTCAACATAGTTTCTTGCCGTTACCGGAAGATCTACATAGCTCTGTTCGTTATTTGAGAGCGTGAATCCTGGTTTTTCAACATAAATTGGCTCTGAAAGCTCCAGTTTTTCTGATGATGGAGGGGGCAGTTCCAAAATTTCTTCCTTTACCCTGTATTTGACTGCTACCTTTATAGGGTCAATTCCGCTCAGAACGTCGAGCTTAGTAATTACAAGATTGGTAACGCCGTTTAACATTGTAGTGTAGCGGAGCAGTATAAGGTCCAGCCAGCCGCATCTCCTGGGTCTCCCCGTTGTTGCACCAAATTCAGCGCCTTTCTCTCTCAGAAGCTGACCCTTTTCGCCCTTCTCTTCTGTTGGGAAGGGGCCTTTTCCGACCCTGGTGGTGTAGGCTTTAAGTACTCCGTATACTTTTTCAATTTTTTGAGGTGGGAGCCCAGAAAATACAAGAGCTCCTGAAGAAATGGTGTGTGATGAGGTCACATAGGGATACGTTCCATAAATCACGTCAAGAAGCGCTCCCTGAGCCCCCTCGAAAAGAATTCTCTTTCCTTCAGACTCCATTTTGTGTATGAACTCAACACCATCCACCACATAGGGATTTACAAATTTACTAAATTCAAAGAGCTTATCCATTATTTCTTTATAATCAAATGGAGGATGGCCGAAGCGTGCAGCTATTATCTGATTGTTGAATTCTGTAATATCTTTCAGTTTGCGAAGGAGGGTTTTAGGGTAGAAGAGATCTCCAATTCTTATACCCAGTCTCTGATAGAGGTCTCTATAAGCGTATGCTATCCCCTGTTTTGTACTTCCGACACCACCCTTTGAGGTTTCCTCCAGGGCATCTTCTTCCTTGTGAAACGGAAGGACAATAGTTGCTCTCTCATCGACAAAGAGGCGACCTTGCAACGAACCTGAGAGAGAAGAGATCTGTTCCACTTCTTTTGAGAACGCCTCAGGGTCTACAAGGACTCCTGCAGTGATAAGGTTCTTCTTTTCAGGTCTTATAACCCCCGAAGGGAGAAGGTGAAGTATAAGTTTCTTCCCGTCTACTACAATCGTGTGCCCTGCATTGGCTCCACCCTGAAATCTGCATATAATGTCATAATCCTTTGCGAGATAATCTACGAACCGACCTTTCGCTTCGTCACCCCATTGCAATCCCACTACGACATCAGCCATAGTAATAGTATCTGGTAACTATAAGGTTTTTTCAATCTTAGGGAGGATTAGCATAGCGTCTCCATAGCTCAGAAAGCGATATTTGAGTCTAATTGCTTCCTCGTAGGCACTAATTATTTTTTCTCGTCCTGCAAAAGCGCTCACCAGAATCAGTGGTGTGGATCTAGGAAGGTGAAAGTTGGTTATCAATGCGTCCACTACTCCAAACTCGTATCCAGGGTATATGAAAAGGTCTGTTTTTCCAGAAAGTTTTGAATGCTCAAATTTCCAGGATTCAAGGGCTCTCACAGCTGTTGTTCCACAGGCTACCACCCACTTACGAGATTCTTTTGTCTTTTCAATTTCCATTGCTGTTTCTTTCGGGACCTCATAGTATTCATAGTCCATTTTGTGAGCTGTTACATCCTGTGTTTTTACAGGTCTGAAGGTTCCCGGTCCTACGTTTAGGAAAACTGGAGCAATACGTATCCCTCTTTTTTGAAGATCTGTAATCACCCTTTCGGTAAAGTGTAGTCCTGCTGTTGGAGCGGCAATTGAAGCTCCTTTTTCGGCAAAAATTGTCTGATAGTAGTATTGGTCTTCTTCCTCCGGGGGTCTTTTTATGTAGTGGGGCAGTGGAACAACTCCGCAACGTTCAAGGAGCACAAAAACTGTAGTATTATCAAGGATTTCTATTACTGCGTGGTTGTTATCGAAATCTTTTATAATGATCCTGTATGTATTGTCAATTTTGAATATTCTGCCGATTCTGGCTTTTTTTCTACTTGAAACCATTGCTTTGAAGGTTTTGTCGTTGAGAAGTTCAACGAATAGAAGTTCGATGGTTCCACCTGTGTCTTCTGCCTTTGCAAATAGTCTCGCTTTTATTACCCGAGTTTTGTTTATGATCAGGAGATCCCCGGGCCTCAGAAAAGCAGGAATTTCGTAGAAATACGAGTGGATTACTGTCCTATCCTCTTTGTTCAGAACGAGCATTCTTGCCTGATCTCTTTCTTGTAGTGGTCTCTGTGCAATCAGTTCTTCAGGCAAGTCATAATTGAATAAATCCAGGGGAAGCATAATTTTCCTCTATTTGTTTTAAATTATAAAGTTTTCACTCAGAACCTTTCCCCACAATGAGGAGTAAGTAAATATCTTTTACGTTTATTCCAGTAGGCCCCGTTTTGATAAGGTCATTCAGTTTTGAGAAGAAATCATACGAATTGTTCTCCAGTATAAATTTTTCAGGGCTGAGGGAAAGGCTACTTGCCCTGGGTAGAGTTTCATTATCGACAATGGCTCCTGCAGCATCAGTAGGTCCATCTATACCATCGGTCCCGAAGGAAATGAAGATGAACTTTAAGGGCGTATCTTTTAAAGCAACAGCCATCCGGAGCGCTAGCTCTTGATTTCGACCACCTTTGCCGGCCCCGGTTACCCTTACACTTGCTTCACCACCTGCAAGAACAGAGACATTAGTGCTCTGCTGTGAGCTCATCTGTTTTATGCAAGAAAGGAATTTATCCACTAATAGGTCAATGTCCATATGATTGTCCGATCCAAGAGAGATAGTTTTAAAACCTCGCATTTTCATGAAGGATTCGAGATCCCGCAGCAAATCTCCGTTTGTGAGAATGACATGGTTTTCAATTGTTCCATTTAAGGGCTCTCTGCGTTTCAGTGTTTCGGGAATTGTTCCATCCATACCCCTTTTTATTGTCCTTTTTACGGATGGAGGCATTGGTTCCCAAATTTCATATTTGTGTAGTATCCTGAATGCGTCTTCATATGTGGTAGAATCAGGAGCGGTCAAGCCTGATGCAATGAGGTCTACCCGGTCTTCCTGGACGTCGGACATTAGAAGGGAAATTCCGTGACCTTTCAAATATCTGAGGAGTTGTCCGCCTTTCACCTTTGAAAGATGTTTTCTTACGGTGTTAATTTCCTCAATAGTTGCGCCTGAAGAAAGAAGTATTCTAGTAGCTGAAATAAGGTCTTGCAAGGGGACCCTGGGTAATTCGAAGAGTGAAGACCCCCCTCCGGAAATTAAGAAGACGACGTTTTCGTTGTAATTTAGTGTCTTAAGTTTCGCAATGACATAGCGTGCTGCCTTTATGCTTTCTGAATCCGGGTAGGGATGACCTGCAACAAATATCTTCACGTCCTTTTCAAAAGGTCGTACTTTCCATGGTGAAATGATTACACCTTCTTCTGTTCTAGCCAGATTTTTATAGATTTTAAACATTTTCACACTGGCTTTTCCGATTGCAACCAGCATCCTGGAAAGACTTCCACTGTGGATGAAATCTTCAAATCTTTCTTCTAGATCAATCCTTCCGAGAGCAAATTTCAGTGCTTCAAGTCCGGTTTTTCTCGCAATTCTCAACTCTGGCATTGAAGGGTTCCTTTCCAGGACATTTTTGTTTTTGATCATCATTTTCGTCTCCCACAATGTAGTTCTGGGAATTATGAAGTAATGATATCCGAACATCCATGTACTGTGAAATACAATAAGTGGTTTTTTTGATTGAAAAGGCGTAATCTTCCCGTTATACTATGGGTAATGATATCAAATAAAAGGAGGCATCATGAGTTCCCATATAACATCTCCCACATGGGACACTTTTTTTGCAGAGAGAACGAAGTGGATAAAAAGCAGCATCATCAGAGAACTTTTAAAGTTTACTCAGCAACCTGAGGTTATTTCTTTTGCAGGTGGGCTTCCTGCTCCTGAGCTTTTTCCAATTGAAGCTATAAAGAAAGCAAGTGTTGAGTTACTGGAAAAGGAAGGTCAGAAAATGTTGCAATATGGACCCACCGAAGGCTACCCCCTCCTCAATGAACAAATTTCAATATATATGAAAAAGATGGGGGTCAGCTGTTCTGTTCAAGAAATACTCCCGACAAGCGGCTCTCAGCAGGCTCTTGACCTCGTGGGTAAGATATTTATCAACGAAGGTGATACTATTTTTGTTTCAAAACCGACTTACCTCGGGGCTCTTCAGGCTTTCAATTCTTATGGTCCCAAGTATGTTGGATCCCTCATGGATGATGATGGCCTGATTCCTGAGGAAGTCGAAAAGGTGCTTATGCTTCACAAGCCAAAGTTTATGTATGTTATTTCAACATTTCATAACCCCGCTGGTGTGACAATGCCAGAAGATAGGAGAAAGAAGCTTGTTGAACTCGCTGAAAAATATGATACTTTCATCATTGAAGATGACCCCTATTCTCGTTTAAGGTTTGAGGGGAATGAAATTCCGCCTATTGCGGCATATTCAAGGGAAAGAGTGATCTACCTTGGTACATTTTCAAAAGTTCTTGCTCCAGGGTTCCGTCTCGGGTGGATTGTCGCCCCAAAAGAAGTCATAGCAAAGCTGGTGCAGGCTAAGCAGGGTACAGACCTTCATACATCAACTTACGTACAATACCTTGCTGCAAAGCTATGCGCGCAGGATCTGATTGAAACCCACCTTGATAAGATAAAGAGTGTATATAGACAGAGGCGGAATCTCATGCTGGATTCAATGGACAAGTATTTCCCCAAGGTGGGCTTCCACTGGACGAAGCCCCAGGGTGGGCTTTTCCTTTGGGTGATAATGCCTGAGAAAATTGACAGCGTGAAACTACTCGAAAAGGCGGTGGAAAACAAAGTTGCTTTCGTTCCTGGAAATGCTTTTTATCCAGACCCTGACGAGGGAAGGAACACGATGAGGTTGAATTTTTCGAATATGAAAGAAGAACTCATCGTGGAGGGTATTAGAAGGCTTGGAGAGTTGCTGAAAAGGGAAGCATAGCATCAAAAAACAACTGTAAAGTTCGAAGCGCAAGAATAACCGTAAATTCTGAGTTTTACAGTTCTTTTAGGTAGTGCAATTTGGTTTGTGTTAAACCACTTCTCGCCGCCGTTTTTGCAATCTCATCATTATTTTCTAACACAAATGGCTTGCTGAATCATACAAATGGTATATGCGAAGAATATTCAGCTTCTACGAAATGAACCTGTAAGAATCCGAATAAGAAAGGACTCTTTCTCAGTCGTTGAATACCTAAACACTATAGAAAAGTCGCGACGCAGACGTAAATTGTATCTTGACAATTCACGCCCGTTGCATTACATTGATAAAGGTAATGAAAAGGAGGGTTGTTATGAAAAAGATATTGGTAATGGTAGCACTGGGTGTGGGTCTGGTAATGGCTGCCCCGGTGGTAGATGGAAACGTTAACCCGGTTACAGAAGGATACACCTTAGTAGCAGAGAACACTGCGAATACAGATAAGGCTGGTGCAGATCTTCTGGCCTTTTATTATGCCGTTGCGAATGATTCTCTTTACCTTGCAATTACTACTCAAAATTCGGCCTCATGGGACGTGGCTTACGGATTTGTAATGGATTGCGCAGACGGGGGGTATTCCGGAGATCCTTCTGCTGATACGAGGGATTCCTGGGGAAGAAAACTATATTTTCCTGAATGGAATCCAGATTATCAGATTTATTTCTGGTACAGTGGAGGTAGTGGTTCAATCACCTCATCCAATTATAACAAGTATGAGAATGGCTCCTGGCAGTACAATTTTGCAGGTATGAATTATGCTGCTACTTATAGTAACGGTCTTCAGGCTCTCGAAGTTGCTGTTCCCCTCGCGAGCATGGGAAATCCGGAAACTTCAAAGTCCGTAGCGTATATTGTTGGAGGGGACAATAGCTCTGCCGTTGATATTCTTCCTTATGACAGCTCAGTTTCATTGACGGGTGGCGAGGAGTGGACAGATTGGGACACCATTACCACTTACTTTACGTTGAACGTGAGAGAAAATGGAAGTACCCTATCAATGCAACCCATTGTGAATGGAGTTCGCCTTGCAGGAAGCGGGGTATTCAATCTGGAAGTATACTCAGTGGACGGAAAGAGGGTGTTGACAAAAAGAGTAGCCATTAATGGTACTGCAGATGTGAAGTTTGCCCTGAAGCCGGGTTTATATCTCGTTAGAGAAACGAGGGTTGGGACATCGAAGTTTATCGTAGCCAGATAGTGTTGAAAATCTTTGATAGGGCGGGCCTTTGGCCCGCCCTATTTTTTCTGAAATGAATCAAAGATGGAAGAATAGTGTATTTGTAATTCCCTTTTCTGTCATTTTTTTCGTTTTCCTGCTTTTCCCGTTCTTCTATGCCTTTTATCTTTCCTTTTTCAAAATCACAGATCTTTCTAATATTTTTGGTGGACTGAAGTTTGTTGGCTTTAGGAATTACGAGTTCGTTCTTCGTGATAAGGAGTTCCTTTACTCTGTATGGCTTTCATTTAAGTACGCTTTGCTGATGATCCCTTTAAATATAGGCCTTTCCATTTTCCTTGCAATGCTTCTCAGAGCGAATATCAAAGTAAACAAGCTCTATCGAACACTGTTCTTTATGCCCTTTGTCCTCGATGCCTTCGTAGTTGGCGTGGTGTGGACTATTCTGTACGCAGGAAAGTACGGTTTCTTAGTCCAATTGTTAAAACCCTTGCTTTCAACTAAAGTCTATAATACTGGATTCCTTGGAAACCCTTCTACAGCAATGCCAGCCGTAGTTTTTGCCATTGCTCTGAAGAACGTTGGCTTTGGTACAATTCTCTACACTGCTTCACTGAATAACATTTCTCAGGACATTGAAGATGCAGCAAAAATTGATGGCGCTGCTGGGTTAAAGAAGTTCGTCAAAATTACCTTTCCTCTTGTCAGGAATACGACTACATTTCTCGTAATTACGGGGATCATTGGTGCCTTTTCTGCATTTTCGGAGTTTTTTGCGATGACGGGTGGTGGTCCAATTGTTCAGAGGTGGGGTGAACCCCTCGGTGCTACAAAGGTTTCTGGGTACTACCTATTTAATCATATAAGCAATCTCCGTCTGGGAGTAGCATCGGCTACTTCCTTCATTCTTCTAATCCTGACGCTTGGAATTTCAATTCTATACTCAAGGGCGACGAAGGAATGAAACGGACAGTTTTCTGGAAGTATTTCTTTATTTCATTGTTTCTCATAATTTGCCTTTTTCCGTTTTTCTGGATGCTTATTACATCCTTAAAGCCTGAAGGCGAAGCACTTCTAATTTCATTGCCAACGAGAATTACCCTGGATAACTATAAAAATGTTCTACTGCAGTACAATTTCTATCGGTACTTTTTAAACAGCTTAATTGTAGCTACAATTTCTGCAATGGTATCTACACTTTTTGCATCCTTGGCTGCATATGCTTTCGCGAAAAAGGAATTTCCTCTCAAAAATTTCCTGTTCTGGTTTTTTATCTCATCTATGATGGTACCAGGGCTCCTTTACGTGATTCCACAGTTTCTCATAGTATATCAGTTTCGATGGATTAATCGCTATGAGGGTATGATAGTTCCCCATCTGGCAAATGTCTTCGGGATGTTCCTGATTACTCAGTTCTTAAAAGACGTTCCTGATTCACTTCTGGAAAGTGCAAGGATAGATGGTGCTCCAGAGTATCAAATATTCTTGAAGATTGTGATGCCTCTCACACTGCCAGTTATAGCTACAGTATTTCTGCTGAATTTTCAGTTCCACTGGGCTAATTTTCTGTGGCAACTTCTTGTGGCACAGACTGAGTCTATGTACACAGTGCCGGTGGGCCTTGCGATGTTCAAAAGTGCTCATGAAGAGGCATACGCTTTGAAGATGGCAGCTTCAACTGTATCTTTAATGCCCATTGTGATATTGTTCTTCCTGGCGCAGAGATACTTTATTGAGGGAATTACGCAGGGTGCGTTGAAAGAATAGTTTCAGATAGCTATTTGATTTTGTAAGGTTTTAGATGTAAACTATTGAATCGTTAGTTATAAAGGAGGTTTTTATGTTTGCACAACTTTTGAGAGAGGACCGAATAATAATAGATCTAAAGTCAAAAAGTAAAGAAGAAGTCTTACAGGAGCTTCTGAGTGTTTTGAATCTGAAGCCCGAGCAGGAAAAGTTGGTTCTTGAGCAGTTAAAGAAAAGAGAAGCTATCGGATCTACAGGTGTGGGAAAAGGAGTCGCGATACCCCATACTCGCAGCGTAGTGGTGGATGACGTACATCTGGTTGTTGGAGTCTCGAAAGAAGGCATTGATTTTCAGTCCCTTGATGGGAAACCTGTTCACCTTCTTTTTCTCTTGATTGCGCCACCGCAAGACCTTGGGGCAAGGTACCTTATTACCCTTGGTGAGATTGCCAATGTGGCAAGAAAGGTAGTTTCTACAAAAGAATACTTGAATTTCGGAACCCCGAAAGAGTTGATGGAATACTTGATGAAGATCTACAAGGAGGGTTAATGGACCCTATTCTCGAAATGCTGATCGCTCTTGAAAGCCTTGATGCTCAGCTGGACGATTTTGAGTCCGAGGACTATCTGAAATCCATCAGTATTGGGCAAAATACCGATGAGAACGCCGTGACAAAACAGATAGGTAAACTCAGGGAGCTAAGGCAGGAAATTGTGAACAGTTTGCCCGTAGCAGTTTATAAGAGATACGAAAAGTTGAGGGGTAAGTATAAACGCGGAGTTGCACCGGTTATTAACGGTATTTGTTCTAACTGTTTTATGGAGTTCCCTTCAGCTCTGGTTTCCAGACCTGTGAAAAACAAGTCTCTGGAAACCTGTCCAAACTGTGGAATCTATGTATACTGGACCAAATGAGGTTAGAAGAACATTTAAAAATTATTAAGTTTAACACCGTAGACCTGTTACCAGAGGAAGAGCTGCTGGACAAGATCAAAACAAAAAAATCCTTGAGAATTAAGTATGGCGCTGACCCCTCAAGACCCGATCTTCACCTTGGCCACTATGTATGCCTTAAGAAGCTAAAAGACTTGCAGGACCTTGGGCATCACATCATTTTCATAGTGGGCGACTTCACTGCGATGATTGGCGATCCCTCAGGGAGATCGAAGACACGCCCCCGTTTAACTCCTGAGGAAGTAAAAGAAAACTCAAGAACCTATTTTGAGCAGGTATTCAGGGTGCTTGATGAGTCCAGAACGGAGATCAGGTACAACTCCGAGTGGCTTTCGAAGCTTACACCGTATGAGGTAATTGAACTTTCAGCCACATATACAGTATCAAGGATGCTGGAGAGGGATGATTTCAAAGAAAGATACAAGAATAATGTCCCGATCTCCGTGCATGAACTCCTGTATCCGCTGTTTCAGGCATACGATTCTGTTGCAATAAAGGCTGATATTGAGGTTGGAGGTACTGACCAGAAATTCAATTTTCAGGTTGGCCGAGAGGTTCAAAGGGCTTTTGGAGTTGATCCACAGGTAATACTTACAGTTCCAATCCTTGAGGGTACCGATGGTAAGTTGAAAATGTCAAAATCTTACGATAACTATATCGGAATAACGGAAGATCCTGATATGATGTTCGGAAAAGTAATGTCTATTCCCGATGAGCTAGTGTTGAAATACTATAAGCTGGTTCTCTATTATGACGAAACAAAACTTAAAGAAGTTGAAAGGAAGATGAGGGAAGATCCCCGCGAGTGTAAGGCGGATCTTGCTGAGGAGATAGTAAAGATCTTTTGGGGCTTTCAGAAAGCGAAGGCTGCAAGAGATCAGTTTGATAGGGTTTTTAAGTTCAAAGAGATTCCCGATGAAGTTCCTGAGTTCCGCATTCCTGTGGAGGGAATGCCTCTCTTGGAGGTGCTCTCAAAATCGGGTATAGTACAGAGCAGGTCAGAAGCTAGAAGGCTTATTGCACAGAATGCCGTAAAAATTGGGAATCGCGTCGTTAACGCAGAATTTGAAAAAATTGTCCCTGGTCCAGATGTTGTTATAAAGGTCGGAAAGCGCAAATTTCTCAAAGTTGTTCCCCTTAATTGATGAAAATCCTTTTAATAAACTGGCAGGATTTGAAGAACCCCTTTGGAGGCGGTGCTGAGGTACATTTGCATCAGTTCTTTTCCAGTTTTGTATTGAAAGGCCATTCTGTCACCCTTTTATGTTCCTCATTCAAAGGACTTCCTGCAGAAGATTTTGAGGACGGAATAAGGATTATTAGAAAAGGTAATCGATGGATATTTAACTTCCTTGTGCCCTTTTACCTGAAAGAACTTTTATCAAAAGAAGATTTTGATGTAATTGTTGAGGATGTAAACAAGATTCCCTTCTTCACAAGGTTTTTCGTAAAGAAGCCTATCATTGTGATTACGCATCACTTTTTTGGCAGTGTCATTTTTCAGGAAACAAATCCACTCTTCGGTCTTTACGTTTATATATTCGAGAAGCTTTTCTTCAAATTATATAAGGGTTTGCCTATCATTACGGTTTCCGAGAGTACGAAAGAAGAAATGGTGAAGAACGGTATCCCTTCAACAAAAATTACTGTTGTTTATAATGCTGTAAAACTTGATTTCTTCAAACCCGGTGAAAAGTCCGACGTACCGTTTATTCTTTATCTCGGCAGGTTGAAGAAGTATAAAAGGATTGACTTTTTCCTTAGGATCATAAAAGAGCTAATAGACAGGTATTATCAGGGGCCTTTAAAGGTTGAAATTGTTGGTAATGGGGACGCCAGGGAGGGGCTTGAAAAACTCTGTGTGCAACTTGGCCTCGAAAATGTCGTAAAATTCACGGGCTACGTGAGCGAAGATGAAAAGGCAAAGAAACTCAGAGAATCATGGGTTCTTATAAATACGTCTCCAAAGGAAGGGTGGGGGATTGTCGTTATGGAGGCTCAGGCATCAGGGACTCCTGCTTTAGTCTTTGATTCTCCGGGTTTGAGAGAGGCAGTCGTACATGAAAAAACCGGATATGTTGTGCCATTTGGAGATGTGGAGAAGGTTGCTTTTTACGTTGACAAACTTATTAGAGATGGAGGATTGAGGGAAAGGATGGCAGAAGCTGCGAGAAAATGGGCGGAAGAATTCGATATAGTCAAGCTCAGAGAACAGTTTTACCATATTTTTGTTGATTTGCTTCGTTCCAGAGGATAATTTAGCAAATCCCGCAAGTCCTGCAAGCACCAGGGTTACACTGCGGAGTTGCAATCCTTTTTTGAGCCTTCGCAAGTTCTGTCTCGAGAAAGGACTTCTTAACGCCGGAGTTTATGAAATTGAATGGAAGTGTTCTTACAAATCTCTGGTCAAAACAGATCTTATTTAAATCGATGGATTTTTGTATTGGAGTGGAGGTTAAAAATTCATCAAGAATTGCATAACCGAGCTCTTCCCCGGCGCGGGCGTAAAGGAGCTGCTTTACTGCTCCTTTATAGGATCCAAGGTCAATTTTTATACCAGGTGGGACTTTGATTCTTCTCAGCTTTTCCTTCAATTCGGCTTTTGTCACTAATGGTAAGTATTGAAAAGGAGTGTGGGGTTTTGGTACAAATATACTGAACGTTACCTCAATCTGTCCCTTGAACAGTTCTTTTGCTTGCTGGAGGATGTGGTTTGTTTCCTCAACATCTTGTTCGTTTTCAAAAGGAAGACCAATCATAAAATACAATTTCAAATTCCTGTACTCCAACTCATCGATCATTTTAAGAAACTGTAGGATTTCGGAATTCTTAATGTTTTTGTTCAGGCATTTTCTGAGGCGTTCACTCCCTGTTTCAGGAGCAATAGTAAGGCTCTCAAGACCACTTTCCTTTATGGCCTTCAAGGCATTGAAAACTTTTGTACTTATCTTTACCGATGAAGGGTTTACAGTTTTGAACTTCCTTGCCATTTCTAAGATTTCTGTAATATGGGGGTGGTCAAGGACAGAACCACCTACAAGTCCCAGATTCGTATCCTTTGGAAGTTCGTCAGTTGCAGATTCAAACTTCTCAAGGGGTAACCACCTGGGAGGTAAATGATTATAGCTGAGGAGGCAGAATCTGCACTTGGTGGGGCAGCTTCTGGATACTTCTATCAGGTTCATTTTGAAAGTGGACTGAGGATAATAAAATGCGCTATAGGATTCAGAGTATTTAAGGTCTTTAAGAAACACCCGCGTTGCGGAGTGCTTCCTATCAGGAATCAGCGCCCATTCTTTATCCCCAAAAGCATCTGCCTCAAAATCTTCAAGTTTTGGAAGAATCTCTGGCATTATCTTTTCTGCTTCTCCAATACATATCAGGTTAAAGAAGGGGAGCAGCGGATATGGGTTCGAGGAAACCGCCGCACCGCCAGCGATCAAGAACGGTCTGCTTCTTCTGCGCGTCAGAGGTTCAATACCTGTTTCACACAGGATTTTTACAACGTTGTAGTAGTTTGGTTCATAGTCGATGCTAAAGAACAGGAAATCAAAATCCTGGAGCTTCATCCCTGTCCTGATTCCTGTGAGGTTATCGACGGTGCATATATCGGTAAAGTAAGATTCGCTTAGAATACGATAGAGCGTATGAACTGCTAGGTTTGATGCAGCATTTCGCAATTCTTCTGGAAAGACAATAAGACACTTTTGCCTTGAGTGCACAAAAGACTTAAACCAGCGGATACTCTGAAACTTACTTCTTATTTTTCCTCACTCCAGGGGGGAGATCCAGGTTTGCAAGGTTTCTTTGTTTACTCGTAATCCTGTCGACGATGCTATCGGAAGTCTTCTTTCCTGTTGTACCGATAAAATAGATTTCTGCGTATGATTTTACCGAACTGTCGCCTTCCTTTTGCAGACCGTATTTTAAGGCAGCTTTCTCAGGCATATGTTTCCGAATTTGATCCATAATTTCATCAAAGGAGGACATTTTAAGATCTCCGTTAGTCCGTATGTTCACAAGGGCTCCCTTTACATCGTTGATACTGACTCCGGATAGCAGGGGATTGAAGAGCACATCATTAATTGCATTCTTCACATCTTCCTGCCTTTCTGCAACGCCTTTCGCAAAATAACCAAGACCGCCCCTGGAAATAGTAGCCTTCAAATCATTGAAATCAACATTTACATCGCTGAATTCCTGAACCACGTTAATAATGGATTCCACACAGTTTTTGACGACAGTGTCCACAAGGCCATATGCCTCCTTTACGCTGGAATCCATACTTACGACCTCCGAAATCATATTGTTATCAATTACAACGGTCGTATTCAAATATTTCTCCATTTCTGATATCGCCCTGAGTGATATGTCTTTTTTGCCTTCAAAGTTAAAAGGTAAGGTGAAAACTCCAATAGTCAATATGTTCTTTTCCCTGGCGTATCTTGCTACAACAGGAGATGCCCCGGTCCCCGTTCCGTTGCCAAGTCCTGCAACAATAATTAGTAGATCTGCGTTTTGAGTTTTGCTATGGATTTCATACAGGGATTCCTCTGCTGCTTTCCGACCAAGATCAGGGTCTGCACCGGCCCCACCTCCCTGAGTGATACTTTTTCCGATGGGTATCACGTGGGTAGCTCGCTGCTTTGAAAGGGCTTGAGCATCAGTGTTTAGAATGATGGTTTCACACTTCAATCCACTTAGATAGATTCTCTGTACAATATTTCCACCCGCTCCACCAATCCCAACTACTTTTATTTTAAAATTAACACCTCCATCGCTTTTGTACGCCGTTATCATAGAACTCCCCCTATTTACCAAACATCTTCTTAAAGATACCTTTTACATTCTTCATGACGGATAGATCAGCGGAGTAAGAAACTCCTGAAGTTAGGTTCCTGTGTGCAAAAAGTAGGATAGCCAGGGAAGAACAGAGGGAATTCAATACGGGGATATCATAATTTCCTGTCAGTTTCTCAATCTCCCTCGAGGGCGTGTAAACCTCCGCAGTAATATTGAAGATCTTCTCGGCTAATTTTTCAATGCCTTCAATCTGGCTCGTTCCACCCGTAATTTTGATGAAGGTTATTTTGTCCTTTAAGTCATTCTGGATTAACCGCTCTTTGATAAATTCAAAAATTTCCGAAAGTCTTTCAGAAATGTACTTCACAAGTAAATCTCTTTTGATCTTGTTGGTCTTCATAGAGCCCATATTTAGATCGATGTATTCCGAATCTTCAGTTTCTGAAAAGGTTAGCTGTCCGTACTTTTTCTTAATTTCTTCCGCTTTGTCGATGGTGATGTTGAAATAGTGTTTTAAGTCCTTGTTTATGTGAATTCCTCCCACAGGCAAGGTTTCTGCAAGTTGCAATTTGTTCTCAGTAATTACTCCGTAATTTGTTAGGTCTCTTCCGATGTCAATGATAAGTATTCCGTTTTCTTTTTCTTCTTCAGAGGGAAGCTCAAAGATTTCTGCGACTGGCTGATATGCGAACCTTTCCGCATAGATTCCAGCTTTTTCCAGTGCTCTTTTAAAATTGAGCAGAGAAGATTTTTTGGCGGTTATAAGTGCAGATTTCACTTCAAGCCTTACCCCAAGCATTCCCTTCGGATTCTTAATGTCGGTTTTGGAATCGACGTCAAACCTTACTGGAATTGTCTGAACTATAACTCGGCCCTCTTCGAGTTTAACGGCACGGGAACTAGTAATTGCCTGATCCAGGTGTTTTTCTGTAATCTCTGAAGGATTATCAGGAGTGCCACAAGCAGCCATTCCGATGGAAGAGAGGAATTCCACTTCGGGATCAGAAAAACCGATATAAACATCAGCAGGTTCGTATCGTGATTTCCCCGTCGTTTCTTCGATTCCTTTCCTGATTTTTGATGCAACATTTTCAAGGTTGTAAATCTGTCCGGACCTTATCGTGTCCTGATCCACTGGAATTGGAGTCCAGTTCTTTATTTTGAGCTCAGGTCCAAGTTCAGCAAGGAAAAGTACTATCTTTGAAGAACAAAAGTCAACGACCATAAAATTTTCACTCATTCAAAACCTCCCTACGAAAAGCATGAATTCTCTTCAAGCATTATTATTTCAGTTTCAAGCTCAATGTTAAAAGCATTACGAACCCTGTTTACACCTTCCCGTATAAGGGATATTACGTCTTCTGCCTTTGCGTTATTGAAATTTACAATGAAATTCGCATGTTTTTCCGAAAATTTTGCACCTCCGATGGAGTATCCTTTGAGTCCAACTCTGTCCAGAAGATAACCTGCGCTAATTCCTTTTGGATTTTTGAATACAGAGCCGAGGGTTAGTTCTCCTACAGGTTGTGCCTCCCGTCTTCTCAATTTGAACTCTTCAATTGCTTTTCTAATGGTCTCTGGGGTAGAGGGCACAAGCCTGAAAGTAGCTTCAATGATCACTCCGTAGGATTTGAGCCTTGAGGTTCTATATGAAAATTGAAGTTGGTCTCTTGTTACTCTTCTTAAATTGCCATTATGATCTACGATGACGCCTTCTTCGAATAGTTCACCAATTTCCCTTCCAAAAGCTCCTGCGTTTCCAGCCACAGCACCACCAACACTTCCCGGAATTTCGCATAGTTGCTCCATCCCAGAGAGTCCTGCGGAGAGTAGTAATTGCACAAGTTCAGGGAGCCTTGTTCCCGCTTTCACCCTCACAATGTTCCCCGAAATTTCCACACCGGAAATTCCTGTCATTTTAATAATCGTTCCATTGTATCCGTTATCGCTGAACAGGATGTTACTTCCTTCTCCAATAAGATAATAGGGATTCCCCAAATCTTTTTCAATCTTGATTATTTTCACAAGGTCTTCGTGAGAATCAACGTGTACAAATCTTTTCGCGGGCCCTCCGATTCTAATGTATGAATGTTTCTTTAATGGCTCGTTCTCAAGGATTATCATAATTCCTGTAACAGAGATTCTCCAATTTTGTACACATTGCCGGCACCAATGGTTATAAGAAGGTCTCCTGGCTTGAGTTCATCCTTTAAGAATTTTACGATGTCTGAAGATTCCTTGATATAATGGGCATTCTTGTGTCCGAATTTCCTTATAGAGTCATAAATTAGCCGTGCGCTTACCCCTTCCATAGGTTTTTCACCTGCCGGGTAAATTTCAGTTACAATAACAATATCAGCGTCAAAGAAACTTGTCCCGAATTGTTCATGAAGGAAGTAAGTCCTTGAGTACCGATGGGGCTGAAACACTGCAATAACTCTTCCGCTGTGAAATTCCTTTGCGGTTTTCAGGGTTTCAATAATTTCATTTGGGTGATGTCCATAATCGTCAACAATAATTATCCCATTCTTTGTGCCTTTAATTTCAAATCGTCGCGCTACACCACGATATTCAGCCAGGCCATCAATGATGTCCTTTTCTGAAATACCAAGCTCAAGCCCTACAGCAAAAGCTGCTAGTGCATTCTTCACATTATGAAGTCCTGGAACATTAAGAATAACTTCCCCGATTTGCTTGTCCTTGCTGAAAACTGAAAATCGTGTGTTTTCTCTTCCCCTGGTTATGTTCTTTGCATTAATATCTGCCGCGGATACTAATCCATATGTGATTTTCTTTCTTTCAATGTTTGGCAGAATTTCTACGGTGTTCCGATCATCAATATTTGCAACAACGGCCCCGTAGAAGGGGACATTTTGGGCGAATTCGATGAAAGACTTCTTTATGTTTCCAAGGTTTCCATAGCAGTCCAGGTGTTCTAGGTCTATATTTGTTATTACTACGATGGTGGGGAAAAGGTGCAAAAAGGACATATCGCTTTCGTCGGCTTCTACCACCAGGTAGTCTGATTGACCCAGTTTTGCTCCGGATTTCAGGCCTTTGATTATTCCCCCAACAATTATCGTGGGATCAAAGCCAGAATTCTGGAGTACTTTCGCAATCATAGAGGTGGTAGTGGTCTTTCCATGAGCTCCAGAAACGGCAACGGTATACTTTATACGGGTTAGTTCTGCGAGCATAAGAGCTCTTCTGATTACAGGTATTCCTTTCTCTCTTGCCCGCACCACCTCAATATTGTCATCTTTCACTGCAGTGGAAATTACGACAAGATCCGCATCGTTCACGTTGTCTGGGTGATGCCCGTAGTTCACTTTTATCCCGATTTCTTCCAGATGTTCTGTAACTTCATTGGATGCGAGGTCTGAACCAGTGATAATGAAACCAAGGTTATTTAGAACTTCTGCAATCCCACTCATACCTGCGCCGCCGATACCGACGAAATGGATCTTTCTAAACTTTTTTGCAATCTGCATATTTTTCTATCTCCTCCAATATTATACTTGCGGGTTCATGAAGATACACATTGAAATCCTTCTGCCCCCGTTTTATCCATGTGAAGTCTGTAAGATATGACTCGAGTCTTTGAGAAAGTTCTGTCTCGTCAATTACCACCGAAAGTCCGTACTTTTCCAATACCGCAGCATTATAGTATTGATGTTTATCCCTTGAGTATGGGTAAGGCACTAAAATCGCTGGAACTTTGTGGAAGGCGATTTCCATGCATGAACTCGCTCCAGCCCTTGAGATAACAATGTCTGACGCCGAATAGTACAGTCCAATTTCCTTAATAAATGGGAATAATATGCAATTTTCCACTTTTGGAGAGCCTAATTGCGAGGTAAAATACTCAAAATTTTTGTTGCCGGTCTGAATCAAAAACAACAATTCTCTGTTTCTTTTAACTTGCGGAATTATCTTTTCCACCATTCCCCGAGCGCCAAGGCTTCCACCTATGACAAGTATTATGGTTCTCTCTGCTGGTAGTCCAAGGATTTTCCTGCTCTCTTCCTTAGGCAACCACTGAAGAGCCTCTGTTCTCAGTGGAAGTCCAGTGTGAATTCCTTTTCCATGTAAATATTCCGTCGTTTCGGAGAAGGCTACAAAAGTAGAGATAGCAAATCTTGAAAAGAATCTGTTCACCATCCCCGGGATCACGTTTTGTTCCATAAGAAACAGAGGTATTCTAAGTAAAACTCCGGCAACAATGACGGGTACTACCGCGTAGCTACCCGTAGCCAGTATGGCACATGGTCGCTCTCTTAAAAGAAGTTGTATGCTCCTGAAAAAATTCCAGATCAGATAGTACAAAGCTTTTGCAAACTTCAATGGATTCAGTGCAAAATGCTGAGAGGAAAAATAAATCACATTTTCTCTTTCAATACTTCCAATCTTGCTTCCCGCAAGGAGATATCGCACTCTCCTTCCATTCTTTTCGAAGTAGTCACCGCAGCTCAGGGCAGGGAATATGTGCCCGCCGGTGCCCCCTGTCGCAATTATGATCTCACCGGATGCTTTCATAATCTTCAACTTTCTCCGAAATATGCTCGAGAATTCCCAGGGCGAATAGGTTTATCATAAGTGAGCTTCCCCCCATGCTAATTAGCGGAAGAGCCTGACCTGTTGGTGGAAACAATCCGAGATTAACGCCAATGTGAACGACTGAAACCACAAAGATCATAAGGGTGATTCCGGAGCCAGTAAGAGAATAGAAATAGTTTGCATCATAGTGCCTGAGAGAAACGCTAAATCCGCGTAAGAGGATGATTGTATATCCCAGGATGATTATGAGGGCTCCTAAAAATCCGAGTTCTTCAGAAATAATTGCGAAAATAAAATCGTTCTCTGCCATCGGGAGGTAAAGATACTTCTGAGTGCTCTTTCCGATGCCCTTTCCTGCAATTCTTCCTTCTGCGATGGCGATTAAAGCCTGCTTCACCTGGTAATGTTTTTCGCCGCTGGCGAAGCTTTTTAGCCGATTCTCTACATGTGAAAATTTTTCAGGCGCTGCAAGATAAAGCATGAACAGTAAGAGCAACGAGCAAATTACAGGCAAGACGAGGTAGATGACCTTCACTCCTGCAAAGAAAAGCATACCAAAAATGATGGCTGCAATTATCAGAGCCATCGAGTAATTCGGCTGGATTGCTATCAAAAGGATTGTTACGAAAGGAAGTGCAAGAATTCTCAGTAGTTTCACAGGATTCTTGAGAGCTGATCTTTCTTCGTAAAGTTCATTGGCGAGGTATAATATTATAATTATCTTCGCCAGTTCCGAAGGCTGGAAACTGAGTAAGCCAAATTTGAGCCACCTGATTGCACCATAACTTTTTAAACCCACAAGGAAGAGTATCCCAAGCACGGCTATGATGAGATACATAGCGTATTTTAAATACTTTCTGTAGTTTTTGGGGTCAATTTTTCTTGCGATTACAAAAGCAATTATTCCAATGATGAGCCTTATTATCTCTTTAAGAAATGCCTTGAACTTCGAGATACCCAAGAGGTCGTAACGGTAAAACGTGGCTGAATATACCATAATGGCTCCGAAAAGTACCAGGGCAAAGGTGCTTATACACAGCCAGAAATCAATTCTTCTCTGTGGTTTCTCTGACCCAGCGCTGAAATACATCACCACGCTCCTTGTAGTTTTTGAACATATCGAAACTTGCACAACCTGGAGATAGAAGCACCACGTCGCCTCTTGTTGCGTTTTGAAAACTTTTCTCCACAGCATCTTTCATATCGGTTGCTTCAACCACCTTCACGATATCAGAAAATGTATTTACAATCTTTGGTTTGGCTTTCCCTATGGCGACTATTAGCTTACAATGCTTACTTACGCTGTCGCGGAGTGGGGAAAAGTCAAGGTCTTTGTCCTCTCCACCCATTATCAGGATGATCGGTTCGTTGAAACCCCTAAGTGCCCATTCCACTGCGTGGGGATTTGTGCCCTTAGAATCATCGAAAAACTTCACTCCGTTTTTCTCGGACACCAGTTCAATTCTATGAGGAAGTCCCTTGAATTCACGCAGTCGTTCTCTTATTTGCTGAATGCTCACACCGTTGAGATAAGCAAGAACTGAAGCAACAGATGCATTGAAAATATTGTGTATACCTTTAATAACTAAATCTTCTGTGCTGAATAGCGCTATCTTCTGTCCATCTAATTTAAGAAAGACTTTTCCTTCGGATTTTTCGTAGTACGCTCCTTCAGAAACTTCCTTTTCAAGGCTAATCCATAAAATCTTTGACTTTGCTCTGCTTTCAAGAGATCTCACCACATGATCATCGAAGTTCAAGATAAGAAAATCATTTTCCTTTTGATTTTCAAAAATTCTTGCTTTTGAATCTACGTAATCACTGAAGTCCGGGTGCCAGTCCATATGGTCCTGGTCAATGTTCAAAATTGTCGCGAAGTCAGGCCTAAATTCCTTAATTGTCTTGAGCTGAAAGCTCGATACCTCAAGAACAAAGATACCTTTCTTGAAGGCATACATCGAAAGGGGATCACCGATGTTACCGCAGGCGTAAACCTGGTCTTTGACACCGGATAACAATCTGTACGTAAGTTCCGTCACCGTGCTTTTTCCATTTGTGCCAGTAATGGCTATATATTCCCCGGCTGTAAGCTGATATCCAATTTCCAGCTCTCCTACAATTTCGATGCCGAGTCTTTCCGCGACTTGCAGGAGAGGAAGATCAGGCTTAACTCCTGGACTTAAAACAAGAATTTCTCCTTCCAGGACTTTTCCACTGTGACCGTTTTCTTCAAATTCGATTCCGTTCAGTTCGAGGATTTTTTTATATTCGTCTTTTATTTGGGATACTTCAGAGACAAATACCGATGCTCCACATTTTTGCAGTGCTATGGCAGATTCAAAACCGCTCTTTCCGCAGCCGAGTATGCTAATTCTCTTTCCTTCGTACTTTTTCGCGTCAATGTTGGCTTTCATTTTATCTTAATCATCCCCAGGGCTATCAGTGAAAATATAAGGGAAAGAATCCAGAATCTGATTGTGATTTTTACCTCATGGTCTCCCATTTCTTCGAAGTGGTGGTGAAAGGGTGCCTTTCTGAATATTCTCTTCCCCCCAGTGATTCTAAAGAATAAAATTTGAGTAAAAACTGTAAAGGCCTCGAGGATGAAGAGTCCGCCAGCAATGATAATCAGTATCTCCTGCTTCAGGAGGACTGAGGATATTGCAATTATTCCCCCTATGGATTGAGAGCCTGTATCGCCCATAAATACCTGGGCAGGGTATGAGTTATACCAGAGAAATCCAATGAGAGCACCCACGAGGGACGCTGCAAGAATAGTAAGTTCTTCAATCCCTGGTATGTAGAACAGATGCAGATAGGTTGATAATATTTTGTTCCCCTGAAAATAAGCCAGTAACAGAATAACGAGGACCGGGGGTATTGCGCTCCCAGCAGCAAGCCCATCGAGACCATCGGTCAGGTTTACTGCGTTGGTAAATCCTAGAAAAACAAGGATAATCAAGATTACATACAAATATCCTAAATAGAGATTCACGTTTTTGAAGAAGAGAAATTGAGTTCTAAAGGCAATTTCCTCGGGGTAGAAAAGATTTATTGACACGACGATGAAAACTGCAAGCACGAACTGAAGGAACAGTTTTTCCCATATTGTCAGGCCACCTTTCTTTGCGCCACGCAATTTCTTGATGTCATCAAAGAGTCCTATGATAAACATAAAGAAAGTTGCAATTAGAGCAATGAGGGCGAAGGGGGTATTAAACCGGGAGAAAAGTATTGTGCAAAACATAGTGACAGAAACGAAGACGATACCACCTGCCGACGGGGTACCTTCCTTGTTCTTGTGAGAATTTGGAACGTAATCGGAAATTCGTTCTTTGTATCTCGTGAGTTTCAGATAAATAGGCATAATAATTAGGGTTAGTAGAAGCGAGAAAGACAGAGCCAATCCTGCCCTGAATGTAATGTATCTCAAAAGGTTAAACCACTTGAAACTGGTTCTGAGAGGGAAAAGCCAGTCGTAAATCATAAAATTTCCTCCAATTTGTTTAGAATTGTTTCTAAAGCTAAAGCCCTTGAAGCTTTTAAAATAACACGGTCTCCAGGTTTCACGTAATTCTTTAAGAAATCCACTACTTCTTCCTTCGATTCAAAATGGTGTACTTCTGTAATTCCATTTCTGGAGGCTTCTTCGGAGATTAGTTTCGCAAGTTTTCCAACCGTTACAAGGATTTTGTGACCTTCTTCCACAAAGAGTCTGCCCATTCTTCGATGCTCCGCCTCGGCATACGCGCCGAGCTCCAGCATATCACCGAGGATGAAGATTCTTCGATGCTCTTCACCTTTAAAGATCCTGAAAAGTTCTGTAAGAGAATCAGGATTAGAATTATAGGCATCATTTATAAATACGACGCCCTTGATCTCTTTCCTCTCCAGACGCATTTTTTCGTCTTTAAAGTCTTTCAGGATGTTAGTGATGTCTGCTAACGAAGTTTCCAGAGTTTCAGCCACTGCCAGGGCTGCCATGGCATTTTCCAGCATTCCCTTGCCAGGCAAAGGCAGATAAAACGTGTGCCCTTTGTAAGAGAAGGTAGTTCCGAACTCGAGGTAATCAACGTCTTCAGGCTTTACATCTCCGGACTCAATTCCAAAGGTTATCCGTTTGGCTGTGTAAGGAACCATTGAGCTGATGACTTCAATGAGCGGAGTCTCAGCGTTTAGGAAAGCAGTTCCGCCAGGCTGTAACTCTTTGTATAGAGTTCCCTTTTCTCTTGCAATGTTTTCCATAGTTTCAAAGAATTCAATATGGGCTGTTCCTATCCTCGTTACAATAGCCATATGTGGCTTCACTATGGACGTCAAATACGAAATTTCACCTGGATGATTTGTACCATATTCCAGAATAAGAAAATCAGTGTGTGTTGGAGCTTCTAGGACTGTGAGGGGTAAGCCAATGTGGTTATTATGACTTTTTCTGGATTTAAAAACTCTATATCTCGTGGATAGGAAGGTGTACATAAGTTCCTTCGTTGTTGTTTTCCCTACAGAGCCAGTAATACCGATTACTTTTGCTTTTAACTTCTTCATTCTATCTGCAGCAAGACGAGCCATAGCAAGCACCACATCGTCCACAAGAATTCTTGGTAATGTACGGGAAATAGCTGATCCAATGGGTGCCACAACTGCTTGGGCGCCATTTTTGACGGCATCCTCAGCAAAATCTTTACCATCAAACTTTTCTCCTTTGATGCAGAAGAAAATTGAATTGGGTTTTACGTTTCTTGAGTCGATATAGAATTCCGTAACTTCAACATCTGGGTCGGCGTTTCTAATTATTCCACCCATTACCTCGGCAATTTCCCTTATTGTATACATCCCCTCTCCTTTAAAGCCTCGAGTGCCACTTCGTAATCAGAAAACGGGTAGCGTACTGAATTTATTTCCTGATAATTTTCGTGGCCTTTTCCAATGAGGAGTATAATATCCCCGCTGTTTGCTATATTTATTGCATGGAAGATTGCTTCTCTTCTGTCCGGTATTACTATTACCTTATTGCTTCGTATTCCTTTGAGAATATCCTCAATGATTTTAAGAGGTGGTTCGGATCGCGGGTTGTCTGAGGTCACTATCTGAATGTCCGATAACTTCTCTGCAATCTGCCCAAAAAGTGGCCTTTTGCCGGGGTCCCGATCGCCACCCGCACCAAAGACGGTTATGACTCTATTTATCCTGTATTTCTGGACATTCTGTAGAAGGTTTTCCATAGCTTCAGGAGTGTGGGCGTAGTCAATGACGACGTTAATTCCGCACTTGTTTTCAATGGTTTGAAAGCGCCCTGGAACCTGCTTTATGCTTCTTGCTAGTTCCTTTAATCCCTTGTCTCTGTCCAGAAGGTGTAATACTGTTACGGCGCAAAGGAAATTATATACATTAAAAATGCCGGGGAGCGGAATGAATACATCTTTCTCATTCACAAGCCCATGGAGGTTCACCGTTGTTCCGTGTATGTCGGAGTGCGTGACCTCTGCTGATAGATCTGCTTTATTCCTGATTCCGTATGAATGTACATTTGTTGCTACTTCCAGGAATTTGTTGGAGTAGGGATCGTCTCTGTTAATAACAGAATATGCGGGTTTGTATTTAGAAAACAGCTTTATTTTAGCGTTTAAGTAGTTTTCCATATTGCCATGATATTCCATATGTTCTCGTGAGAAATTCGTAAAGCAACCTGCGAAAAAGCTGGTTCCTTCAATGCGGTATTCTTCAATACCGGCCGAAGAGACCTCCATAATAAAATATTGTGCCCCGTCATTCAGGGCTTTTACCATGAATTCCTGAATATCTGAGGACTCGGGTGTTGTCCTTCCAGCTTCAATACAACGGTTTCCCACACAATATGATATAGTCCCGAGAAGACCAGAGTTTTCACCTTGAGCCTGAAGCATGTCTCTTATCATGAAAGATGTAGTTGTTTTCCCATTTGTGCCGGTTATACCGACGACCTTAAGTTTTGTGGATGGGAAGCCAAAGAATCTTGCTGATATTAATCCCAGGCACTCCCTGGTGTTATTAACAATAATGACTGGAACTGGGTACCTTCCTTCTTTCTGCACCATTAGAGCTGAAGCCCCTCGTTCTATTGCCTCGTGTATGTGGAGGTGGCCATCCGTTTTCCTCCCCTTCAGGGCGACAAAGAGGTCCCCTTTTGATACTCTTCGAGAATCGTAGGAAATCCCTGTTACTTCTACATCATGGCCTAAAATTTTTAGACCCTGTGCGAGTTCTGACAAACGCATTGTATCCTCCAATTATAAACTCTGTAATTTGCCTGAAAAGGGGCGCTGCCACTTCTCCGCCATATCTCATATAAATAGGCCCTTTGGGTTCAAATATCACAACGTAGATTAAATATTTTGGATTATCTTTCGGGAAAAATCCAATGAAGGAGCTGGTCATAGCATCGGATGAGTATTTTCCTGTTTCAGGGTCCAGAGCCTTTGCAGTACCGGTTTTGCCACATATTTGAATTCCCATTACCCGGGCTTTTTTGCCAGTTCCACGTTCCACGACGTCAAATAGCATCTCTTTCAGAATATTTACGGTTTCGTCCTGTAGCACTCTTCTGACGACGATGCGTTTTCCGTTTTTCAAGATCCTTGGCGTAAGGAGGTAACCTCCATTCGCCACAGCGCCGTAAGCCATCGCCATCTGGATGCCGTTGACCATTACTCCATATCCGTATGCGAAATTTGCGGTCCTTAGTATTCCCCAGGTGGATGGCCTCTTTAGTGCAGGAGCAGATTCTCCAGGGAGGTTAACTCCTGAAGGGCACCCAATTCCAAATTTCTGCGCCGTCTTGAATAGTTTTTCTGGACCAAGCATGAGTCCAATTTTTGCTGCGGCGATGTTTGAGGAATATGCAAAGGCATCCCTCACGGTCATACAGGGCTCGGGATGTTCATCGGCAATCAGGTGGTTAAATAGATAAAATTTCCCGTTTTCCGTGTTTATTGTGTCCTGAAGGCTCACCATTTTATTTTCCAGTGCGCAGGTGTACGTTATGAGCTTGAAGGTAGATCCGGGCTCGTATGGGTCTTCCACAGCGATATTTTTGGATGGGATTTTGTTGTTGGGTTCGAAAGCAGGATATGAAGCCAGAGCGAGGATTTCTCCCGTTTGTGGATTTGTTACTACTACGAAACCCCTTGAAGCCCCTGTCTCCTCAATTCTGTTTTTAAGGGCGATATAGCAGAATTCCTGTAAGAGAAGGTTTATTGTAGTCACAATGGACTTTCCAGGTTTGGGATCTTCATCCATATTTTCATTTAGTTTAATAAGATTTCCCATTGCATCTCTCATATAGAGTACTTTTCCGGGCTTTCCACGGACCAGAGGGTCAAATATGAGCTCAAGTCCTCCAAGAGGATTTTCATCCTCTCCGAGACATCCAATTAAGGGAGCAAGGGTTGTCCCGTAAGGATAGTAGCGGTCTCCAACGATTTTTTGAACCACTTCGTTGTTCTTTTCTAGCTCCCTGATGATGTGAGAGCGAAATTTGAAGGATGCAATTTTTGTATGGAGTCTATTATTTCTTATGTTTTCAAATAGAATTTCCGATTGTCCATCTTTGTTTCGGATAAGTGAGTTCACCACCGAAGGACTAAGCTGGGAACACGCTTTGTAAATTTTAAGGTATGGAACATTTACTGTGAGCGGGTTTCCATTCCTGTCGTAAATGAGACCACGTTCGCCCTGAATTGTAAAAGGTAGAATTATCTGGACCCTACCAAGTTTTCTGTACTTATCTCCGTATGGAGTAAGCTGGAACGCAAAAAGGAACACAGTAAGAAGTGCGTATGCCACTAACCCGAAAATCCGAGCTGCAGCAAATCTAAACTTCATTTCGTGTTCCTGGAAATAAAAGTAAATAAACTTCTGCTTTTATGAAGCTGCGCTTCCTCAATTAGAAGATTCCTTTTCATAACCTCCATCTCTCCTCTGAGTCTGGCATTCTCTCTACCCAGGGTTACGTTTTTACCTGCCAGACACAGCGGCGGACCAAAAAGAAGTATTATACCTATACCAATCAACAATACTCTCTTCATCTAATTCCCCCTTTTTAAACACTCTCAGCTTAGAGCTTCGACATCTTGGATTCTCAGCAACTTCAATTTCTTCGACAATTAGTGGTTTCTTTGTAAGCGGTCTAATTCCTTTTATCATTTTGATCGTTTTGCAGATTCTGTCTTCGACTGAATGATAAGAAAGCGTAAGGAGAATCCCACCTTTATCCAGGCATTTTATCGCTGCGCTTATTCCTGAAATAATATTGTGGAATTCGTCATTAATGAAAATTCGAAAGGCCTGGTAGACCAGGGGTAACTGTTCATTCAAGAGAAATGGTGGGATGCTGAGGGCGACAATTCTGTTCAGGTCGACGGTAGTTCTTATTGAGTTTCTATTCTTGTATATCAAAGAAGCCAGTTTTCTTGCACCTCTGACTTCCCCAAAGACTCTTAAAAGGTGTTCAATTTGTTGTTGGTCCATTTTCTTAATTCTCTGGTACAAAGGTTCACCTTCTAACGGGTTAAAACGAAGGTCAAGCACTTCGTCTTTTTTGAAAGAGAAACCTCTAAGAGAAGCCTCAAGATGGAAAGAAGACATTCCAAAGTCAAACAATACGGAATCCACTTTTTCGAGTCCAAAATTGTGGACGATGGTTTCGAGGTTCGTATAACTGTCATTAACCGGAAAGATGTTAGGATAGCTTTGAACATTGTTCTTCAGAATCTCGTAATAAAAGGGATCTGCTTCTATGGAAATCACCTTTCCACTTTTTCCCACAAGTTTGGAAATGGGAATAGTATGACCACCTTCGCCCGCGGTGCAATCAATCACTACTTTACACCTGAAATCAGATATATATGAGAGAATTTTCCCCAGCTGGCAGGGCTTGTGATAGTTCATAAGGGGATTTCCCTAAAGTTAATGTTCTCAGGTTTATGTATTTCAGCGTAGGTCAACGGGTTCCAGATTTCGAACCATCTTGGCATTTTGACAAAAAAGCAGGAAGAATCAAGATTCGCATGGGAAAGGAGATGCCCCGGTATGAGAATTCTTCCCTGACCGTCAATTTCCACCTCCTCAGCTTCCCCGGAAATATATCTTATGGCCCTTCGTTTTTCTTCGTCCCAAAGCGGAAAATCCTTTACCCTTTCTAAGAATTTTTCCCATTCGTCTTGTGTGAAAACAAAGATGCACTTTTCGATTCCCTTTGTAAGAACCAGCGTCTCTCCAAATCTCAGTTGTCTACGAAGATTCACCGGGATTGCAACCCTGCCTTTTTCATCAATCTGGTGTATTCTGTTGTTTCTTTTTTTCTCCACTTTTCCCCACCTTTTACCATAAAGTTTAATCCCATTAGAAAGGCTTGTCAAGATTTTGTTTTAAAATGGAATTACCTAATGAATTTTTGGTTTAAGAACAGTCTTAGCATGAAGTTTGACAACCCAAAAAAATATGTTATAATTTTTGTATGGATGCTTGGACTCAGATAAAGAAACGAACAATTCCGGAGTTAATAAAGAAGACCGTAGAGATGCATATCTCCAGGCCTGCAATGGGTTTCTACGATGAAGAACCTATGACCTATGGAGAATTGATGAGGCGAATCATAACAGTTTCCCATACCCTGAGAGAAAAAGGTGTGCACAAAGGTTCGAAAGTTGCAATAATCGGCGAAAATTCCCCTAATTGGGTAATTGCATACCTCTCCACTGTGTTCCTTGGTGGGATTGCGGTTCCAATTTTGACGGATTTTCATCCGCAGGATGTGAGCAATATTCTTAGACATTCAGAGTCCACGGGACTGTTCGCTACGAAGTTCAATTTAATGCGGTTGAAGGGTTATGATCTTGGAGATGTGAGATTTGTAATCTCCCTGGATGACTTCACCCCGGAGAAGAGTGCGATTGAGGTGAGTACTCTGGCGAGTCTTCTCAACAAAGCAAGGAGTGTGGCACTTTCCATAGCTGAGCGAATTGGAATTATAAGCGATGAAATAGAGCCTGAAGACGTGGCAGCAATGATCTATACCTCAGGGACTACTGGAAATTCCAAGGGAGTGATGCTCACCCACCGGAATATTGTATCCAACGTCACACAGGTTGCAAGGGTTTTCGACCTCAATGAGAATGACAGAACTCTATCAATTCTGCCGCTTGCTCATTCCTATGAATTTACCCTCGGTCTTTTGTATGTTCTTGCGGAAGGTGCATGCATTTATTACATCGGTAAAAAGCCAACACCAGCACTAGTTGAAGAAGCTGCACATAAAGTGAAACCCACGGTTGTACCAGCAGTACCTTTACTACTTGAAAAGGTATACAAATCTAAAGTGAAACGGTTACTCGAAGAGAAAAAATGCTCGGGGCCGCAACAAAGGTGCCAATCTTAAGAAAGTTAATTTATTCGAAGATAAGGAAGGCCTTAATGGATTTCTTTGGAGGCGAGTTGAGGTGTATTACGCTGGGTGGAGCTCCCCTTTCCTATGAAGTTGAAGTGTTTCTCAGGAGGATTAATTTTCCATATGCCATGGGATATGGACTTACAGAGGCTGCTCCCCTCGTGAGTGGTTCTCTTCCTTCTGAGACTAAGTTGGGTGCCAGCGGGAAAGTTGTTCCAGAAATGGAAGTGAAGATTGTGAATCCCAATCCTGAAACTGGCGCAGGGGAGATCTGGCTGAGGGGTCCAAATATTATGAAAGGCTACTACAAGAACGAAAGCCTAACTAAGGAAGTACTGACGGAAGATGGGTGGCTTATCACCGGCGACCTCGGATATTTGGATTCAGACAGTTACATTTACATACGTGGGCGTTCAAAAAATATGATTCTTACTGCGGCGGGGGAAAACATCTACCCGGAGAATATTGAAGAAAAACTGAACATGCATCCGTGGGTTCAGGAGTCAGTGGTTTACGAGAAGGAAGGAAAAATCGTGGCAAAGGTTTACCTGAATTATGATGTTCTTAAAGAAGAGCTCGAAGGACATTCAGAAAGAGAAAGAGAGCAGATTGTTTCGGGGATACTTAACAAGATTAGAGACGATGTAAATCATCAGCTTCCACACTACTCAAGATTGTATGGGCTTTTTGAGTATCCGCAGCCTTTTGAGAAAACTCCGACGAATAAAATAAAGCGATTTCTTTACGTTGATTAGTATTCTCCTGTAGAAGGTAGGTCTTCTTTAATGACTCTGTATATTTGCTCTGCAATCTGAAGGGCGTTCTTTCTTTGCGTTTCCAGTTTAAATATTTTGTTTGCTTTTCTTCTGATTAAAGATAACATTACGTCGAAATCAACAGGAGGCATTGTACAGATTATAGTCCCAGGGTTCTTGTTTATAATTGTCCCAAGGAGTTCTTTGAATTTACTGGAAAGCATTTCCATCTTTCCGACCTCGTCAATAATCAAAATATTAAAATCCTCATCAATGAACTTAGAAAGTATTGGTACTACAATTTTTTCGATATTTTCTACCCTGACGAAATACTTTCCAATCTGGTAGGGAGAAAACTCTCTGACATCCGCCAGGATGGCTCTTTCACCAGAGGTTGTTATTATCTCAAACCCGATCCTTTCTCCTGAAGCATTTCTCATTTCCGATGTGTAGAATCCACAGAAATGGAGGTTTTTGTCCTTTTTAAGTATTTCCATAAGGTGCTTACAGCAAGTTGTTTTTCCTGAACCCGGTCTGCCTTCGATGATAATAATCATCCCACCCCTGCAGTTTATAATTTTACATCAGTTAAAAAGGAGGGTTTGTATGATCCCAAAAGCGATTGGACCTTACAGTATTAGCAGGTGCGTGGAGGGAAAGAAGATATACTTTATTTCCGGCCAGCTGGGCATTGACCCGAACACTGGTCAGCTGGAAGACGGGGTTGAGAATCAAACAAGAAAAGCTATGGAGAATATCAAAGCAATAGTGGAAGACTTAGGACTCGGGATGAACAATATCGCCAAAACGACTATCTTCATTGTGAATTCCGAGGATTTTGCAAAGGTAAATGAAATATATTCAAAATATTTTCAGGAACCTTATCCGGCAAGGACTACTGTTATTGTAAAAGCATTACCAAAAAATGCACTGGTTGAAATAGAATCTATTGCTTATCTATGATTTTTTCTGAAACCAGCGTTTGAGTCCGGGTATGTACTCCTGTGCAATCTTATAAGCGTATTTTGAAGGAATTTTCTCCTCTTCGATCATTTCCCTTGCCGCTTTTTCAATCATCTGGTCCATTGTAATATCAGGTTCAGTAAATTTTCCATTCTGGAAGCACTTATTGCAGTATTCGAAGTTTCGAGTTCCGTCGGCATTTGTGCCGAATTCTTCCTCTTTCACTATAGGTGTTCCGCATGACTGACATATATTCTTTTCTGGCATATTTAATCTCCTTTTATGTTGAAAATGAAAGGAAACACGCCATTAATATGGTTCAACGTGAATGGTTGCGTAAATATTTTCTGCTAGCAATACCTCTTCTATCCTTTTCGTAATTGTATGTGCCTCTTCCAGAGAAATTTCCTTTGGTAGTCTGATGTGAAAAGTCAGTTCAATATGATCTCCGTATCGATGCAGGTGAAAGTGGTGAAGACTTGTGATCCTTGAGTCTAAGTTTGAAACCTCTCTCAACACTTTGTTCACTAATTCCTCGGATACATTTTCACCAATTAGAGGAGAGATGCTACTCTTCAGAGTATCATAAGACGTCCACAGTATCATTATGGAGATTAGAATTCCAAGATATCCATCTACGAGTGGTAACCTGCCGCTGAAGGCAACTCCGATTAGAAATATGATACTGGAAAAAGCATCAGACTGGTGATGCCAGCCATCGGCAGTAATTGCCTGGATTCTTGACTTTTTCCCTGCCCAGAAAGCAAAGATGGCAAGGCCTTGCTTTGCCACTGTGCAAACAACCTGAACCAGGATACTAGCCAGATTGAAGGTGATAATTTTCTTGGATACTATTCGTATTAGTGATTCCCTAAAGAAATTTGCTGCAACCAGTGCAAGCAGCAGGCCAATCAGTAGAGTTGCTATCTTCTCAACTCTTCCATGCCCGAAAGGGTGTTCCTTATCAGCTGGTATGAGGGAAACGTAGAGGCCAGCAATTAATATAATCGAGGTTAGTGCATCGGAAAGAGTGTGCCAGGCATCTGCTTTTAAGGCAACAGAGTTAATCTTTATTCCAATAATCAGCTTGGCTATGAACAGAATGACATTGAGGATTAGGGAGATAGTGCCTTCGATGTATCCTATGGAGAAACGGCTAGAATTCTTATCCTGAACTCCTTCTACCATCGATGAATTCTAACGCATCTGCAGGAAACTTTCAATCGTGTATTTTTTCAAGGGGATAGCCTCTCGCCTTCCACTCTGCGATTCCACCCTTCATACTGAATACCTTCTGATAGCCCATATTTTTAAGAATCTTAACAGTGTTTTTACTCCTGAGGCCATGTTTGCAATAGACAACAATCATCTTCTCCTGCGGAAGCTGTGAGAGAGTCTCCTCGAAACTGGTGGAAAAATAGTCAACGTTAATTGCATTCTCAATGTGTTCCTCTTTGAACTCACCTGGTGCCCTTACATCAACTAAAACCATCTTTTCCTTGTTTGAATTTAGCATTTTCAGAACTTCTTTACAGGAAATATCGTCGGTTGGAGAAAACAGGAAAGGGCCCGCACACCCGCTCAGCAAGGAAGTTGCGAGTAGTAGAAGTGGATTACGAATTTTCGTCTTTCTCTTTGATACTGAGGTTTTCATAAAGCCACTTTCGGTATTCGAAACCCATATTGGAAACGGGTATAGCAACAATTTCCGGGACACTGTAGTTATGGATTTCTCTGATTACTTCTGATAATTTGTTGAAGATAGATTTGTCTGATTTGAGAATCAGCAGGAATTCATTATCTTCTTCAATTTTTCCTTTCCACCAGTAGAAACTCCTGACTGTAGAGATAATCTGCGTGCACGCACAGAGTCTCCTCTGCAGGAGGGTTACTGCAATTTTTCTGGCAATACTTTCATCGTTGGTTGTTGTAAAGACGAGTACCGGTTCGTTCATAGCCTAATTATAACCAATTGTGCATGCCGATCAAAGTGTATTGTTCGGTTCAAAGGCAATATTATCTTGAAATGCAAAATTTTGGAAAGGACCTGAAAGCTGATTTAATGAAGTTTATTCTCAACGAGGCTATGGAAGGTATCTGCATTATTGATTCTGATTTGAAGATTACCCTTTGGAATAAGAAAGCAGAGGTTCTTACTGGATGGGATGAAAAGGATGTGCTGGGGAGAGACGTTCGCGAGATCCTTTTTCCCAGCAGCGAGATCGGAATTGATGTAGAGCGGAGATTTCTTAATTGCTTTTCTGAGATGAGTCCGCTGTACGAAAAGATTACCTTTGAGGATAAGCAAAAACTTTCAAAGATTCTTGAAATCAAAGTGGTTCCCTTAAAGGTGAGCGGATCTCCATGTCGCGGGATTATCTATTTCAACGAATTTACGCATGCTTATCTTCAATTTGAGAAGGTCAGAGAGCTTGAGAAAATGGCGATGCTTGACCCCCTTACGGGTTTGGGGAACAGGAGATTCCTTGAGATGAAGTTATCAGAGGCATTAATTGAAAAGGAATTCTTTGGAGTAAACGGCGCCTTCGTCTTTATGGATGTAGATTATTTCAAGAACATCAACGACAGATATGGACATGACGGAGGTGACAGGGTACTTCTGAGTCTGTCAAGAGTTCTTGTGAACACATTTATGCCCAATGACTATGTGGGAAGGTGGGGTGGGGATGAGTTTGGGGTTGTTTTAATCTCCATTGATCCTGTATTCATAACGCACGTGATGGAAAGACTATATTCACACATCAGGACTACAGAGGTCATTTTAAATGGCGATAAGGTAATCCTTTCCGTCTCAGCTGGGGTTACTCCATTGTACAAAAGAGATTCGATTGATTCTGTTTTCAGACGAGTAGATGCAAAACTTTATGAGGCAAAAAAGAAAGGCGGAGACAATTTCATTATCTCAGATTAGAAGTAAATTGCGCTGCGCAGGACTCGAACCTGCAACCCACGGATTAAGAATCCGTTGCTCTGCCTGTTGAGCTAGCAGCGCTGGTAAAAAATTATACATTACGAAGCCTGTATCTTCAAGGTGTTAGTTTGTTCGGAACTTGCAGATTATTATATGGAACTACAAGGTTCCTATGATTAAATTTCTTAAGATTCTTGCAGTTATTTTATTTTATTTTGCATGGGGTACTTATTACGTGCTTCTGAAACCAAGATTTGTTGACCTCAATGCGTCTTATATTCAGATCTTACTGATTGACAGCATTCCTGCCGTAATTGCGTTAACTTCTATCTTGTGGGGGAGGCTGGCAGACCTCATTTCCCGAAGGGCGTTTCTCGCTTTTAGCGCAATTGGAGGATTTGTCATTGTTTTCTTTGGCTTCTGTAGCTCTATAAATTCTTTGCTGCTTTTGCTGGCAATTCTCAGTGTTTTCTCCTCCATGGCTCTACCGGTCATAAATGCTCTCTTTTCCTTTGAGACAGAGGTGGAAGCATCCTTTGCACTATATTTACTCGCTGAAGCAGCAGGTTGGATGCTAAGTGGAATATTTATTGGGTACTTTTCAAAAACAATCTCCTTAATGAGAGTTGGGTACTCCGTTGGTGCATTCTGCTGGGTGCTTGGGGTGCTAATTCTCGTTTATATAATGGGGCGCACGCCCACTGTTGAATCAAGACCTGAAAATGCACATAAACTTAAAATAAACAAACCCTTACTGAACCTAATGCTTGGAATATTCTTCCTTGAGCTTGGAATAGTGATTTCGTATGGCATACTCTCTGTCAAACTATACGAAACACTGAACAGGTCAAAATTGATTTACGGGATTGTTTGGGCCACATTGCCATCTTTTGCTTCAGTCCTGGTGAGCAGGTTCTATGGAGGAATTGTACGCCGGGTCTCTCCCTGGAATTCATTGATAATGATCGCAGTTATTTATCTAATAAATATCAATGTTCTTCGTATGGCATCAGGATACGTTATGGCGTTTTTCTGGATTCTTCCTCTCTGGAATTTTATGTATATCGCACTTTACTCTGCAGTGACCAGAGTATCTGAGCCTGAGGTGCGGGCCTCTGCCTTCGGTTTAACGAATTCTGTTTTAAATCTTGCAATGGCTTTCACAATCCTTGGAGGATTTCTTTCTGATAGATTTGGACAGAGCGTTGGATTAGGTGCAGGAGTTTTTTCAGTAGTTCTGAGTTTACTGTTTTTCAATCTGTTAAAGTCGGAAGTTAAGGTGCTAAAACACGTAGCGGGGTGATGAGTTTGCGGACACCCGAAGGGATGATAGCATCGCCTTTATTGACTGAATATATTCATAGCAATATAATATTGTAACATTATATCGCGGGGTGGAGCAGTCTGGT
>DIJZ01000024.1 GCA_002421425.1 Caldifarciminota bacterium UBA5631
TGATAGTCCTTCAATGAAGTCCACATCAGGTTTTTCCATAAGTCCAAGGAATTGCCTTGCATAGGAAGAAAGGGACTCCACATATCTCCTCTGCCCCTCAGCGTAGATAGTGTCGAAGGCAAGAGAGGATTTACCTGATCCCGAAACACCGGTAATTACAACAAACTTATTCTTTGGAATATCTACGTCAATGTTCTTGAGATTGTGAACTCTTGCCCCTTTTATTTTTATCTTATTAGTATCCATGTTCTTGCTATATTAAGCCATATTGCACGAACTTTCAAGGGTTCTGGAATCCTGAATCTGATCAAAATATCAAGGAAAAACCTGCACCACAAAGAACTTCTTGACAGTACAGTTAAAATAACTAATAATTCTACCATAACACGGAGGTTTAGAAATGCCAAAGGAAGAAGAGGGGAAGAAAGGGTCAGGGTTCAAGGTTGGATATATACTTATACCGATTCTCATTGCAGTAATTGCATTTATTGTCTATACTTTGATTCAGTACCTCCAATGGACCTCAGAATCCACAAAAGAAATTGAATGGTCTGAAAAGGACATTAATATAGGGTAACACCGAGAAATATTTCAAAAAATTCAGCAGTCTCGATTTAAGTCAAACTTTGTTGTGAAATAAAAAATGCCGGGGCCCAGAATTGAACTGGGGACACCAGGATTTTCAGTCCTGTGCTCTACCTACTGAGCTACCCCGGCATAATGTGTAAGTTCTCTTATTCTATTATATACATCTGGTAAAGTCAAGAAAGTAGAACCGGAATAGCATAACTCGAGATGGCACTGATCTAAAAATTGTAGTAGAATCCTATGCCCATTCCGACGCCTGCATAATTATACTCGTAGAAGTAATCACGAGTCCAGGGCCTTCCTCCTATAAGCTTTCTATAGTAAAGATTTAGAAGTTCAATCTGCAGTGTGAAATCATCTTCTATATCTGTAGCCTTTCTCCTGAGTCTAGACGATTCCTCAAACAGTCCTTTTAAAAAGGAAAAAGGATAAATGTAAAGTCCAACGCCACCAATGCCACCGAGAGTTTTGTACTGGTAAGATTCCCAAAATAGAGAATCTTCGTTGAATACCCAGGCTTTCTCTGATGTACCTCCAACTCCAAAGGTTACATAAGGTCGAATCCCTTTCTTTACCCCAAAGGGATACTCTACACGAAATTCGCCCTTTGCCCAGTGAAACTGCCCAACAGTGTCATAACTCGTATAGGAAGTGTCGTCCAATGCGTTCCAACTAACGTAATTCCTTTCCCCCGCTCTTCCAGAAAGAATGAGTGCAAAGGTCCATCCTCCTGAACTGGAATATTTCACTGTTGCGCCTTGAGCAATAGGATCTGCAAAGACTCCAAGGGACCACCTCGAGACTATATATAATAATATCAAGCCCATTTCTACCTCCCGATGAGATAATATAAACTAAACCTGTTGAATCTTAAAAATCTTAAATTTTAGAATTTGCGACTTTTGAATGAAAATATGACGTTGATGAAAGGGAACAAAAGTATCAAAGCACTGCAGAAGAAAATGTTAGATAGCATCAGAAAAGCGGATATTTACTTTGAGTTTTTCGAAAAAGAATCTAATTTCGTCGCAGGAATATCTGGTGGATTCGACAGCCTTGTAATGGTTGACCTGATCGCTCACTACAAAGATAAGTACCTAAAAAACGTTAACTTTTTCGCACTTTTCGTGGAAAATGGACTGAAACCGCTTAAGAATCCCGAAATGGTAAGAAATTTTGTTGAGGAAAGAGGCTTCTCTTTCCATATTATTAAAGACACGGAGACCGCTGACAATATACTTCAGAAGAAAAAGCCCTTCAACCCGTGTTTCATCTGCTCAAGAAAGCGCAGGAAAATCCTTCTGGAATTTGCGAGCTCGGTCCAGTCACACAGAGTTCTTCTGGCCCATAACCTGGATGATGTGATAGAGACTCTCCTGCTCAATATATTTTATTCCAGAGAAATTAGTACTATGATGCCCATTCAGCCCCTATTCCAGGGACGTTACTTTATCGTAAGACCTCTATCACTAATTGAAAGAAACTTAATCATGAAATACGCTTTAGCTCTGGGGATATCTGAAAAACTGGAAGGCACTTGCACTTTTGAAAATTCGAATAAACGCAAACTGATAAGAGATTATCTTATGACTCTGTATAAGATAGATCCTCGAATTCACACAAACCTGAAGCATTCTTTGTTTAACTGCAACTTTGACTTTCTATGGTGCAAGTATAAGAATGAAAAGCAACAAATCCATAGCGTTTAATTGATTGGTCGATCCCTTGGAATTAAAATATATCGATGAAAAGGATCTACAATGTAATAATCACATCGAACTCCGGGGACTTTGTTAGATCTTATTCTATAACTCACAGTAAGTGGAAAGTAATCCGTATTTTACTGTGCATTCTTGCAGTACTTATTTTTGTATCTGCACTCTTCTACGGAAGACTATATCTAATGGCGCTCCGAGTTCGAAGTCTTGAGGTTGAAAACAAAATCCTCAGAGAGGAAAATGCCAAAGTGAAGGAGCTTCAGAAACAGCTTTATGCTCTGGAAGAACTCAGGGTTAAAATTTACAACATGTTAGGCATTGACAAAACACCAACGATGGAAACCGTTTTTACGTTCACTAACCCGGAAAAGCCAAATGAACAGAATATACAGATCACTCAGGAAGACTATGCAAAGGTCTCTTCAGAATTTCAGAAGTACGCAAAAATTCTTTACGATGAAGAAAGATATGTCCCTCGAGGGATGCCAACTGATGGTTTTGTTTCCCAGAAATATGGAAGCACCCACCGAGGGCTGGACCTTGTAGCTCCCATAGGTACACCTGTATTGGCCCCCGCCGATGGAATAGCAAAGGATATCAGAGAAGACCGATACCTGGGCCTCGTCTTGACATTGAGCCACGGTTCAAAATATGAAACCCTATATGGGCATCTGAAGGAAGTTTTAGTGAAAAGAGGGCAGATTGTCAAAAAAGGCGATGTTATAGCCCTCACCGGGAACAGTGGAATCAGCACCGGACCTCATCTTCATTATGAGATCAAATATATGGGCGAAAACGTAAATCCTGAAAATTACACGCACTAATCCAGATGAAAATCTTTACAGCTGCAAAAATTTTTCTTAATGGAAGCTTTGTTGAGAATCACTCAATCGTTGTAATTAGAGATTTTATTGAAGATATTGTCCCGTCACAAGAATTGGCCAATTTAAAACAATTTGCCGAAATTTACGATTTCGGAGATTCCTTTATAATTCCTGGATTTATCGACACTCACACTCATATGATCGGCCACGGCCTCAATCAGCTCTCCAGCCTAAGCAATTTTAGTTCCTTTAAGGAAGTGAAGGATTATATCTCAGACGCGATCAGACAGCGAGAGGAAGAAGTTTTTATTTTTACGGATTTCGATGAGTCCCGATGGAAGGAGCGGAAATTCCCGGAAAAGAAAGATCTCGATGAAATATCAGAAAAGCCTATATTTCTCAGGAGAATCTGCGGTCATATCGGAATTGGGAACTCAGCATTTATCGAAATGCTTTCAAAAATGTATCCTTCCGTTGCAGTGAAGCTGAACTACGAAAAAGGTATTTTCTGGGAAGACGTCCCACTTCAGATTCATTCATTGTTCCCTCCATCTTCAGAAGCTCTGGAGATGGCCTTTCAGAATGCTCAGAGCGAATTTATCAGGAATGGAATTACAACCATCCACGAAATCGGTTCCCTTAGAAATTTCAGATTTTTCCAGGAAATGATGAGAAAGGGAAAGCTCAAATTAAGGTCCAGGTACTACGTTTCCGGAGCATCTCCAGAAGATTATAAAAGATGTGGCATAGAATATGGCTTCGGAAATGCTCTTTTTAAGTTTCAAGGATTGAAATACTTTGCAGACGGCTCTGTAGGTGCTGAGTCTGCACTTTTTTCCTTCGAGTACGGAAGCAAAAAAGAAAAAGGGATGTGGCTTCTACCTGAAAATATGGAAAATATCTTAAGAGAAGCTGTAAGAGCCAATCTTCAGGTTGCAATCCACGCCATAGGGAACCTTGCAATAAGAGAAGTACTTAATCTTATTGAGAAAATCAACAACGTGAACCTGGTTCGAATTGAACACTTCGAATTTCCTGACATGGAGGACATCGAAAGAGCTGCAAAAATGAGCATCAAAATTTCTGTGCAACCAAATTTTGCTCTTAATTGGGGCACTGAAAATGGCTTATATCAGTCAAAAATTGCTGAACATTACAAGAAAAACAATCCACTGAATACTTTGAAGGAGAAAAACGTGAACTTCGCTTTTGGTTCAGACGCAATGCCTCCGTCGCCCCTGTTTGGAATACAGGCTGCTACTGAGCATCCAAACAGAGCTGAGGCAATTGATCTGACAGAAGCCATTCTCAGATATACTGCATGGGGCGCATACCTTACAGAGGAAACTAACACGTTGGGAAAAATCGAAAGGGGATACGCAGCAGACTTCGTTGTGACGGATACTGAAATCAAAAAAATCAAAGCAACGGTTATTAGCGGAGAAATTATTTCTAATGGATGAAGTAATTCAATATCTTGAAAAATACGCAAGCATTGTTGAAATTCAGGATAACATCTTCACAGTAATTTTCCACGAAAATCCCGACAACTCGATACGAAAGCTCAAGAAGGATCTAAGTAAAAAAGATATTATTTTCAGAGTTACAAGAGAAGGGGATTATTATCGTCTGACCTTTGTAGAGTGGAAAGCTCCTAAGAATAATATTCTCGTCCCATTGCTACTCCTCCTCGGCACTATTTTTACAACCCTCGTGGCAGGGGCGCTGCAGCAGGGTTACATTCCATGGAAGAACTGGTCATATCTTGCAAAAGGTGTACCTTTTTCATTCTCAGTAATTCTTGTTCTCGGTACTCATGAACTTGCCCACTTTCTTACCTCCAAAAAGAATGGTATTGCAGCAACGTTACCGTACTTCATACCCTTTCCAAACCCTCTAATTGGAACTATGGGTGCATTTATAAGGGTAAAGGCACCGCTTTCTGATAGAAAAGCTCTCTTAGAAATCGGCTCCTCTGGGCCAATAGCGGGGTTTATTATGTCGATCCCGCTTTCAATCATTGGATTGCTCCACAGCAAAATAGGAGAAATACGGGAAGGAATGATATCCCTTGGAACGCCGGTTATTTTTCAAATCCTGTCAAGACTATGCCTTGGAAAGATTCCAGAGTCTTCCTCATTAATCCTGCACCCGATGGCTTTCGCTGGATGGCTTGGATTTTTCGTTACGTCTCTGAACCTAATTCCCATCGGACAGCTTGATGGAGGTCACATCTTATTTGGAATACTTGGTAAAAAATACCACAATATCTTCTCCCGAATCCTGCTTCTGGCCCTTGTTCCCCTCGGTTTTCTGTGGAGTGGCTGGTGGATGTGGGCAATTCTTTTACTAATACTTGGGACCAGACATCCAGAACCTCTGTACACCGAGGAAAAACTATCTACTTCGGGATATATTCTTGCAATGCTATCTATGCTAATATTCGGGCTCACTTTTACCCCAACACCAATCAGGGTGGTACCATGAAAGTTGCCTGGTGCATTACCGGTGCAGAAATGTTCCTCAATGATGTCATTAGCCTAATCCTCGAAATCGGGCCTGAACGGGCAGAAGTTTTCACATCAAAAGCAGCTGAGGAACTCCTTCTGCGATATAAACTCATGGAAAAATTCGCACACTTCAAAGTCCATCCCGACGAACAAACGTCGTACTTTCAAGTTAGAAGACTGTTTTCAGGGAAATTCGACATCGTTGTGATTGCTCCATGTTCTACAAATACCATCGCAAAAATGGTCCATGGTATTAGCGACAACCTGGTAACCAACATATTCAGCCAGGCAGGAAAAATAAGGTTACCAATCTACATACTACCAAGTGATACTGCCGAGGTAATGCAGTTTTCAACAAAAAGCGGCAAAACCCATATTCTCTATTTGAGAGAAATTGACAAAGAAAACCTCAGAAAATTGAAAAACTTTGAAGGTGTTAAGGTCCTGGACTCATTTATATCTTTCAGAAACGCAGTAATCGAGGCAATACTATGAAGAAAATTCCTGAGGTGTGCATTGTAGGGCGTGTGAATACCGGAAAGTCAACTCTTTTTAACAAACTGATTAAGAAACCTCTTGCCATTACTGACTCAAAACCTGGGTTAACCAGGGACAGGATTAGAAAACTTGTTTCGTACGCCGATGTTCCTTTTTATCTTACTGACACCGGAGGGTTGTATCCACCCGAAGAGGACAGTCTTTGGGAAAAGGTTCGTGAGAAAATCGAGAAAACTGTTGAAAGCTCAGAGATTGTGCTTTTCGTCGTGGATGCTTCCCAGGGCGTGCTTCCCCATGACTTTGAAATTGCAGAATGGCTAAGGAAAAAATCTAAAGAAGTAATTGTTGTTGCAAATAAAATTGACATTAAGAAACAGGACCTCCTTTCATTTTATTCGCTGGGCGTTGGAGATCCCGTGGGGGTATCAGCAACACATAGCACAGGTCTTCAGGATCTTATTGATGCCATTACTCAAAAACTACAAAAGTTGGGATATACCGGTACAACATCGGAAGCCACATCTGAAAAACCAAGATTATCTATCCTCGGGAAACCAAATGTGGGTAAAACTTCCCTCTTTAATGCATTATGTGGAGAAGAAATAAATATCATATCATCTGTTCCTGGAACCACAAGGGATTCTGTTGACGTTGAAACTGAGGATTTTATTATAGTAGATACTGCTGGGATCCGCAGAAAGTACGACGATGCTGTGGAACTTTACGGAGCTATTAGAAGCGAAAGGTCCCTCAGATTTTCAGAGATTGCAATTCTGGTAATCGATGCCTCACAGGAAATTGCAAACATTGATAAGAAAATTGCAAACCTTATCGTGAAAGAGGGTAAAGGAATTGTAATTGCCCTCAATAAAGCAGATCTCATCGAGAAGAAGAAAAGGTCATCAGTGCTGGACTACATGAAAAGAGAGTTTTCTTTTGTAAATTATGCTCCAATGCTTTTTACATCAGCAATTACCGGTGAGGGACTGAATTTGCTCAAAGAAGTGGTGAGGAATGGGAAAAAATCGTGGGAGAAACAGTTAACAAAAAGGGAAATACAGGGTTTCATGAGAGAGCTCTCTGAAAAATTCCCTTTTTCTGCGTCGGTTATCCGAATCAGGCAAGAAGGAATAAGGCCTCCTACCTTCTCGATTCTCACCAACAAGAAGCTGAGAGGAAATGAGCTGAAATTTATTGAGAACCGACTCAGGGAAATGTACGGATTTTACGGATCGCCACTTAAGTTAAAAAACATAGTACCAGAGAAAAAGTGAACCCCTCTTCATTTTGCGAGTTATGATCAAGATTTCCTGCCCAAATTCTAGGGGAAATTGGAAAGTAATTGACTTTTATTCAGTGTGAAATTAAAATTAATACACTATGGCAATTGACCTTGAGAGATTGTTGCTTGATGCAAAAGACAAAGAAGCTTCTGATGTCCATATAAAAGTTGGACATCCTCCAATATTCAGAATTTATGGAAAGCTTTACATGAGAGAAAACTATTCAGTCGTTACGAAAGAAGATACTGAAGAACTTATCAGGCTATATCTTTCTCCAGCAAAGCAGAAAGAACTGAGAGAGCGTTACAGCGTCGATGTAGCTTTTAGTTTTCCCAACATTGGACGTTTCAGGGTAAATATATACAGTCAGAGAGGAACCTGGTCCTTCGCTATAAGGGCAATCCCTCCACTTATTAAGAACGTTCAAGATCTGAACTTACCACCGGTACTTGAGAAAATCGCGCTGGAAGATAGGGGACTAATCCTTGTCACAGGTGTCGCAGGATCGGGAAAATCTACAACCCTTGCAGCAATTTTGAATCACATCAATATGAACAAAACATCACACGTTGTGACAATTGAAGACCCTATCGAATACCTCCTCCGAGATATGAAGAGCATCATAAGTCAGAGGGAGGTGGGGCTTGATGTTATGAGTTTTGCAGACGGACTGAGAGAAGCCCTCAGACAGGACCCTAACGTAATTATGGTTGGAGAAATTCGAGATCAGGAAACTGCTGAAATAGCTCTTCTTGCAGCGGAAACGGGACACCTTGTGATGTCAACACTTCACACATTGGATGCACGTGAAACAATAAACAGAATAGTAAGCATCTTCCCAGCTCATCAACAGGAGCAGATTCGTCATCAAATGGCATCAGTTCTAAAAGCTATTATCTCGCAGCGCCTTATTCCGAGGGATGATATGCCAGGAAGAATCCCGGCCTGTGAAGTGATGATAAATACAGCACGAATCAAGGAAATGATCCTTGATCCAAAGAAAACCCATGAAATCTTTGATGCCATCGCAGATGGGTACATACCTTATGGTATGCAGACCTTTGACCAATCTCTTTACTATTGGTATAAATTGGGTTACATTTCCGAAGACACGGCCCTGTCCTATGCAACAAAGAGAGAAGTACTTGAACTCAGAATGAAAGGGATAGCATCAGGAGGAGAGGGCGGTCGCAACTGGGAAATCTTTGAAAGAATGGCATTGAGAAAAATTAAGGAGAAAGGAGGCATTTAAAAATGGCAAAAATTGATGATGTGATGCAGGAATTCCTCGGAAACGTAGATGAAGTCCTCATGTCGATGATTGTAAATATGGACGATGCAATCCCAATTACCGGCCATACTACCGATGAATCTATTGATGTCACAGTTCCTCTCGCATTCCTTACAGAAGTTGCAAGGAAAGCTATGTCAGCTACTGATAGTTCGGGTCTTGGTTCCTGTGAAGACGTTCTCTTAACCACAAACGAGTATTTCATAATCATACGCATAATCCCTAATTCGAACTATGCGCATATTGTCGTTCTAACGAGAAAAGGAAACTGGGGAGTAACGAAAATTTTGATGGGTAAATTCGCGACGAAGTTCAGGGAAGCTTTACCTTAAGAATTATAGAGAATATAGAACAATTTAAACCCTTCTTTTCTCTGATTATTAACTTTAATAAGCGCTGAATTAAATTTTAATTATTTCTTTTGCTGCTGCTGTTGCTGATGAATCAGGAAGTTCAGTTGTTGCTGTCTTAAAGAATACTTAACTACTTCGTTGATCATTTGTTGAAGGCACTGAAATACACCCTTCCCCTCGGTAGCGATGGAGAGAACGTATGGATATTTGTAGATGTTAACTTTCTCCTCCATGACCGGAACAGGAAGAGCATTTGGATCGTCTCTTTTGTTATACTGAACAATTATCGGAACTTTTTTAGTAGCAGACCACATCCCAAATTCCGTAAGGGAATCGTGCATTTCCTTGTATATCGCTATGTTTTCTTCAAATCTTTCTGGGTTCGAGTCAGCGACAAAAATAACTCCATCAGCACCCTTAAGGACCAGTTTCCTTGCTTGTTTATAGAATACTTGACCTGGAACAGTATAAAGGCTGAAGATCGTCTTATAGCCCTTTAATATAGGAAGTTCTAAGGGCAGTAGATCGAAAAATAGAGTTCTTTCTCCTTTGGTATCAATAGACAGAAGCTGCCCCTTTTTGCCTGAAAATCTCTCATAAATTCTCTTGATGTTTGTCGTTTTCCCGCTCAAACCAGGACCATAGTATACGATCTTGAACTTTATTTCGTGCTTTTTAAAGTCAATTAACACAAGAACTCCCCAGATAAATTATAATGTGATTCGAAGGAACTTTACAGTACCTTTGCGATCTCTGTAATGAGCTCTTTGATCTTAATCTTCACCAGTGCAATCTTCATGCTCTTAACAGGGATAACTGCAACGATAATCAAACTGCCGTTCCTAGCGTCTGTAATGAGAATATGATACTTATCTGAAGCAAGAGTAATATCTTTTATCGTGCCAATTGATGTCCTGGAAGCAGATTGGATAATGTTCTTGAAAGCAGGTGCCCAAATCTTGAGTACCTGTGTGACACCCGTAGAAATCCGTTCTGAGATATTTAAAATGTTCCCTTCTCCATCAATGGCAACAAGGGCCTGAATGTCAGATATTTCTTTTACGACACTGGCACACTTATCTCGCAATTCCTGACTTAGTTTCGATGTTACAACTTTGGCTTCTTCTGAGGGTCCTTCGATTTTTCTTTCTGTGACATGTTCTATTTCCTGAACTGGAATCTCAATCTCTTCCCTTTCTAACTCCTCAGAGGCTGGGGCTACTTCCTTTTCTTCTTTCTCAGCATGTTCTTCAATTTTCTCAACATGAGAAACTTCCAGTGGAACCTCTTCACCCATACCCTCAAGCAAACTCTCAACTTCCTCTAAAGTCACCACAGGCTCTTCTTTTTCCGGTTCTTCAATAGAAGGTTTGACTTCAGGAACTTCTTCTATCGGGACAACAAAACTCTCTTCCTCAATAGGAACTTCCGCCTTAGGTGCCTCTGCCTCCTCGGAAACTCCCTCATCTTTAAAGAGCTCCGAGAGTGCCTGTAGATCTATCCCAGATATTTCCTCCTGAACTGCTACCTCTTCATCCTTTTGGACGGCAGCAGAGAGAAGCAAAGCGTGAAAAGGTTTTTCGATTTCCCTCTTAACCTTCGGGCTACCCCACTTTACTTTAAAGGAGCTATCCGGTTCCCTTAGTATCCTGTTGAATGCCTCTTCACCTCTTAATTTCCCTATGGAAGCATTAACTACCTCACCCTCCTCAAGGAAAATTTTTCCTTCTCCCTCAGAGGTATTTACCATTACTTCACAGGATTTGCCTTCCATCGATACAAGTTGCAGGAACTGTTGTAACGTAAGGTTCTTCAGTGTTTCTTCCTCTCCACCTTTCTCTTTCTCAACTATAACCCCAAGAATCTGGTCGAAATCAAAGGGTTTCTCCAAGTAGCTTATTGCACCTTTTGCCATTACGTCTTGCCTTATCTCGTCGGAACCATAGGCAGTCATAACGATCACTTTAATTTCTGGCTGTACTTTTCTGGTCTCCATGAGAAGCTCCACGCCGCTTAGACCCGGCATTCTAATATCCGTTATCAAAAAATCAAACTGTTTCTTCTTTATTTTCTCGAGGGCCTCAAGTCCGTTTGATGCCGTATCCACATCTATCTTATTTCGGCTAAGTTCTTCGGAAAGTCCCCAGAGAATGTCCTCTTCATCATCAACGATAAGAACCCTGATGGGCATAATTACACCTCCTTATCCTTTTTTCAAACAACCCATTGCTTCGGGTGTTATAGTATGAAAGTATAGCACAAAACTCGTGCCTTTTCCAACTTCTGAAAACACCCTAATCAAACCCTTGTTTTCCTTCACCATTTTGTCCACTACATATAGCCCAAGCCCCCATCCCTCAGCCTTCGTGGAGAAACCAAGGTTAAAAATCCTCTCAATATCTTCCTTCTTTATACCTGGTCCTGTATCTCTGACAGCTATTTCCAGAAAGTTGCTACCACAGTAAGGGCATCTCGTATCACTCCTCTTAGCAACAACCTGAATCTTACGTAACCCCCTGACATTCTTCATCGCATCAATTGCATTCTGCACAAGATCGGAAAGGATCTGCTGGAAATGAACCTCATCGGCATATATAGAGTCATTTCCATCCTGGGCAAACTCAAAAATAATTCCATTGTTAATAATGTCATTGCTCAGGAGGGATTTTACCCTATCAACGACCTTTTTCACGTTACACTTCTTGAATTCAGTGGGTTTGGTCTTTACTCTGCTATAAAACGCCCTTACATGATGATTAATCTTATCGATATGCTTTATCATTCTATCGACCATTTCAAGGTGTACCGGCGAATCCAGTTGCCTCTTCAGGTTTAATGCTGTGAATTTCAAAGGAGTAAGTAGATTTTTTATGTGATGAGTATAAATAGAAACCAGATCTACATATGAAAAATAACCCCCTGGTCCACCTGCAGATTTTTCAAAATTCTTTTCTTCGGTAATATCCTTCAACTTGATAATATAGCCTTTCAATTCGGCCTGCTCCAGATGGTATACATTTACTCCCACATACTGCCCGGGAACATATTCCAGATCAATGTTTTTCTGACCGAGACGTATTCTCTCAATTAACTTATTTCCGAGACCAAAGGGCAGTTGTTCGAGATGAACAAAGGTGTGTCTCTGAAAATAACTTGAAATGAAATTGTTATGAAACAAAACTCTGAAGTCCTTGTCTACGACTATTATTCCAAAATCCAGGTAATCAAGTACGGCTTTTTCTGGCCCTTCAGACTCTTCCTTTTTCAGGAACAAGAATATCTTTTCACCAGAAGCAAAAAACGTCATTACGTAAGGAACGTAAGTGTTTTCTCTGCTCCTCAAAATCACCCTCTGTCCAAAGAAAATTCTGTTCGTAGCCTCATTTAGCTTCCTCTCCACTAAAGGTCTGACATGCCCCGCAACAAAATTCATGAAGTTATTGCTGAGGACCTCTTCTTCCGAATATCCAAGTGCCTTAATGCCATCACTTGCATAAAGAATGTATTTCTTTCCATCAAGAATAAGGTATATATCGGAACTTAATGAGAGTAACCTGTCTATTTCGCTGGTGCCAACAATTTCCATTAATATAACCTATTCAGATAAGATCTGCAGCGCAAAGGAGGAATTATGAAACCATTTATACTCTGGTTTAGGCCTCAAGAATTCGCCAAAAGTCGTAAATCCAATAACAGGAACTGCAAGTTTCCTCTGAAACAAGTTCACCTCAGAGAAGAAATCCGCCCCAAGAGAAAAATAGCGATGAAGGCTCTCCATTACAATCGCACCAAGGGGTTTATGTTGATCAACATAAGTAAAAGCTTCATCTATACTCTGAGATACTGCTTCCGTCATCCTGTCTTTTCTCGCTTCCATTAACCAAACTGTTGAATTCTCTGGTATGTCTCCCGCTAACTTGATCCCACCTTCTCTCGTAATCCCGACAGCAATCCTCACTTTTGGATATTTTGGAAAATTCGGATCTGGAACCCCAAACTGGTATCTACCAAGAAATTGTGTAGGATCTTTAATAATTTCTGCCTCTGATATTCCTTTCTTAACGAGGAACTCTTTCCAGACCTCAAAGGCAGGGCGGTCATCCAGGTGATATATTATGTTTCCGCCAACTTTTGTGGCTCTCTTGGGAACTATCGGATGCAGACCGTGACCGTATCCCATAGCTGCTGGATTCTTCGAATAAATCCCAATGCATACGATTCCACCGTTTACAACCTGGTTGGCAACGTGTAACTGACATTCCTTCGATAGCTCGGCAAAATCTAAAATTCCTCCATAGAACGAAATACCCGGGTCATACCTGTCTACAATCCTTGACAACTCGGTGACAAGGACATCTCCATTAATGTATGAATCCATTAACAGGAAAAGATTTAAGAATTCGTAACCTTCTGCTTTTCTTGCCCTGATCTGGTCGAGTATGGGTAAGCACGCCTTTTCCAGCGCAGAGTGAAGGCCCTGGTGTATATTAGCACCAAAAGAGTATATAATCCTGAAAGAATCACTCTTCACTACAGCAGCAATCACTCCTGAAGATACTATCTGCCCCTCATTAAAGATCACTCCGAGCGTCTTTACACCAACGTAAGGCACATCCTTTCCAACAGATTGCAGCACGCCTTTTACAACAGGTTCAAGTTCATAACCAGCCGTTGCACCAATCAGAACAAAATCTGGTTTTGCCCTTGAAAGTTTTTCCCACGCACTCTTACCAGCTTGAACTCCAGCCTTCCAGGGCGAGGGATCTTCTGAAATACCAGTAGTCATTCCAGTCACATAAATAGGCCGTTCAGATGTTACTTCCCCCTCTGCCCCTTTACCCACGCCTATTTTAGGGGCAGTAGGTTCTCTTTGCATTTTCTTCCACCAATCATCGTTCAGGAAAATTTTCTAATCCTCCTTTTAGTCACTCTATATTAATAAAGCAAATTCAGTCAAAAGTCAAGAAGTCCCGTTTGTTTTATTTATTTGACGCGGAAAGCCAGCTGTCCCCCACTCCAATCTCTACTCTCAGAGGGACACTAAGAGTTACATTTGCTTCCATTTTTTCCTTCACTATTTCCTTAGCTGCCTCTACCTCTGTCTCGGGCACTTCCAGGAGCAATTCATCGTGAACCTGCAATATTATGCGGGAATTCATCGATTTTCTTTTAAACTCCTCATATATTTCTACCATACCGAGCTTGATAATATCGGCAGCCGTCCCCTGAATAGGCGTATTGATGGCGATTCTTCTACCCTGTTCAAATAGATTTGGGTCTCCAGAATTCAAATACGGAATACGGCGTATCCTACCGAATAGTGTCTTCACGAAACCGTTCTTCTGTGCGAAATCGACATTCAGCTGAATCCACTTCATTACACCCGGGAAAGATGCAAAGAAGTTTTGAATAATTGCCTCTGCCTCACTTTGAGTCACATTTAATTCTTTGGCAAGTCCGTAGGGAGAAATGCCATAAATAATTCCAAAGTTTACGGTTTTTGCTTTCCTCCTCTCACTTTCTGTGATCTCCTGGATCCGTTTGCGAAAAATATAGGAGGCAGTCATAGAATGAACATCCAGATTATTCTCAAAGATCTCCTTAAGATTCTTATCTCCCGAAAAATGAGCAAGGATTCGCAGCTCAATCTGAGAGTAGTCAGCGGTCATAATCTTGTAACCCTTTTCAGGTACAATAATGTCCCTAACACTTCTTCCAAGTTCTGACCTCACAGGGATAGTCTGAAAGTTTGGATTTACGCAGGAAATCCTTCCCGTTGCTGCGCCTACCTGATTGTACGTAGGAAAAATCCGGTGACTCTTTTGATCCACGAGGTTTATAAACGCGTCAACATAGGCACTCTTCAGTTTAAAAACCTCCCTGTAATCGAGGATCGCTGCAGGAAGGGGATGAATCTCGGCGAGTTTTGCGAGAGTCTCCTCATCAGTAGAGTATCCTGTTTTTGTCTTCTTCACGGGCTTCAATTTATGCTTCGTAAAAAGGACTTCTGCGATCTGCTTGGGTGAATTAATGTTAAACTTCGTTCCCGCCAAATCGTAAATCTTCTCCTTAATCTCCTCTAGATTTCTGGCCATCTCTTCGCTCATTTTTTCTATTTTGTCGACATCAATCTTAATTCCAACTTCTTCCATATCCGCAAGGACTTTCTGGAGTGGGAGTTCGATCTTCTCCAGAACTTCCTGAAGGCACCACCGCTGAATTTCCTTTTGAAGTAAATTATAGGCAATTCTAGAGGCAGCGCAAATCTCTGCGACCCTTCGTTCTTCGTTATCCCGAGAAAGTCCGATACCTGAATATTCGAGAAAAATTGTCTCCGGGTCGAATTTTGGTCTATCACTGTCAAGCAAAAATGCGGAAATCAGAATATCAAAATCAAAATGAATGGTCTTCTTTATTTTTTTGAACTGCTTCTTCGTTTCGAAGGATATAATTCTACCACGGAATTTGTCAAGGAATTGAATACCAGCATCTAGAGGAATCCTGTAGACCACCTTTCCATTAGAAGAAATTAAGACATTTTCATTGAAACATTCAACAGAAATTACCTCTGCATTCAGCAAATCCATAGGAATGAATGTTGTTTCAACCAACTCTACACTGGGTTTTTGAGCAATTTCTCGCATAAGTGAGTAAAATTCCATTTCACCAAAAACCTTGAAAAGCTTCTCCTTATTCCACTCCCTGACTCTTAAATCCTCTAGATCGAATTCTATTGGGATGTTATCCCTGAGTTTAACAAGGCTAAGTGCCTCAAAGAACCTATCCTTGTAGGACTTTATGTGTTCAATTATCTCGTCTTTTACGTCAGGACTTTCCATCCTTTCAATGATGTTTCCATAGTTTCTTATGAGTTCTGCAGCAGTTTTTTCTCCTATGCCCGGGATTCCCGGGACGTTATCAATCTTATCACCTGTTAGAGCAAGAAGAATCGGAATGTCCTGAGGTTTAACACCAAACCTATCTTCAATGTCTTTTTCAGTTAGAATCTTAACTTCTCCCTGCCTCGTGTCAACGATTTTTATGCGCTCACTCACAAGCTGAAAAAGATCTTTATCCAAAGAAGCAATGAAGACCTCCATTCCCCGTCGTTCAGCCTCTTTACCGAGAGAAGCAATCACATCATCAGCTTCCACCTCAGGAATTTCAAATCTCTTTATGTTGAATCCATCAAGTATTTCTTTAATATAGGACAACTGTATTACAAGGTCAAGAGGTGTCTTTGGCCTCTGGGCCTTATAGTCTTCAAAGATCTCGTGCCGGAAAGTTTTACCCTTTGCATCAAATATAACAGCAATATGTGTCGGCTTTATCTCATTCAGGAGCTTGAGCAAAGAGTTTGTAAAAGCGTAGGGCGCACTGGTTTTGATTCCCTTGCTACTTATGAGTGGTTTGTCTTTAAATGCAAAATAGGATCTGTAAGCCAGCGAAGCACCATCAATCAAGAGTAATCTCATAAAAATATTATAAAGTCTTGATCACAATCACTATTTTAATTGAAAAACCTGCTTTTTAGGAGTCCATAAAAAATCTGGGCTGCAACAAGCGAAATTGCAAGGATTCCGTAAATTCTGTGAACATTTCTACTCAACTTTCTTCTTCTGAAAAGAATCCCACTGAGCAACGTAAAGGAAACGTATATGTATATAGCTAATCCAAGAATGCAATGAACATTCGCTAAACCCCTAAAGAGAACGAGCATAAAACCTACCGCAAAGGTCATCAGTACAATTGTTACAAAAATAAAGAAATGGTGCCTTCTTAGATTGTGCCTCTTCGCAAAGATAACTGCCATAATTACCGAAAACAACGCTAACAAATTTGCTACCAGATGAAGGACAATCAAGATATCACCTCCCAATCTGAATTGTAGTTGAACCCTTGAACACATCGTGCTTTCTTTTCAGATTGCTGTCCCTGGCAGAGGCAAAGATGATTTTAACCTTTTTCCCCTCAGCAACGGGCCTGTCAAAGGGATCTCTGGTATCAAGGAGCCTTTTGAACTCCACCACTACATATAGAGAATCTCTTTTCCCAGCTGAAACAATCAAATCCTCCCTCCCTCCAAAATCGGTATCTGCCTTGTGAGGACCGTAGATTCCTCTGGAATATGCATCTATGATCTTCACCTTACTCCCTTCGTCATATGCAATAATCATATCCGCACCTTTCATTGCCACCTCGGGATCTATTCCGAGACCGACCCATCCCTTGCTTTTCACCTTTACTGCAGCATAGATATAAAGGCTATCGATAAAATAGTAAAAAAAGAATTCACCCGGTTTCAGTTCCACAACATACTTGTATTCAGTTTTTCCAATAATGCCATCAGCCTTCCAGCCAGCCCCATTGCCCTCCTGTCCCCAGGATAATGAACATGTTGCAGCACACAAAATATACATAGTTACCTTTCTCAGGTCCACTCTCATACTTCCTCCTCAATATTGATACTAATTTTAAAGCACAGACCAAGACTTCATTTGAAAAAGAAAAAAGGCACGGAACGTATAACTTTCCCTGTATTGCATTATACTTATATTACTATGATTAAAAGGTCGCTGTTTATAATACTGATTGGAGTTTCGGTGCTCTCAGCCCGCACAGCGGGCTCCATGTTTCGAATTGGTGCAAACACATCCGTGCTATTTGAAAACGGAAATGCATACCCCGTCATTGGCATTACCGCTGGATTCTACCCAGTAAACTTCTTCTTCATGGAGGGGAGTGGGGAATATGTTTTCAGAAATGATTATAAAGAATTCGCTCTTCCGGTCACAGCAAACTTAGCATATAAAACCAGATACTTTCAGCCCTATGCAGGGGCTGGCATTGCCTACCATCTTTACGACTATTCAGATCATGATGAACATTCCTTCGGAGCGAGGGTCAAAACGGGTGTGACACTTTTCGATACCAAGGGGGCTTCAGGTTCCTTCGAAGTAACTTACGATGTCCCAGACCTGAAAGGCTCTAAAGGCAGATGGTACTTCACAGGAAGACTTGATAAGAGTTTTAACCTGCAATTTTGAGAAAACAGTTGAATTAACGAATATAAGCTCTTAACATTGATACATATGAAAGAGAGTGTTCGCGTTGGACTTGCGCAGATCTCTGCACGACTTGGGGATATAGAATATAACAAGTCTCAAATAATAAATTCCCTGAAGATAGCAAAGAACGAAGGTGCTGAGATTGTTATATTTCCTGAACTTGCAACAATCGGGTACGGTTCTGGGGATATCTACCTGGACAAAGTGGATGAGAATCTTGACGCACTTGCACACATCGTGGAAGAGGCTGGCAGAATCGGCATCTGGGCGGTCGTGGGATATGTAGAGAAGGATGAGCGTGGTTTCTTCTATAACGCAGCGGCTTTGATTGGTGAAGGAAGAATTCAGGGAAGATTCGCAAAAACCCAGCTGGTGAACTACAGATTGTTTGACGAAAAGAAATACTTTAAACCGGGATCTTTACTTCCGGTATTTGAGACCCCTTTTGGAAAGATTGGGATTCTCATAAGCGAGGATGTTTGGTTCCCTGAAGCTGCAAGAGCTTTAACCTTTAGGGGAGCCCAGCTGATTTTTGTTCTCTCTGCATCTCCCTTCGATAGAGGAAAAGTCGAAATCTGGGAGGATTTTCTCAAAGTAAGGGTACTTGACAACATCCTTCCAATTGTCTTCGTGAATATGAGCGGTGTCCAGGAAGGAGTTACTTATTGGGGTGGTAGTGCAGTATATTCAGCCTCAGGGAAAGTTGTAAAAAGGTTAAAGATTATAGAAACTGATTACGATACCGTCACCGTGGACCTCGAGGAATCCAAAAGGTTACGAAGAAGAGATATCAGAATCCGCGAAGTCAGAAAAGAAATCCTTGAAGAAGTACTTAGGGCCTTTGAGGAGATGACACGATGGATATAGACATTTACCTGAAGGAAGAAGAGCTTGAGCTTTACAGGAAAATTATAGTTCATTCAATTAAAGACCGTCTTGAAAAACTCAGAGTCTCCCTTGGGATAGTGGCCCTTTCAGGAGGAGTTGATTCTTCCCTTGTTGCTGTTTTGAGCAAAGAAGCCCTAAAAGATAAATTACTCTGCTTAATAATGCCTGAAACCGGCGTTTCAAGTCAAGAGGATATCGACCATGCAATGGAACTGGTTAGAAAATTTGATATAAATTACCGCATCATTCCGATTAACGGAGCTATTGAGTGGTTTAACCAGCGTTATGAAGAAATCAAAGGACCCAACAAAAACGAAAGACTCGCAATTGCGAACGTAAAACCAAGAATTAGAATGATAATGAATTATCTCTACGCCAATACGTTAAACGGATTCGTAATCGGCACTTCCAACAAAACCGAACTCTTGCTTGGATATGGCACAAAATATGGCGATATTGCAGTTGATTTCTATCCAATTGGAGATCTTTACAAAACCCAGGTATGGCAGCTTTCAGACTATGTTGGAATCCCAACGGAAATTATAAGGAAGAAACCCACTGCAGGTCTGTGGGTCGGTCAAACCGACGAAGACGAACTTGGCCACACCTACTATGAGATTGACAGGGTTCTTTACTGCCTCGTAGAACTGGAACTCTCCGTTCGCGAAACTTGCAAAGTCCTTGGTATTCCGAGAGATGCAGTAATGGACATCTATAGAAGAGTGGTTTCTTCTGAGCACAAAAGAAAGATCCCCACAATTACCAGGCTATCCCGTATGTGCCTTGACAAAGACTGGAAATATCCCAGTGACCGACACTGAGAAAAGAAATCTCACCAGAAGCTGGGTGTTCTTTCTTCTTGCCGTAATTCTGTATCAAATTCTTCATGAAGGTTCTCACCTCCTAACATCCCTTTTTTTCGACGAATTTGAAGGACTTAGATTTGCGACTATTGGTCCAGAAGTGGTTTACAAAACACCGGTCCCTGAGAGAAGCGGGTTTCACTGGACTTTAATCTCGGGAATGAGTAGTATCATAACAATAATCCTCGGATATATTTTGCTCATTAACTCAGAAAAAACAGCTTCTTTAAGAAATGTTAACCTTAAGGCTCTGTTGTTCTACACAACGCTAGTTCTGCTCATTACAGATCCTTTAAATCTTTCTGTCGGACCCTTCCTCTACGGAGGAGATGCTCCGGGAGTAGCAAAAGGTATGAATGTTCCTGTGTATCTCGTTCAGGGGCTGTTCTTTGTGATTTTCCTGATAAATAGGGAACTTGTTGCATCGATTCTGCTTTCAACATACAAAATAGAGACAAAGCATTTCCTTTTTAGGAGCTGGCTTAGAAAATCCCCCAGAGTCGGAAGATAACTGGAAAAAGTCTTTAGATTCGCGTAGCAGAGATTCATTCATCAAATCTTCAAAAAATCTCTATGAATGACTATTCTAAGGGGGCTTTTTCAAACTTCACTTCCCCATCGTAATCTATTACAATCCTGTCTCCTGCTTTGAACTCACCCGCAAGAATTTTATCAGCTATCGGATTTTCGACATACACCTGGATAGATCTCCTCAAAGGCCTTGCGCCAAGGTCAGGATTGTAGCCCGCTTCGGATAGGTACTCCACTAATTTTTCTGTCCAGGATACTTCAATTCCATTTTCTTTGAGACTGTCCTGCACTTCTTTAAGCTGAAGTTCCACAATCTCTTTAACTTCTTTGTGACCGAGGGCGTTAAAGAACACGAATTCGTCTATCCTGTTCAAGAATTCAATCTTGAAGAATTTTAGAAGTTCTGGCATTATTGAATTTACCCTGGACTGATGAACCTTCGTAAGTTCAGAATCTTTCTTAATAAATCCAATCTGAGGCCCTTCGGAGAACTGATATTGAATGTTGGATGTCATAATTATCAGGGTATTTTTGAAATCTACAACATGTCCCTGTGCATCGGTCAGTCTGCCGGCATCGAAAATCTGAAGCATTATGTTAAATACGTCTGGATGTGCCTTCTCAATCTCATCAAAAAGGATCACCTGATAGGGTCTTCGTCTGACAGCCTCCGTGAGCTGCCCACCTCTCTCAAAGCCAATGTATCCTGGAGGCGCTCCGATAAGCCTTGAAACGGCGTGCTTTTCCATATACTCAGACATATCAATACGAAGGAGCGCATCTTCGTCGTTGAAAAGGAACCATGCAAGCTGTCTGGCGAGGTGGGTTTTTCCAACACCGGTGGGGCCAAGGAACATAAAAACGCCAATGGGTCTGTTTCTCTGACCAAGTCCGGCTCTTGAACGCCTTATAGCCTCTGCAACTACCTTTATAGCATAATCCTGTCCCTTCACTTTCTTCTTGAGTTCATCCTCTACATAAAGCAACCTCTTTGCCTCATCTTCAAGAAGCCTCATGGCAGGAATACCCGTCCATCTGGAGACTACGTAAGCGATGTCATTTTCGTCAACAAAATCATCCATGTTCTTTTCCCTTAACCATGTTTCCTTCTTCCCTTCAAGCTCTTTTTCCAGGAATTCTACCTGTTTCTTCAGATTCTCAACCTCTCCTCTGTTGCTGAACTGATCCATTAGAGTTATCTGATCCCTCAATGAGGCAATTCTATTCTGCAGAGCCTTTATGTCCTCTGGCATATCTGAAAGTTTTATCCTTAAATACGAACAGGCTTCATCCAGAAGATCTATTGCCTTATCTGGTAACTTCCTGCCCTGAACATATCTATCTGCAAGTTTCGCCGAAGCGATTATTGCAGAGTCAAGAATTTTAACTCTGTGATGTTCCTCAAATTTGTTTTTCAACCCTCTTAATATCTCTACCGTTTCCTCAATAGAAGGTTCCTTTACATAGACAGGCTGAAATCTCCTTTCCAGCGCGCCATCTTTTTCTATTCGCTCCCTGTACTCGTCAAGAGTGGTCGCTCCAATAACTCTGAGCTCCCCCGATGCAAGCCACGGCTTCAATAAGTTGGCAGCATCTATAGCTCCCTCTGCACCGCCTGCTCCAACTATCGTATGAAGTTCATCTATGAAAAGAATGATACGGTCTTTCTGCCGCTTCACTTCATCTATCACCGCCTTCAATCTCTCTTCAAACTCACCCCTGAACTTCGAACCTGCAAGGAGAGCACCCATATCAAGCATAAGAATTCTTTTATCTCTTAAAAAATCAGGTACTTTCTTCTCATGGATTCTCTGGGCGAGCCCATGTACAATGGCAGTCTTCCCCACACCCGGTTCACCAATTAGAACAGGATTGTTTTTGGTTTTTCTCAGAATAATTTGAATTACCCTTTCTATTTCATCATTTCGACCTATTACAGGATCAAGTTTCCCGGTTTCCGAAAGTTTTGTAACATCGACGGTATACTTCACAAGAGCATTGTATTTACTTTCAGCGGTGGGTTCAGTAACCCTCTGACTGCCGCGAATCTCGTAAAGAGCTTTGTAAATCTTTTCACGGTCGATCCCAAATTCCTTCAGAATCCTTGCTGAAGGGCCACCAGCTGAATTTTCAATTGCGAGAAGAAAATGCTCCTGGGCAACATACTCGTCCTTCAGTTTTTCGGCTTCCACGAATGCCTGTTGGAGGACGTCCTGTGCTCTTGGTGTGATATAAATCTGAACGGGCCTGGATCCCTGAATCTCCGTCTGTGGTACCTTTAAAAGAGCCTCTTTCAGTTTTTCCTTAACCAATACAGGATGTATATTTAGCTTCTCAAATATTTGAGAAACCACCCCTCCTTCTTCCTCCAGAAGCCCGTAAAAAATGTGTTCAACATCCAGTTGATTGTGCTTGAATTTTACCAGCGCCTCCTGTGCCCGTATAAGAGCCTCCTGAGCGCCCTCAGTAAATTTGTCCATTCTCATTATTCAAAAACCTCCAGAACTGTTTATTGAATTAATAGCATCATAAAGGCGAACTGTAAAGGAAGAACGTTTCTCGCGAGTGGATTTAATGCTATTTCGTGCGTTTTCCCAGGTGTATCGATTAAAATTAATACACTACAATGAAAGTGTTTAAGTATTTTGTTTTTTGCGGACTTTTTATATTTTTTCTGTATCTTTTTGCATATCCATTTCTTTTCAGGGTAAAATCTCTGGAGTCTGAGAATCCTGTTCAAACGGCTCTGATGATCTACAGGATCCATCAGTGGAAATCGCAGGGGAAAAATATTAGGATATCCCATACATGGGTGCCACTAAAGAGAATATCACCATACCTGGTAAAAGCAGTTTTGATCTCAGAAGATGATAAATTTTTCCAGCATGAAGGATTTGACCTTGAAGGAATCAAACTCGCCATAGAGAAGAATATTAAGAAAAAGAAATTAAAATATGGAGGGAGTACTATAAGCCAGCAACTCGCGAAGAATCTGTTTCTTGGACCACGAAAAAGTCTCGTAAGAAAAATTCACGAAGCGATTCTGACAGTGAGGATTGAGAAAACTCTGTCCAAACGAAGAATCCTAGAGCTTTATCTTAATGTTGCCGAATGGGGTCCGGGTATATTTGGTATTGAAGCTGCATCAGAATACTACTTTTCAAAACCAGCAATTACCCTCACCCCTGAGGAAGCTGCTTTACTTGCTGCTGTTTTACCAAACCCGCAGAAATATTCTCCCGTTAACCCATCAAGATACATAAGTCAAAGGGCAGAAAAGATTCTTTACATAATGAAATTGAGGAATATCATTTCAGAAGAGTATGACAGTAATGTAACAAAATCTACACATGATTCACTTTCTAAAGATTCACTCGGTATATATCATGAAACACCACAGGACACATTGAACGTTTACGACACACTGCCAGGCGCCTCAAGCACCACGAACCTTCAAAATTCAGAAAATTGAATTCCTGATTTCTTTAAATGCCCAAGAAACTCATGGGAAAATTCATCATTTAAGCCAAGCAGTTCCAGAGGCAAAACACCACTTTGATTAATCTTTCCATCTAAAAACATCTTCGTAAGAATAGCTGGCGGAATCCCGGTTAACTCACTCATAGCAGTTCGCTTTCTATCCATGTTATAGTAGTGAATTAGTTCAAAACCACTTACAGTACCATCTCTCCAGAACTCAATCCTTAAAATAGCAAGATCCTCCTCGCTACCCTGTTTCAACCTATCCCAAAGCCAATCCCGAAATACTTCGTAAATTGGGCAATCCTTATTCAGAAGACCAATTTCTACTAATACTCTAAAAATTTCAGCATGTCCTCTGTAACGAACCGTTTTCTCTTCCAGATTAGGAACATCAGAAATCGTCCTTAATAGCGTTCTCAAACCATCGGTATAGAAGGATTCGAATTTCCCGCCTATCCCTGCGAAAACCTCCTCTTTAACTCCGGAGAGGGCAGGAACAACCTGAATGGTCCCTCCAATCCTTATCCTAGCAGGCCTTCTGTACTCCTCCAGCAGGTCTTCTGGCGACCACGTCAAATAATAATTAAAGGGAGGAATCGGTTTGGCAGGAATCCCGCCCACTTTTATAGTGATCCTGTCAAATACACCTCCGAATTTTCTGTATCCCTAACCAATTAGAAAATTTGAGACCCCTGGAGCAAAACCGGCGTCAACTATAAACTTTAGACCCATCCTCAAGGCATCCTCTTCATAATCAAAAGGGTCTTCCTCCATATATGAGATATCAATGCAATGCGCCTTCCTGGAAGCAGCAAACTTCAGAACTTTGTCTCCAAATCTTGCAGGAAGACAATTAAGGATCAGGTCACCTTCTTTTACAACTTTGCTGATTTCTGGAGAATCGAAAGAACTGCCTATTACTCTGTATCCGAGAGCCTGCGCCTGGGCTGCGTTTTTTTCATCCCTCTCCACAGCTATCACATCATATATTCCAAGATCTTTTAAAGTCTCAAGGGTCACGTATCCCTGCCTTCCAGCTCCAAAAAGATAAATCATCCGAACCTCCAGTGCAACTATTCTAAAGCAATGAAGTTATTCACAAAATCCAATAGTCTCCGGATGCTGAATTGTCACTCAACAGGCTCCACTCACGGCGAGTTTAATTTTCTGGCGGAGAAACATTTATACATGCTTAAAAAATGGAGTAATCCTGGATTCTCTGAAAATTCATTTTTAGGTCTGCGACTGAAAACAAGGTGCATTCTCAATCTTCGCATAAAATTGCCTTAAGCAGTTAAAGGTCTTCACAGGTTTATGGTGTGGGGCATCGGAAATATTCGAAGTTATGGTTTATGAACAACCATAGGCATATTCAAGAAACACTATTTCTGGACGTTAGCCAGGACGCAGCTCCACCACCCAAGGAAAACTAATAAAGACTAATTTTATTGATTATGTAGCTATTGACTTTCTGAAAGAGTGATGTTATAATCCTAATATGGACCTGAGAAATGTTATTGAGAAAGTTGAGGATCTTAAGGAAAAACACAGCTCTGTTACCAGAGCCCTTTCAAAACTTAACGAATTTTACAACAAAGGTGAGATTACCGAGAAACAATTCAAGATCCTCAAGGGCGATTACGAGAAAGAAATCAACTTTCTGGGAAAGGAATTGGAAGACTTACTGACATCAGTGAAACAGCAACTTGAAGATCTGGAAAGAACTTTGAAAGACCTTAACATGGAGTATAATAAAACGAAAATTGATATTCTTCTCGGCGAAATCCCCACAGAGAAAGGAAAAGCAGAACTTGCCAAGATCGCCAAGCAAATTGCCCTTTCACAACATACGTACAATCAATGTAAAGCTATTCTCGAAGCGGAAACCGAAGAAGATTTTGAGAGCATAAAGAAAATGGCACCTCCAGCGAGTATAAAAGTTGAAAACGTTGTATCGGTGCAGGAGTTACTTCACCAGGAAGAGGAACTTAGAAACAAGCGTTTTGAAGGAAAAGCACAGGCTTATTTAAAACCCCTCGAAGAACTTTACAATAGACTGGAAAAAATAAGAGATTTCATCTCTGAAAGCATCAAAGAAGTTGAGTCCCAAAAGAACTCTCTGGAAGAAGAAGCGGGGAAACTGGTAATCAAAATCCGAATGGGAGGCACCGAGGAGCAAGCAGCGCGAAACAGATTAATGGAAGTTATAAAGAAAGTTAAAGAATACGACGAACTCCTGGCAAAAATGAGTAAAACAGCAGAACAGATTAATCAAAGGCTCGGCATAAAAGAAACTGTACTGGTGGGTGCAGAAGAAGATGCTTCAAAAATAGGACAGATCGAAGAAATAAACCTTGAGGAAGCCTCAAAAATACTTGAAGAACTCGAAAAACAGGGTCTTGAAATCATTAGTACGGAAACTGTAGAACCTTTAGAAGAAAAACTTATGGAAGAAGAAAAGGAAGTTGTCGAAACCGAAGCTCCGTCTTCGATTAAGACGGTAAAAATAAAGAAAAAGTCTCCCGTACCCGTTATTGCAGCAGCAGTTCTTGTAGTTTTGGGAATTCTTTTCGGAGTTTACAGGAAGTTCTTTTTTGCACCCGAAGAAAAAGCCCAGGTCATTTACCCAGTTTATATGGGGAATCCTGCGCACAACTACGACGTTAGAGCTCAGATTTCCACTCAACCACCAAGAATTGAATGGTCCAGAAATTTTCAGGGCACTCCAGCTCAGCCAGCTGTAAGCAACGGAACCATATACGCGGGAACAGCTGATGGCAAGCTCTACGCCATTGATTTTTCGGGAAATATCCTCTGGAACGTAAGTCTTAAGGGGTCAATATTGCACACCCCTGTGATTGCCAATAACAACATCATTGTCGGAACCCTTGAGGGAATTTTGTACGTCCTCAATACATCTGGTCAAATTATTAGAACAAAAACCTTTACAGGGGGAATTGCTTCTCCTCCTGTCGCTTTTGGTGAGGTAATCTATGTTCCAGTATTCCAGGAAGGCGTCTATGCTTACAACATAAATCAGGATAAGGTCGAATGGAAATTCACTACAGAAGGAATGGTTAAAAACATTCCCATTGTTGACGAAGCGAACCTTTATATTGCAGACCTTTCCGGGAAACTTTACGTGGTAAATCGTTCTAATGGTATTGAAATCAATAATTTCAAGACTTCAGGACCGATCGAAAGCTATCCGGTACTGTACGAAGGAAAAATTTTCTATGGGAATAATACTGGAGAGATAGGTTGCTACGATGCAAAGAAAAACGTGTTGCTCTGGTCTTTCAACCTGATGGAACCCGTTGTGGGAAGCCCCACTATCCAGGATTCCTTCTCCATTTATACTACTGCCTTCGGCAGGGTATTTTGCCACAACAATAGAACAGGTATGAGGATCTGGGATTTCAATACTGGAAATCTGATTTTCTCTACCGCAGTTATAGTAGATTCGTTTGTTTTTGTAACAACCACAACCGGTGCAGGAGACTTTGGAGAGCTCTACTGTCTTAGCGTTCGGAGTGGAAACCTTGTGTGGGTACTCCCAATACCCAGAATTCTCGAGACAGCACCTGTCTTCTGGGGAAACCGTCTATTCCTGGCAGCAAGAGACGGCACCTTCTATGCCATGAGTTTTTGATAGTACGGAACGCCCCCTTTATAATCTAACTTTGCGGGCCGTTAGCTCAGGAGGTAGAGCACCGGATTTTTAATCCGGTGGCCGCAGGTTCGAGTCCTGCACGGCCCAGTTTAGTTCTGTTCTAAGCATCGTTTTTTTAGAAGGAGGTTTTATGCCCCTCGCTGTAATAATAATGGGCTCCAAAGCGGACATTCCCCATTGCGGGGCGATCAGGAAAGAGCTTGAGAAGTTTGGAATTCCCTCCATCATGAGGATTGCTTCCGCTCACAAAACTCCTATAAAGGTTCTTGAAATATTAAACGAATACGAAAAAGAAGCAGATGTTTTCATTACTGTTGCGGGAAAAAGCAACGCGCTCAGTGGATTCGTTGATTCACATACTTCTAAACCTGTAATTGCTTGTCCACCATATTCTGAGCAGTTCTCCGGAGTGGACCTGTACTCCTCTCTTAGAATGCCAAAAGGAGTAGCTCCAATGGTGGTTTTAGAGCCCGATCAGGCTGCCCTTGCCGCTGCAAAAATTATTGGACTGAAAAGCGACGAAGTCAGAGAGGCAGTTCGACAGTATAGAAAAAAACTTCAGGAAGAAATTGAGAAAGCCGATAAGGAGCTTTTCGATGGGCAGCGTTAAGGACCTGAAAATTATACGAACTCCATCAGAAGATTCTCCAGGAATTGGGAGATTCGTTTTCTCTGACAGATACTCGGTCTTCGACTGGGGGGAAATGCCCGATCTCATTCCAGATAAGGGAAAAGCTATCTGTCTAGTTACCTGTCACTTTTTTGAAGTTGTAGAACGCCTTGGAATCAAAACCCATTATATTGGCATCGTTGAAGATGAGCGGGTGAAAAAACTATGTGAACTTACCGAACCAACCAACGTAATGGAATTCAAAATGGTCAGAGTTATAAAGCCCAAATTTGACGGCATTAATTATGATTATTCACCTTTCAAATATCTAAAATCTAACTTCCTAATCCCCCTTGAAGTGATCTACAGAAACAGCATCCCGGAGGGCTCTTCACTCCTCAAGAGGCTACGGTCCGGTGAGATAGCCCCAGAAGATGTGGGATTAAAGGGAATACCCGAACCAAATACGAGACTGGAAAGACCAATTCTTGACTTCTCAACAAAACTCGAAATCACAGACAGGTATCTCAAGGAAGACGAAGCATATAATATCAGCGGCCTTAGCGAGGGCGAATTCATGGAACTTAAGAGGGTAGCCTTGAGGCTAAATGAACTTATTTCAGAGAAAGCAGGAACTCTCGGGCTTTACAACGAAGATGGCAAATTCGAATTTGGACTGGATGAGAACAGAAATCTGATGTTGGTGGATGCCATAGGGGCCTTAGACGAATGTAGATTTACTTATGAAGGGATTCCTTTCAGTAAGGAAGTGCTGAGAATATATTACCGCTCTACTCGATGGTACAGCGAAATTGAAAACGCAAAGAAGGAAGATAGGCAGAACTGGAAGAAACTTGTTGGAGAAAACCCTCCTCCGCTTCCTCCTGAGTGGAAGCAACTAATTAGCGATATGTACAAAAGTTATGCCAACGAAATTACCGGACGTCGTTTTTTCGATACAAAACCCATCAATGAAGTTCTTGTCGAACTAAAAAATCTAATACAATTTTTCAAGAATTAGAGTCATTGCTGCTTCACTGAAATTTTTGATCAAATTGTTCCTGTTCTTCAAGAATCTTGATTACGATCTCCACAAGATCGGGGTCAAACTGCTTTCCCTGCTCTCTTTTCAATTCGTGGATCACCTGTTCGCGATTCAAAGCGCCTCTATATGGCCTATCAGAGCGCATAGTTACAACTGCATCAGCGATGCCAAGGATTCTTGCGCCTAATGGAATCCCCTTTCCGCGCAGGCCAAGCGGATAACCGGTCCCATCAAACCTTTCATGATGAGACTCGACATATATTGAAACCTGCTCAAGGCCCGGAACGCTTTTGAGAATCTCTTTTCCAATATTTGGATGCCCCTTAATTTCCTCCCACTCTACATCATTAAGAGGACCGTCCTTCAACAGGATTGATTTCTCTACAATAACTTTCCCAATGTCGTGCAAAAGACCTGCAAGGTAAATGTTCTTCTTTTCCTCGCTTGTCAAACCTAACTTCTCTGCAATCCTGAGCGAAAACTCTGCTACATCCCGGGAATGACTCGCAGTGAAAATGTCTTTCTTACTTTCCAGTTGAGAAAGTACATCTATAATACGATCGAGAGTCTCCACACTCTTCTCATAAAGAGAAAGATTTTTCATAGCAATCCCGAGGGAATTCCACAGAACTTTCACGTACTCAACATCCTCGCTGCTCATAATTTCCTTACTTTTAGAACCAATAAGGGCAATAATCTCAGGGCGAGTATCGATAATCAAGGGGATCGTCAGAAGCAACTTGTAGCCGCATTCATTGGCCACGGACTTATTAATGCATCCGAATCTCAATTGTTCTTCCGTATTGAATTTTACAAGTTCCCGGAGGCATTCATTGCGGATTTCGAATCTATCAAGGTCCTTCCGATTAAAGCCATGATTATAAAGTAAATGAAGCTCCATTTCATCAAATTTGAAAAAGGCACAATTTTCCATTTTCAGAATCTCCTTACAATATTCTCTTGCAATATCAAAAATCTTTCCGAGGTTTGTCTCAGTCAGGATATCCTCAGAGAGGGTTTTCACGAAAAGTAGAGCTTTTAGTCTTCGGATTGAATCCTCCTGATACCTAAGTAATTTTAGAACGCCCAGAAGATAAGGAATAGAAATCCTCAAAACTTCAATATCATCATCAACATAAGAAGGTAACCCTTGAAATCGTCCAAGATAAATGAAACCAAAAAGCTCTTCTTCCACAAAAAGTGGAACAACGATAACCCTTGCAACTTTGTAGTACTCAACGAACTTCTTCAAGATTCTCCTTTCGCTCCAAGTATCGTTTATTACCAGAATATCCCTCAATTCAAGAGCTGTTGCAGCAGCAGTATCAGGAATAAGGGGAAAGTTAAAGTAGTTCTCTATATCAACATTCCCATGAAGTTCTGTATTAATGTAACCGCTTGCTTTACCAAACAGCATATTACTTGACTTATCGTATACCGTCAACGCCCCAATTGTTGAATAGGTCAACTTGCAAATATCAGAAATAATCCTGCTGTAGATTTCATAGTAATCGCGCACATCACCAAGACTCTTTATCAGATCGTTGATACTCAACAAAACAAAACGACTCTTAAGAATGTCAATTATGAACTCTACAAAGCTAGAATGCCTGTTAAGCCATTGAATAAGCTTTTCCTTATCAGAAGGCCCTCGGAAAATAAGAGATCTCGGCCAGGAAATGTAAACCACAGATTCTCCCAGTGCAAAAGCTCCTTCAGTATCGTGTTGAACACCATGCAAGTCCTGATTCAGCTTTGAAAAAAGAATATTGTGCACATAATCCACTCCCTCAACGTCAATGCCCGAAGATTTCAAAAGCCTCATTAAACGAATTTCGGAGTAAAACATGAGGTAATTATAACAAGGTTGATTAAGTAAATCAAACTCCATAGGACATCCAACATCTTTACTTGTCCTTTCAGTGGTGTTGGATTATAATAATTGAATTGCAAGGCGCCATCGTCTAGTCTGGCTAAGGATACCTGGTTCTCAGCCAGGAGACCCGGGTTCAAATCCCGGTGGCGCTACCACTGGGGGATCGTCTAACTGGCAGGACAGCTGACTCTGGATCAGCCGGTCGGGGTTCGAATCCCTGTCCCCCAGTATAATAAATAAATGGAATTTAAAGAAGGCCTCACATTTGATGATGTGCTGCTTATCCCGGCAGAAAGCAGCGTAATGCCTGCTGAAACGGACCTTAAAACCCTCTTTGCCCGAGATGTTCCACTGAATATACCTCTGGTGTCGGCTGCGATGGACACTGTTACAGAATCTGAGATGGCAATTGCTATGGCAAGACTTGGAGGTCTGGGAGTAATCCATCGCAATATGTCCCCCGACAGGCAGTCCGAAGAGATCAGGAAAGTCAAAAGAGCCCAGAGCTGGTTTATCGAAGACCCATTCACACTAAAGCCCCATAACACAATCAAAGATGCCCTGGATCTGATGAATTCAAAAGGAATTTCTGGTATTCCAATAATTGGAGAAGACCGAATTCTTCTTGGCATTGTTACAAGGAGAGACCTTCTCTTTGAGGACATTCCTGATAAACTACTCAAAGACGTAATGAGCACTAACCTGATTACTGCAAAACCTGGAATCACTATGGAAGAGGCACGGGAAATAATGAGAAAGCATAAGGTAGAGAAACTTCCAGTAATTGATGAAGAAGGGAAACTCCGATACCTTGTTACGTTTAAAGACATCCTCAGAAAACTCGAATATCCAGAGGCTAACGTAGACTCCCATGGGAGGTTACGGGTGGCTGGGGCATGCGGAACTGGACAGGACTCACGAGAAAGAGTGAAGAAATTGATCGATGCTGGATGTGACGTTATTGTAATTGACACAGCTCATGGGCATCACAAAAAGGTCCTGGATACAGTCAAGTGGGTAAAAGAGAACTTTGATACTCCAGTTGTTGCAGGAAATGTTGCTACAAAAGAAGGCTGTGAAGCCCTTATTGATGCTGGGGTAGATGGTGTTAAAATTGGAGTTGGCCCCGGTTCTATATGCACTACAAGAATAGTGGCAGGAGTGGGGGTTCCTCAGCTCTCAGCAATATTAGAATGTTTTGAAGCAGCAAAGAAAAGGAATATTCCCATCATTGCCGATGGCGGAATCAGGTACTCAGGAGACGTTGTGAAAGCCCTTGCGGCAGGTGCTTCTTGCTGTATGATAGGAAGTCTGTTTGCAGGAACTGACGAAAGCCCCGGCGAAACAATCCTTTACGAAGGGAGAAAATTCAAAGTGTACAGAGGTATGGGGTCTTTAGGTGCCATGTCTCAGGGTAGCAAAGACCGGTACTTCCAGGAAGGTCAGACAAAATTTGTACCTGAAGGCGTTGAAGGGATGGTGCCATACAGGGGAAAAGTAGCCGACGTCGTGTACCAGCTTACCGGAGGATTAAGATCGGGAATGGGCTATGTCGGAGCACAAACCCTGGAAGAGCTCAGAACTAAAGCAAGATTTATAAGAATTACCCATGCTGGTGTAAGAGAATCGCATCCTCATGACATTATGATTACAAAAGAATCGCCAAACTACAGCCCTCCCGGCAATCAATAAACAATCTTTGCAGTATCAACCCCGGGAAAGTACTTGTGAAAATCCATTCCAACTATTATGGCGCAATCGGAAATCTTGTCAAAGTCCCATTCCAGAGTGACTTCATCGCATCCCAACCACTTTGCGAGGTACTTCGCATGGGAAAGGGTTGAGTCAGACCTCTCAACAATTACTGTTTTGCCTATTGTATCTCTGCTGCTGGTATAGTAAACTACGTCAAACCCATCTTGCCTCAAAAGAAATGTTATTTTCCTTGCAAGCCCGCTAACCCCTGTGGCATTCACCACTTCAACTCTGATTCCTGGATTCACATTTTCAATATACCAGGCCCTTTTCCTAATTCTGTAAGAATGAATCGCAGATATTATAATGAACACAAATAACACAACTGAACAAACGCCAACTACCACCGAGAGGATAAGCCGTTTTTTCACAGAAATATTGTAAAGGAAAGAACCCGAAAAAAATAGGTCCTGACGAAGGAAGCCATGTGATTTGATTGTATGCCCAAATTAGAACTTGAATGTAAAATACCAATGTTTTAAAATTTCCACATGTCGACGATTGAAGTTACTGTTCCTTTCGACAATGAAACCGTCGGAGCTTTTAAAGCAGGCCAACGCCTTTTACTCTCGGGTATAATATATACTGCAAGAGACGCAGCTCACCGGAGGATACAGCAACAATTGCTCAGCAATGAATTTAACGCTTTCCCCCTCCATGGATCTGTAATCTACTACTGTGGACCAACACCTACGCCTCCTGGAAAAGTGATAGGTTCAGCAGGACCCACCACATCCTACAGGATGGACCCTTTCGTACCACTTCTCCTGGAAAACGGAGTTAAGGGATTTATTGGAAAAGGGAAGAGAAGTGAAGAAGTAAAAGAGTACCTGAAAAAATTCCGGGGAGTTTACCTGATCGCCACAGGCGGTGCCGGAGCTCTGCTCTCCACAAGAATAAATTCGTGTAGAATAGTAGCCTACCCAGAACTTGGTCCTGAAGCTATATACGAGCTCACAGTCCAGGATTTCCCTGTCATTGTGGGTATCGACGTCTTCGGAAATGACGTCTACGAAATAGGTCCCTTCGCACGAGTTTAGTTTATTCTTGAAAAAACCTTGAAAAACCCTCCGAAAGGTAGGTGGAATCGTCAGTAATAATGTAATACTCCATTCCCTCAAAACTCTTCTGCAAATCTTTAGCCTTTTCGGGTCCCAGCACAAATATTGCTGTCGCCAGCGCGTCACAAAGTGTCGCATCCTTATATATTACTGTAACGCTCCGAACACCACTCGAAACCGGGTACCCCGTGAAGGGAGAGAAAATGTGACTGTACCTTTGTCCGCCCTGTTCAACGTACCTTTCGTAATCTCCAGAAGTGCAGCATGCTACATTTGAAAGGAAAATAACCCTATTAATTTCCTCTTCATGGGGATCTCGAATACCCACACGCCATTTCGCTCCGTCCTTACTTCCCAGGAGGTACAGGTCACCTCCAGCATCTATTATACCTGACAACGTACCTTTTGATTTCAGATATTCCGCCGCAAGCTGAATTGCATAACCCTTCGCGATGCCAGCCAATGTGATTCGCTGATGTGGTCCGAGGGCAATCTTTCCGTCAGAGATTCTGATGTTTCTGTAATTAATGTATTTTTGGTATTTTAATATGGAATCTTCTTCAGGAAATACGTACTTTCCCTGTTCATCGAAGTGCCAGAGATGAACAATGGCTCCAACTGTTATGTCAAAGGCGCCCCCTGTAGCTTCCGATACTTGAATGGCTTTTCTTATGCACTCAAGTGTGTAAGGGTGCACTGCGACCAGGCTTCTGGAGCTGTTTATCCTGTAAACATCAGACCAGGGCTTTATCGGATTCATGAGGGAATCAATGGTCTTGAAGATCTGAAATACGGAGTCACACAGGGTTGAGCAGGAATCGGGCAGAGTTACATTCAAGACTGTTCCCATTACAAGATAAGTTTTCGTAACGAAGTCCTGTTTTCTTTTGCAACCTGTATAATGAACCAGGAAAACCAGAAGAAAGAATCTCAGAAATCTCCTCATTTAGAAGGCAATACCTGTACATTTGTAAATTTACAAGGTGGACTCCCGTGCCCCACTCTCATTACCTGCCCAGGTTCACCTTTACCACATCCCGTAATTCCATACATTTCAAACTCTCCCTCGTTACCAACCATCACCAGATTATTCCAGAAAACCGGGGTAATTCCAGTATAGGAAGGATTTCTGACCATACTCTTGACTTTTCCATTTACAACAAGATACCCCAATTCTGTTCCAAATTGAAAGTTGAGACGCTTATCATCTATGGACCACGATTTGTTGGTTTTGAGCAAAACACCATACTTTGTGCTGTCAATCATACGTTCCAGCGATGATTCTCCAGGTTGAAGATTAATGTTGGTCATCCTCACAATGGGAATTCTTGACCAGTCCTGAGCCCTCGCAGCGCCAGAGCTTCTCTTTTTGATATGAAACGCACTTTCCCTTGAGGAGAGGTACCCCCTCAGTATACCATTCTCAATCAGTTGCAGTTTCTGCGCCTTTACACCTTCATCATCATAACCAAAGGTTCCAAGGCCATATTGAATAGTTGAATCCTGAAATACATTAAGGATATCGGAACCATACTTGAAAGTACCCAGCTTATCAATGGAGGCAAAACTTGTACCCGCATACGATGCTTCAAACCCCAGCACCCTATCAAGTTCCAGAGCATGACCAATAGACTCATGAATTTGCAGGGCCATCTGATCAGGTGCAATGATGACGTCCATTTCGCCAGAAGGGCAGACCGGAGCAAAGAGTAGCTCCTGAACCTCCTCAACAAGTCTCCCGGCAATCTCAGTAAGATTAAGTTCCTCTACATATTCGTAGCCCCTTCTTAATACATTAGAAAAGGATCGCTGCTGTAATTCATTGCGCCTTGCTGCGAGAACAGTTAACGATGCCCCAGAATCCACAAATCTCTGATCAATAAGGCTACTTTCGGTATTTGCAAAAACCTGTTTGAAATCGCGGAATTCAAGGGATGAAATCCTTTGCTTCACGTACCTTCCCCTCTTCATAACTTCATCCACTGCAAGTAGCAACGCGATTTTGTCATCAAGAACTACTTTAAAGGGGTTTATCCGAAACTTACTAACGTAAGAGTCTACATATACGTCTTCTTTGCTCAGATATGCTTCTCTTCCTACTTTTGATAGCGACGTGGCTATTTCAATTGCGCGTGTCAAAGCTTCCTCTGCGTCTTTTATGGAAAGAGAGCTTACCGCCGCAAATCCCCACCTGTTATTTACAAGAACTCTTATGCCAATACCTTCCGTCTCACTTCGAGAAATGTCCTCAACAATCCCATCCTTCACGGAGATATATTCATTCACTATTTTTACAATCCTGACATCACCATAGAAAACTTTTTTGAGTTTTAGAAGATCAATTATGTTAAGGGCCAGCTCTTTCATTTTAACCACCTATAACCACATTTTTCCCAATACTCTTCAAAATTTCAAGGCAGGATAGAGCAGCAAGAAAGCTGGTTTTAGGATTACTGGGGAAAGGAACATTTTTCAGAACTATCTTCAAATTTCCAGCCTCCGATTTAACTTCGATGGTGTGCTCATTAGATTTAACCTTCGGATCTGCTATAATCACAACCTCAAGCTTTTCCAGCATATCACCAGCAAGGCCAAGGGCAACTGCCACATTTATATTCTGCGGAAAAAGTCGCGCAGCATCAACGGCAGACCCGCTGAAAAGAATTTCTGGTTTCGTGAGCGACCTTCCAAGAGTAGCTGGCGGCTTTCTCGTTGTGAGCTTTGCGCTCCTGATCTTTACATTAGAAAGAGCCTTAAGACCGTCCAGTCCTGCAACAGCTCCAGAAGGAACGTAGATTTTCCTTCCCTTTCGCTTTACGTATTCAAACAAACGACCTCTGAACTCGTCATCGGCAAGAGCCCCAGCACTCATAACTACGAGGTCCTTCCCTGCGTCAATAATCTTGAATGCATAAGCCCTGAGGGCTTCCTGGGAGGCTGCTTCCAGAACAACGTCAATATCACCCTTCAAGAACTCTTCAAAACTCTCCGCAATTACAGGACGCTTTTCAAGGGAAGAGTAGAGCCAGAAGGCTTTATCAACCTGAGTATCGTAAATTACGTTAAGGACCACGTTCTCCACGTTGCCTTTGTCTATTTCCTGGGCAATATAGGAACCAATGGCTCCGCAGCCAATAATTCCAAGCCTCATAACTCCACCTCAAGACTGACATCACAGCTTCTGACAGTTTTCGTTAAAATTCCAGCGGAAATCACGTTCACTCCCGTCTTTGCATATTCCTCCACGTTATCGAAATCTATTCCTCCAGACGCTTCCAGAATTACACTTCCGTAGTATCCTCGGCTTTTATATGCTGCCACCACCTTTGAAACTTCTTCGGGATTCATGTTGTCGAGCATTACGATACTCGCACCCATCTCTGCTGCTTTCATGGCGTCTTCAAAGGTTTCAACTTCCATTTCTATCTTGTGGGCGAAACTTGACGCCCTTGTTGCTGCTTTCAATGCACTCTCAATACCTCCAAGTATTCTCAGATGATTATCCTTCAACATTACCTGATCCGAAAGCGAGAAGCGGTGAGTATCTCCTCCTCCAGCCTCAAAAGCCATTTTCTCAAAGTACCTCAAACCTGGAGTAGTTTTTCGAGTGCATGCTATTTTGACTTCTGGATTAATTGCCTTTGCTTTCATTACAAAAAAAGCGACCTGCGTCGTTATTCCAGAAAGGTGAGAAATAACGTTAAGGACAGTTCGTTCTACACTGAGGATTTTTCGCGCATCACCTGTTATGTGAACAAGAATATCACCCTTTACCACCCAGTCCCCATCCCTCTTATTGAGTTCAGCCCTGATTCCAAGATAGTCCAGCAAAACCTTAGAATAGTAAAGGCCAAAGACCTTGAAGTTTTCCCTGGCCTCAATTCGGGCCTTGCAGATTGTATGTTCAGGGATCAACTTTGATGAAATATCATCAAAGGGCAGATCCTCGTCCAGAAAATCAAGCATTTTCTTTAAAATTCTGTGTTCCATCGTTATAATTATTAAACTTGTTACTGGAATAAGCAAGGAGGAATTATGGCTATACTTGTGAACAGGAATTCAAGAGTCGTAGTTCAGGGAATCACAGGAAGAGATGGGGCTTTTCATGCAAAACTTATGAAAGATTACGGCACCCGGGTTGTCGCGGGTGTAACGCCGGGAAAAGGTGGAAATTTTGTTGAAGGAATTCCTGTCTTTAATACAGTAAGTGAAGCAGTTGAAAAGGAAGGCGCAGATGTTTCTTGTATTTTTGTGCCTGCGCCCTTTGCTGCGGACGCCATAATGGAGTCTGCAGATGCTGGTATAAAGCTCATCGTAGCAATTACGGAAGGGATACCAGTTCAGGACATGGTGAAAGTTGTTGCTTTTGTAGAAGAAAAGGGAGCAAGGTTAATAGGACCAAATTGTCCTGGTTTAATTACACCGAAAGAAGCTAAGGTAGGGATCCTCCCGGGTCATATATTCTCTAGGGGACCTGTGGGTGTAATTTCGAGGAGTGGTACCCTAACATATGAAATAGTCAGCCACCTTACTGCCTATGGAATTGGGCAATCTACTGCGGTAGGAATTGGTGGAGATCCGATTATTGGTACGAAGTTCATTGATCTTCTGAAAATCTTTAAAGAAGACAGGGAAACCGAAGCAGTGGTCCTGGTTGGAGAAATAGGAGGAACCGACGAACAGGATGCAGCCCTCTACATCAAAAACGAATTTGGAAAACCCGCAGTAGCCTTCATTGCAGGAAGAACTGCGCCGAAAGAAAAAAGGATGGGACATGCAGGGGCAATTATTTCGGGAAGTGAAGGGACTGCTGAAGAGAAAACCAGAGCTTTCAATGAAGCGAACGTAGCTGTTGCGAAGGAGCCGCAGGAAGTTGCAATACTAGTGAAAGATTTGCTGAAATGACCTTACTTTTGGCCATCCTATTATCACTTACCTCAGACAGCCTTTTCTCGAATTTAAAGGATTTAGATTTTCAGACGGGTTTCGTGGAAACAGTTACCTACAAAAATTCTCAAACTGTTGATACCTTCAAAGGAAATCTCAAGCGCAAAGGATCAAAATTAGTGATGGAAGTAAAATATCCTTATGAAGAAAAATACGAGATTCGTGGTGACACCCTTTATGTTTACAGTGATGGGAAGATTTCTTACTATCCCCTGGAAGAAGATGCCATAAGTCTTTTGAACTTCAATTTCTTATTGGACTCGACTCGCTTCTATACTAAAATACATGGGGACGTAATAGAACTCCGTCCAAAGCAGGATGCATGGTTTAATTCTGCAAAACTTTTTATTTCAAAGGACTTACCGAGGGCCATTGAAGTCGAGGACAATGAAAAAATAATAAAGTTTACGTTCAGGAACTGGAAGTTTTATGACAGAAAAACTGGAGAGTAATCCTTTTTGCTTCGTTTGCGGACAGGAAAATCCCAGGGGACTTAAGGCAAAAATTGCAAAACAAGCGGACGGATGTTCCATAAGTATTACACTTGAGAATACACTGGAGGGATACCGAGGGATAATCCACGGTGGAATCCTCGTAAGTCTTATGGATGAAGTGATGGCCTACGCCGTTTCCAATGACAATTTGTGGGGTGTTACAGCATCCCTTGAAGTGAAATTCAAGAAGAAAGTGAGTTCAGAAAAACAAATAATCGTGACTGGCAAGGTTATCGAAAGAAAAGGCTCCTGGGCAAAGGCTTATGCTCAGATAAAATACGAAAACGATGAAGAAATCCTTGCCGAAGCAAAGGGCCTTTTCAAATTACTCCCACTGAAACAATAGATTACCTTCAAGCTTCCGTATTCTTATGAGGACATTGTTAATATTTCAGTTCACCAGAGAGTTAAAACCTTTCCAGATCTCAATATGATGCGCAGAAAACTCTGGTGGTTTTCATCATCATACTCATATTTTCTGCCCTGTACATCGCCAATTTCTGTATTGTTCCCAAAAAAGATGCCTGAAATCGTACGATAACGCCTTTCCGTAGTATCAAGTTTTACTCCAGAAACCGCAGCATGGAGAACGAAATTTACCCCAAAACGTACAAAACCAACAACTACCCCTCTTGTTGAGTCCTGAAGGCAGTTAGCAGTTACTACAATCGTATCTCCTTGATGGGCTCCTCCAATCCTGATCGCTTCACCTGCAATTGTACCAACAAATCCGGGGCTTTTCCCTGTTGGAGTTGCACCAACATGACAGTGAACCACATCTTTAATTTCATACTCCAATCCAAGAACGTTCTCAACGATAGAAAAAGATGACGTATACAAGCTTACATGACCCTTTTCAAGAATGAGGCCTCCCTGCAAAACGTGCAAATATTGACCTTCCTCTATGTACTCATCAACGGAAAGTGTCAGATTCAAGGTATCACCACTAACATTTATCCACGTAAGAACAATCACCGAAGAGTCCCACCTCTGGGTAGTGACCCATCCTGTGTCACTATAGAAATATTGCCCAAAGGAATAATAATCCCTCAAATACAGATTTCTGTAAAGGTTAACGACATTTATAAATGGGGTTGGATCCGTGGGGTCTTCGACCGGGTAACCTTTATCTATCCCAACAAGAATGGGAATGCCTTCAGGTTCGGGAAGTTGCGCAAGCTGAATATGAGCTTCACTGCTATCTATATCATTAATAAGCTGCCCAAGTTCACCTGTTGCAACTTCTGCTTCGTCCTCGTAAGGAAGTGAAGCCTTTTTACAGGAAAGAGTAAGCAGCAACAAAGCTATCAATATCACCAAAGATTTTTTCATTTTCACCTCCATAAATTTATTTTACTCTTCACAGGGTTATCAGTCAAGATTTTTATTTACCACCCGAAGAACGCCCAGTAAAAGGTGCGCCCCCTGCTCTCTCAGCATCCCAAACAGATAGCCTCTTGCTTTGGCGTCCGGTATCTTTGGGAACACATCGATACTGCAAATCAACTTCAGATTCTCCTCATGGAGCAGCGAATGAAGCTCACTGGATCTCTCACCGCCCTGTAGAGCAAAAAGGGTCAACCATGAGAGCCTTATCTCGAGAGAAGCATTTCTTATTAAATCCAGCCACTGCATAAGGTTGTTCGGCTCAAGAAATGAAACCTTTCCATTACAAAGATATTCAAGCATTCCAGCATTTATTAAGGATTCAACGTACCTCAACCCCTGTTCGGAAGAAGAATATTCTTTTACTTCCTTTATTATCTTTTCAGTTATCTGACAATCTCCTTTTAGTCCTCTGACTACTGCAATGTATACTCTTGCCTGCAGAACTCTTCCTGGATTGTTGAGCTTCAAAAATATCTCCTCCGCCCGCGTGAGCATATCAATTGCCTGATCGAATTCCATTCTTTTATAAGCAATTATTCCTCGAAGCAGATATGCAATCCCAAGCCTTGAAGGAGCAAGCTCTGAAGCACTTAACATTACTTCGTCCAGTAGAGACTCCGCCTTGTCAAATTCATGCAATTCTAAATTTATTCCAGCAAGATTAATTCTTGCTTCAGAATAGTAGTCGGGAGACTTCAAATCCTTGAAGATCCTCATCGCTTCTTCATAATGCTGTCTCGCCTCATTAATCTTTCTCCGATTCACGAATACACGGCCAAGATTATTCAAGACCACAGCCAGAAGAAACCTGCTCCCGGATTTTTTCACGATTGCAAGGGCCTGATTTAAGGACTCCTCAGCACCATCGAGATCCCAGTTCCCAAGATAAATCTGGCTAACATTAATCAATATCTTCGCTCTGGAAATTAGCTCGCCGAGCTCCTCAAAAATTGACATGGCTTTTTCGTAATATGCGAGAGCACTACTAAAGTTGCCGTTAATTTGCTCAATGTTACCAAGGAGGTTGAAATCTGCCCCAAGGGTTTTCAGTGACTCTCTCGAACTCAGTCCTGCCTTTTCAATAGCCTTAATACTCAATTGTGCGAAATGTAGAGCGTTTTTGTAATCACCTAATCTCCAGTATACCCAGGCCTTCTTGTAGCCGGCATAAGCCTGCAGCTCCGGGTCCGCAGACTTTGCGGGCTCCTCGAGATATTTGAATGCTTCTTCAAATCTCGACTGTTTCTCATAAATACTCGAAACAAGAATTTCGTACTTAAGTTTAATTGCAGAGTTTTCTTGAAGACCGTCCATATTCGCGTAAAGAATTTCCAGTGCGCTGTCATACTCTCCCAGACCCTCGAGACACTGAGCTATTTTGTAGGCTACCTCCTCATTCATTCCAAGATTCCTGTAAGCCCTCAGAGCATAGCCATAAAACCCTTTTGAAAAGGCAAGATCACCAGCTTTTTCGTAGTATTCGAGAGCCTTTTCTTCGTCACCAGAGTTTTCGAAATGGAAGCCAACCAGATAAAGCAAATGCTCATCCTTGGTTTTTACTCTCTCAAGTTCATGAGCCACAAGGCCATGCAGTCTCTCTCTTTCCCGCCTTGTTAGCAACGAATACACCGCATCTTTAAGTAATTCATTTTTAAAAATATATTCAAAATCCCCTTCAATGAATGTGGATCCCTGGGAAATAATGAAACCTTCCTTTTCAAGAATGTTAAGGTCCTCCTCTACACTTCGATCCAGTATCTTTACAAGAATACCCTTCCAGAAATGTTTGCCAATCACCGAGGCAGCTTTCAGGACGTCTTTCTCTCTTTCAGGCAGGCTATCAATAGACTCCACAAGCAAGCCACTAATAGTTTCAGGCAGATGAAATTCTTCTGCTTTGAGCCTCAGAGGTCCATACTGGAGAAGGTCCTTGACCCTCAGGAAGAACACCAATTCTTCGATAAAGTAGGGATTACCTCGAGTCTTAGACAGCAGTGTCTCAACAAACTCCTGTGAAACATCTTCCTGGGCCATCTGAAGAATAGTTCGGCAAACGTCTCTTACGAAACCCTCTCCCATACCCGTAAGTTCAATCAAATAATCAAATGGAATTGCCTCCATCGATTCTCTGGAAACAAAAACAAATATCATGGAACCCGATTGAATTTTCTCCCTGAACCCGAGGAAGAATTTTCGAGATTCTCTATCCAGGAACTGCGCGTCATCCAGAAAAACCACCACTCTCTGCAAATCCTTCAACAATACTTCAACAATCCAGGACATTTGAGCTTCCACATCTTTCAAAATCTCCGGGGAGAAACGAACCTCACCGCTAAGGACACTTAAAATTCTAGAAGACAGCAAATCTGCATCATTTTTAGAAAAATTATGCATAGACTCGAGATATCTTGATATACTCTCAGAATCTAGTACTCCTTCCGTGACTATAGTAAATATGTCCTCTACGACCTTCCTGAAGCCATAAAGGGGAGTTTGCTTTATGGGATCACACCTGAGATAGGTCTGCTTCACATTTTCAAGTTCTGTAGCAATATTGTTTCTTAATTCCGCGCAAAATCTGGTTTTTCCAATACCTGCATCCCCGTAAATATTTACAAAGTAAATCCCACTATTCTTAAAAGCACCCCGCAGCCAACGGGAAACCGATTCAAGTTCTTCTTTCCTACCTGAAAAAGGGGTCTTAAACCTGCCACGAATGGAAAACTCACTCTCCACAGGCTTTTCTCCAAGCACCTCAAAAACCCTGATAGGCTCCTCTCTTCCTTTAACCTTTACCTGCCCAAATTCCCTGAAGAAGAAAAACTGGAAAGTAAGATTAACCATCGCCTCTGTAACATAAATCTTCCCGGGTTCTGCGAGTTCTTCTATCCTCTGCGCGACATTTACAGTATCACCAAGCACCGTAGGCTTTTCTCCTGCGATTGAAGACCACAAAACTTCACCCGTATTTATCCCAATTCTCATTTTTATATCTACGCCTCTTTTTGCGTTCACTTCCTCTAGGTATTTCTGCATCGCCATAGCAGTGGCTATAGCTCTTCGCGGGTCATCACCGTGGGCAACAGGTGCCCCGAACACGGCCATCACAGCGTCACCGATGAATTTGTCCAGGTACCCTCCATTTTTCTCGATAATTTCCTTAAATTCTTTAAAAATCTCGTCAATCAGTTCCTGCAGGTCTTCTGGATCCAGGAATTCGGAGAGGCTTGTAAAACCCTTAATGTCCCCAAAGATCACCGTAACGCTTCTTCGTTCAGGCTTAACCTGCTTGCTTGAATACATAGATGCCATTATTATATAGGATTATGTGGGTTTTGTGGGGTGTAATCACAGGTTTAATTGCGGGCATTGTGAGTGGATTTTTTGGCGTCGGTGGTGCCACTGTAATCACTCCCATTCTGATTTATTTTTTTAAGATGTCGCAACACAAAGCCCAAGGAACTTCTCTTGCTGCTTTGCTGCTCCCTGTAGGCCTGCTCGCCTTTCTTCAATATTACAAAGCAGGAAACGCCGACATCAAACTCGGTCTATCCATCGCCGTTGGAGTCTTTATGGGTGGGCTTCTGGGGGGGTCCCTGGCTCAGAAAATAAACCCTGTTGACCTCAGAAAAGCTTTTGCAATTTTCCTAATACTTGTAGGAATTCAGTTGTTCTTCAAAAAATAGGACTGACTTCAAATTTGTTCCGTATCTTGTAGAAAATCTTCCCACTTGCGTATCCAAGTATTGCACCACATAAAACATCGGTGGGCCAATGTCTCCTCAAGTAAACCCTTGAAAGGGAAACCCCGCCTGCCCATAGGTACAGGGGTACGCTGTATTTGGGGTGCAGCGAGCTGAAGTAGGAAGCCACATAAAAAGCCGCAGTTGCATGCCCTGAGGGAAAAGAGGAATTGCTCCTTGAAGTGAAATTATCAGGTCTCTCCCTGTTTGTGATATATTTTAGAGACTGAACGATAAGGGAAGTGGCGCCAAATCCTACAGCATAAGATCTCATTGACTTCATATCCATTGGTTCGTCAAAAGACCAGTACACGAGGGAACAAAAGAGCACGACTTCACCCTCGCCGCTTTTCGTCAGAGATTTAAATACTGCATCAGAAAATGGAGAATTAAGCCCCACTGATATTCTTTCAAGACCGATGGAATCAGCCCTGGCGAAGGAGAATAGAAGCAAAAACTCCATAAGAATCTTCATAAACTAAGCCTCCTTTTTAGCTCTTCATGCGAAATATCTTCAAGTATTTCTAAAATTTTCCTCCTGGACCTCAGACCCGAGACTATTCTTATATTTTCTCTTCTAACTCCTATTTTCTTTGCAATAAAATCTAAGAGGCCGTTGTTGGCTTTCCCCTGAATCGGCGGTTCTTTTACCATAACCGTAATCTTTGAACCCTTGAATTGCATACCATATCTTTTTGAAGAGGGGATCACCTCAACCTCCAGACTAACTCCCATTTTAGTATTATAATGTAAAAAATTCGAATTCGGGCTTTAAATCAAATGAATTTCCGGTCGATTTTTAATACTTGCTTTTGAACCATTTTTCATTTAAAATATTTTTAATATGGAAGAACTGTTTTTGGTAGACCCCTTAACTCAGCTGTACCATCACAATTATTTCATCGTAAGAATTGGGGAAGAAGTTGCGAGAGCCAAAAGAAAAGGTACTCCACTTTGTCTGCTTTTCATAGATTTGGACTTCTTCAAGATGATCAACGATAACTTTGGCCACCCTGTAGGGGATGAGGTCTTGAAGCAGTTCGCAATTTCTCTGAAAAATGCTGTGAGAGAATCTGACCTGATCTTTCGCTATGGAGGAGATGAATTCACCATAATTCTTCCGGAGACTTCTAAGGACGATGCAATAAAAATTGCCCAGAGGATCAAGGAGACCCTTGAGGATCAGGGATACGGCCCTTCAAAGAATCTGAAACTGTCTTTAAGTATCGGGATTTCACAATTTCCCCTTGATGGAGTAAATGCCGATGAGATCCTTCAAAAAGCAGATGAAAGAACGTTGAGCAGCAAAAAAACAGGAAGAGGAAAGATAGTATATACCAGCGATATAAGAGAAGAAACGCTCAATATATCCCTTTCCGCTGCCCGCATTATTGGGAGGGAAAAGGAAATTAGCAGCTTTACGCAGCTTCTCACAGAGTTCAAGAACACTTCAAAAAGATTTATTGCCCTCCTGAAAGGCGTAAGGGGCGTGGGGTTAACCAGGCTCCTCGAAGAAATTTCGAAAGTTGCCGATATTCTTGGCATAAGGACATTACATGTAACCGTCAAGGAGAAGGATGTAAAAGAGCCTTTCCCGCTCTTGAAAGCAATGCTTCGCGAGCTTATACGCGACGAACACCAGCTGGTCCTGGATGAGGCGCAGAAGAATATTGTTGCATACTTGATCCCAGAGGCTTTCCCTGGGGAATCCCTTAGAACTATCACCATAAGTGAACACAAAGTAATCCCTGTAGTTTTAGATTTACTCTGCGCAAAGAAGGCAGAAGATAAGTTACTCTTAAACATCGACAATGGGCAGAATATTACAAAGAGATGTATCCTCCAGCTAATTCATATCCTGAAAGAAGAAAGCGCGAGAGACATATCTCTCATTATTGCGAAGACGAGCAGAAATATGTTTGAAGAAGAACTGAAAACCCTTTATGGTGACCTCTACAATTTCGAGATCCTGCCACTAAAACGCGAAGAGATAAAGACAATCCTGTGGCAAATCCTGAGATTCGAGCCTGAAGATGAATTCCTTGATTGGATAATGGCAAAAACTGGGGGAAGGCCACTCTATGTCGATAGAGTCCTGAATACCCTGTTACTTTCCAAGAAACTGTTCCCGGGAGAGACGCACTGGATACTTAGTGAGTCATATTACTCAGGTGTTGAGGACATTTCGCTACCTCTTGCCGAAGAAATTACAAGCCTTGCACCTCAGGAACGTGAAGTCCTTGAGTTCTGTGCAGTTTACAACCTCGACTTTTCCACCTCTGTGATAGCAGCCCTTACAGAATTAACCATTACACAGGTTCTGGAGATATTTGATAATCTAACAAGAAATGGATACCTCGAAGAAATAATTCCTTACAATTTATATAGATTTGCAAACCCCTTTGTCAGGGAGATCATCTATTCACAAATTCCAAAAGAGAAGCGTACAAAGATGCACTTCAGAATTGCAAGAATCCTCGACAATAATCCTGATGAAACGGCCAGACTGAACCCACAGATATTATATGAGCACTATATTCAGGGCGGTATGGAGAGTAAAGCAATCCCGTATATGGAGCTCATGGTAAAGAATGCCATTAAGAAGAGGGAATTCAAGAAAGCAATTCGTCTGATTCAAAGAATATTCGAAATTGCCGAATATAAACTCCAGATTTCAGAAAAAATAAGATTGTTGAGGGAATTGGCTGTTTGTTTAAGAAACGAAGGTGAAATAGAAGATAGTATTACAAAATTGAAGATGGCTCTGGAACTAGCAGAAAAATATAACGAAAAATATGAAGAAGCTCTGGTAAGGCTTGAGATTGCATGGATTCAGCATGAGAAGTACGAATCTAAAGAGCTTTTTATTAACATAGAAGAAATTCAGCAAATAGCGAATCAGATAAAGGACAAAGAAATTCTCGCAAGAGCCTTAATTTACAAAGCATTATATTATATAGACTTTGAAAACAATAAGACAAAAGCAGTACTCACCCTTGATGAAGTACTAAACCTCGTAAAAGAGGAAGAGAATCACGAGATTCTTGCACAGGTGTATGGAAATCTCGGGAAATGCTATTCACAGCTGAAACAGAACAATAAAGCAAAGGAGAGCTTTGAAATCGCGCTTTATCATGCAAGATTGTGCGAAAATCCGGATTACCTTGCGTCAATAATGCTGAACTATGGAACTACGCAGTATATTATGCAAGATGTCGAAAGCAGCCGGAAAACCTTCGAAAAAACTCTCGAATTAATAAGAAGGGAAAATATCAGGCATCTTATGCCTCATCTTTATTCGAACCTCGCAATGATTTACGTCAACTATGGTGAATATCCAATATCCATAAACTATCTGGAACAGGCTTTGGATTATGCAAAGGATATGAATCTTGAAGCAGAGGCGCTCACATATTCAGCATACCTTTATGGAGTGAGGGCGTATCTGGGTGATCACCAATACTATGAGTCCAAACTTCGTGAGGTTGCGGAAACCGCAAAATACAAGAACTATATGCAAGCATGGGAACGTGCAAATATGTATCTCGTTCACATTTATTCCTTCCTCGGCGACTTCACCAATCTTGGGAAGGTAATTAAGAACATCGAGAGCTTCAGGAACCCGAGATCGAAAATGCTCGCAGAAATTGCTGTTTTGGAAAACCTCGTTGTTTTCTTAAAGGATCCTCGTAAAATAAGAGAACCTTTAATTAATAGAAGAAGGGAAGCCATTGAAAAGGGAGACTTCACCAGTGAAATTGGGTGCAGTGTAGCCTCCTATCTCTATTATTTGCTTACTGGAGATCCAATAGAAATCAACCTCGAAAAGGTACTGGAATCCTCAAAAGCCGCAAAAGTGACAAAGTGTTACATTGATGCGATTCTTTACGAGCTAGTTTTAGGTAACGCCAGTCGAAAGTACCTTGAAGAGGCAAAATCCCTTGAAAGTCACTTCAATCTTAAACAAAAACTACTTTTTGATATTGCCAGTCTGAGGGTGGAGCTGGTAAGTGGCGAAGTAGAAAATCCTGTAGAAAAGCTTGATGAGCTTGAGAAAAAACTGAAAGAAGTAAAAGCCAGATTATTGATGAATTTTCTTTACAGAGTTGCCATCAAATACTTCAGCGATATTGATGCTTCTCTGGCCTCATCCTTCAGTGAAAAATTGCAACCACTACTTACGAATCAGATGGCCCCGTAAGTTTAGCCTCGAATCGAAACAGTAAATTCCTTAATCTCGCATCGAAAAGTCTCAGCACAAGGAAGTACACAGCCATTAGTATAAACCCTGAAATAGCACTAAAAACTTCTTTGAATCCAAGCCATTGACCAGTATAGTAACCTGCAACAAAGGCAAAAATTGGAAAAATAAAAATTAGTGCCGCTGCAATTAGAATTCCTATTGTGTTTTCTTCAACGATAACAATATCTGCAGTCTTCAAGTCGCGACCTCTAACTTCGATTACGTCCTCACTTTCCGTCTTACGCCCAAGGCTACAGAATTTCGCGAGAGTACAGGACGAGCAGGAACTGTCCTTAAAGACCTTAACCTGATATTTCCCACTTGAAAGTTCTGACAATACAATTCCTTTGATTTCCGCCATCTATAATGTCTTAACCTCCGCAAACTTACTGTCCAGCGCAATAGCACCCGTTGGACAAACTCCAATCACCTTTTCAGCCACTTCATCGACTTTATGTGAATCGATTATATACGCAAGATTGTTTTCAAGCTTCATCGATCCTTCGGGTGCTTGCTTTACACAAAGGCCACAACCAATGCAGGCAACCTTACAGTAGCTCTTCGCCACAGGGCCTCTATCCAGGCTCTTGCAGAACACAAAGACCTTTCGGTCCTGAGGCACGAGTTCAATAATTTCCCTCGGGCATGCCTCCACACACTTTCCGCAAGCAGTGCACTTCTCTTCAATAATGTGAGGCAATCCATCATCACCAAGATACATAGCACCAAATTTGCATGCTTTTACACAGTCACCAAAACCGAGGCATCCGTATATGCAGCCCTTATCACCTTTTATCGTCATATCTGCAACTCTGCACGAGTTTATTCCGTTGTACTCAGCTCTCCTAATTGCATTCTCAAGAGACCCATTGCACATCAGCTTTGCAACTCTCTTTTCAACACTCACTGCATCAAGACCGAGGATATGGGCAACTTTATTGGCAACATCCTGACCGCCAGGTGCACACTTCCCGGGATTTTTTTCCTGGCCACTGGCAAGAGCTTCTGCATACCCTGCGCATCCTGCATACCCGCAAGCACCACAGTTTGCACCAGGAAGTGCATCAAGAAGTATTTCAACTCGAGGGTCTTCGTGAACTGAAAGTTTTTTGTATGAAATCACAAGGAACAATCCGAAAAAAAGACCGAGACCAAGGGTAAGCAAAAGGCTTATAAGAATAATGTTCATTTCTTGCCTCCTTACTGTAATGTAATAATTCCAGAAAACCCCATAAACGCAAAAGCCATTAATCCTGCAATGAGGAGGGTTATTGGCGCACCCTTTAGGGCTTTTGGAACATCCCGTACTTCCAGTTCTTCTCTAATTCCCGAAATTAACAAAAGGGCTATGGTGAAACCAACACCAGCGCCAAATCCAAAGAACGTGTTCTCTATTAAATTGTAATTTCTCATCGCACCAAGGAGAGCCAGACCCAGAACAATACAATTGGTTGTAATGAGCGGCAGAAAAATGCCAAGGGCCTTATAAAGAGAAGGAGATGCCTTCTTGATGACCATCTCCACAAACTGCACCAGCACAGCAATAACAAAAATGAAAACAATCATCTGAAGAAAATCCAAATGTAGAGGCCTTAAGATAAGATGGTCAACAACATTCGTAATAATTGCCGTCATTGTCATCACAAAAGTTGCTGCAAAACCCATACCTATAGCCGAAGAAACTTTGGCTGACACACCCAGAAACGGACACAAACCTAAGAAGTATGTGAGAATAAAGTTGTTGGTGATCGCTGCAGCTATAAAGATAATCAATGGTCTTACCATGGTGTTGCCTCCTTATTCCTTCCTTGTTATGAAGTTCATAAAGCCTATAAGCATTGCAAGGGTCAAAAATGCTCCGGGAGGAAGAATCATCACCAGGATTGGTTTGAAAGAAGAACCAAAAATCCTAAATCCCAGGATACTGCCAAACCCAAGTATTTCTCTGATGATCCCCATAAGCAGTATAGCGATCAAATAACCAGCACTCATGCCTAATGCATCCATTATGGAAGGTAATAACTTATTCTTTTTCGTGAAGGCTTCTTGTCTTCCAAGAATTATGCAGTTCACAACAATAAGCGGGATGTAAGGCCCAAGAGCTTTAGAGATGTCAGGAAACTTGGCCTTCAGGAACAGGTCAGCAATAGTAACAAACGTGGCGATTACAACAATGAAAGCAGGGATTCTCACTTCAGAAGGTATCAAATCCTTTACAAGTCCAATTACAAAAGAAGAGAAGAAAAGCACAAACAACACTGCAATTCCCATGGAAATGCTGTTTACGACAGTATTCGAGACTGCAAGGACTGAGCACAATCCCAGAAGCTGCACCAACACAGGGTTTTCCTTAAAAAACCCCTTGAAAAATTCAAAACCGAGATTTCTGTTATTTGATGCCATTTTTGATCTCCTTTTTGAGGATTTCAAACCCCGTGTTCACTGCGGAAATGATAGCATCCTGAGTTACTGTTGCACCGGTCACTACCTCTACCCCTTTAATGTTCAGTGGCAGAGCCTTTCCCTTCAATTTCTGAGAAAACTCTTCGAATTTTGTTCTATTGACAGCCACTTCAGAACCATCAAGAACCAGCAGGTCTTCAATTCTCGAAACTTTTGTGTCTACGCAAAGAAAAACTGCGACACTATCACTGTACCCAAGCCCTCTTGCAATTATTCCATAGCCAAGAATTTCGCCTTCCTCTTCTAAGAAATACAAGGACCCTCTTTTCTCCATTCTGACTCCTGGCATTACTTTCTGCAGGTATCCTTCCACTTTTACCTCCAGACTATCTTTCCCAGTCTCACCTGATAAATTCTCCTTCAGCACCTTTTGAGCATTATTCACTATCGCCGCCACAGATTTCGAAGATATAGTAGCCCCAGTAATAGCCTGTACTTGCGATTTCTTTTCAGGCTTCTGACCCTTTAACACCTCAATAGGTGGGGTAGTCCCCTCAAACTGCTTTTTGAAGCCATCCTCTACTATTCTATTCCCAAGCCCAGGAGTCTCAACGTTTTCAAGAACTTCGATTCCAAGCACCGTGTCTCCACTGGGGTTGAATCCCACCATTAGCTTTATCGCGCCCTGAAATCCTCCACCGGTTATCATAACACCGTAACCCAGAACTGAACCGTCGCTCCCTTTTGCAGTTAGAATTGAAGTCTTGTCATCAATCACCTGCTCCTCGTAGCTCTCAGTTCCCTTCACCACTGAAAGGAGTGCCGTTTTCTTCGAATTATCCAGATTTCGCTGAATGGCTTCCTGGGTAGAGACATATGTGTATGCAAGAATACTTCCAGCAAAAGCGATAATCACAGTAAGAACGATGATCATCCTGTATTCTTTTCTCATCTTCGAACCTCCCCAAGAATTCTTGGCTCCGTAAGCCTGTCTATCCATGGTCTTATCGTATTCATTATAAGAATACTGAACATTACCCCCTCAGGGTAACCTGAGAAGAGTCTTATTAACACCACAAAAAATCCTGCGAATATCCCGTAGATAACCCTTCCCTTAGAAGTAATAGGAGAAGTAACCATATCCGTAATCATGTAAAAGGCTCCGAGCATTAGACCTCCTGACAGGATGTGGAAGAGCGGGTCTGGATACTTCGCTGGATTAATTAGCCACATAATCCCTCCGAAGAAGAAGACCGATGCGATGTAAGAAAGAGGAAGCCTGAAATCGACATAACCCTTCAATATTAGAATTAATCCACCAATAATCAAAAGGAGTGCGGATGTTTCCCCCATAGACCCTGAGACATTTCCGAAAAAGAGATCTTTGTAAGGAGTGAGTACCTTCATAAATTTGAAAGTAGCAAGAGGAGTGGCACCTGTAAAAGTGTCGGGAGCCATAAGTCGCGTTGGCACCCAGGTAGTACCATCAACTGGGAAAGCTGCCATCAGAAACGCCCTTCCAATTAGAGCAGGATTGAAGATATTCTGACCTATGCCACCGAAAAACTGTTTAGCAAAGACAATTGCAAAAGCCGACCCAAGGGCTGCTTCCCATAAAGGAAATCTCGGAGGAAGCGTAAGGGCGAGAAGGATTCCAGTAATTACTGCGCTTCCGTCAAGGCACTGTGAGACATCTCTTCCTCTTAATTTGAGAAAGATGGCTTCCACGACTACTGCTGTCGCAGCACTTACAAGCATCACAAGAATAGGATAAAATCCAAAGAAATAAACAGCCCCAGCAGCGGGAAACAGCAGTGTAAAAACGGTAAACCACATCACCCTTTTAACACTTTCTGAAGTTCTAATATGAGGTGATACAGATAAAATGAAATTTGGCTCACTCATGAGGCCCTCCTCAATTCCTGCTTCCCGTATTTGATCCACTGCACATGATTAATCTTTGAAGGACAGGCATAGGCACAGGATCCACACTCAATGCAATCCAGAAGCCCGTACTTTTCCTTCGCATCAAAATATCTTCCTGCTTTGACATACTCCACCAACATAAGTGGCAATAACCCCATTGGACATACGTCAACACATTTTGAACACCTAATGCAATTGTATTCCTCAAATTTTTTAGCAGTCTTATGAGTGAAAAGCAATATTCCTGAGGTGCCCTTAATTACCGGGACATCCAGAGTATACTGAGCTATGCCCATCATAGGTCCACCATTTATAACCTTAACAACCTTTTCTTCCATACCACCTGTCATTTCGATGACATCAAGGAATTTCGTCCCGATCCTTACAAGGTAGTTACCAGCGCCCCGGGCACCATCTCCCGAAAGAGTTAACACTCTCTCTATTAGAGGCTTCCCGTACCTCACAGCTTCGTAGATTGCAAGGGCTGTCTGAACGTTCTGAACGAGACACTTCACATCCATTGGCAAACCGCCCCTGGGAACTTCCCTTTTTGTAAGAGCCTTTATTAGCTGTTTCTCAGCACCCTCCGGGTACTTTGTCTTCACGATTTTGAGTTCAAACCCGTCAAATTCACCAATAACCTCGCTTACCTTCCCTGCAGCTTCTGGCTTGTTATCCTCTATGGCAACTATAACTCTACCCGCCCCCAAAGCCTTCTTTATAAGATATGCACCCAAAAGTACCTCTTTAGCCCTTTCCTGCAAAATTCTATCATCAGCTGTGAGAAATGGCTCGCATTCCGCACCATTAATAATTACCGTATCTATTGGCTTATCTTTAGGTGGAGATAGCTTCACATGCGTGGGAAAAGCAGCACCGCCCAATCCAACTATTCCAGCCTCCTTTACAGCACTTACAATATCCTCAGGGCTGGATTCCTGCCAGTTAGCTCTTTCTGCAGGCTCCTCAAACCACTCATCCTTTCCATCAGGCTCAATCACAATAACCGGGGAAGAAGTCAGAAGAACTGGATGAGGATGTTCAATTATCGTTCTGATTTTACCGGAGGTTGGAGCATGGATATTTGCTGAAATAAAACCATCAGCCTCGGCTATCTTCTGGCCTTTCTTTACGTCATCTCCCCTTTTTACCAGGGGTTTTGCTGGCTTTCCCGTATGCTGGCACAGAGGTATGAACAGAGCAGACGGGACTTGAAGCCTTTCAATTGCTTTACCAGTGGTTACCTTATGATAAGGGGGATGAATTCCTCCTGGAAATGTGTATTTCGCCATATTTAAGGCTCCTTTTAAGTCTTTTTATAATCTCTTCCAAGTTTAAAGGCTCTCAGGTTTGCATCTACAGTTTCTTTCTTCACACTTTCAGAAATTACTTTCTGCCAGCTGTCTTCGCTAAAAGGCAAGTAGTTTGAGAGTGCACCAAGAAGCACTGTGTTAGCCGTTCTCGGGTCTCCTGCTTTCTTTGCAAGATCAGTAGCAGGAACAATAATGACATCAGCATTAACCTTTCCCCTGATGATACTCTCGATATCCTGCGGATATACGTCAAGTTTCATAGAAACCGTGATTGGAACGATTTCAAGGTCATTAATAATCACTCTCGCACCATCTTTTTTAAGATAGTGAATCCACCGAAGAGCTTCAGATTTTTCAAAGGAAAGAATCAAATCGCAGGAACCCTTTTCCACTAGAGGCGAGTATACTTTTGGACCCAGCCTCACATGACTTACGACACTTCCGCCTCTTTGAGACATACCATGAACTTCGCTCTTCTTCGCATCTAAGCCGGATTCCATTGCAACTTTCGAGAGAAGCTCAGAAGCAGTTAGAATCCCCTGACCACCTACGCCTGAAATAATTACGTTCAAAACCCTTTCCATTTCCCTTACCCCCTTAAGAGATTGCCCCGAAGGGACAGACCTGAATACAAAGATCACAACCGACGCAAAGGAGCTCCGAAATGAACGCTTTTCCATCCTTGATACTAATGGCAGGACAACCAAGCTTCACACAACCAAGGCACTTTTCTCCCCTGCAGATATCAGCATTAACTTTCCTTTTCGGTCTTAAAGACTGAATCTTTCTCTCTTCAGGTAGCAAAGCACACGGCCTTTTTGAAATTATTACTGCAGGCTCATCAAGCTCCATAACTTCCTTCAGCACTTCCCTTGTACCCCTTAAATCGTGGGGATCAACTTCATAGACTTTCTGAATACCGCAAGCTCTGACAATTTCTTCAATCTTTATAGCCCTGGTGGGCTCACCTTTCGCCGTTTTTCCAGTACCCGGATGATCTTGATGCCCCGTCATCGCAGTGATGCGGTTATCAAGGATTATTATTTTGGTAACTCCTTTATTGTAAACTACATCAATCAAGCCGGGAATGCCAGTGTGCAGAAACGTCGAATCGCCAATTACACCAAATACCTTCTTCGAAAACTCCTTGCCCCTCGCCAGTTCAAAACCAAAAGCGTTGGTAATTCCTGCGCCCATACATATCGTAGTGTCAATGGATTCATAAGGTGGAAGCGCTCCAAGAGTATAACATCCGATATCACCGGTTACTGTGGCCTTCAGCCTCCAGAGGTTGTAAAAAATTCCAGTGTGTGGGCAACCGGCACAGAACACTGGAGGTCTCATAACCGACTTTATTGGTTCCGGGTGTGGAAGTTCCTCTCCCAGAACACCCTTTCTCACAACTTCCGGTGAAAGCTCATCGCAAAGGGGAATGTATTTCTTTCCTTCTACGCTAAAACCGAGGATTTTGATTTCCTCTTCTATAAAAGGTTCATTTTCTTCAATTACAATAATTCTATCAACCATTTCTGAAAACTTCTTAAATAAATCAACTGGGAATGGATATGACATACCCAGCTTCAAGTACGTCGCATCTGGAAACACTTCTCTGGCGTACTGATAGGAAATCCCGCTGGTAACAATCCCGAGGGCGTGACTTCCTTTCTCAATCCGATTAAGTTTTGTAGAACAAGAAAATTCCTGCAGTTTCTTCAGACGCTCCTCAACAACGTAGTGCCTTACCCTGGCATTAGCGGGTAGGATCACGTATTTCTTAAAATTCTTCACGTACTCTTTTATCTCAGCTTCTTCCCTATCGCCAAGTTCCACTACGGATTTTGAATGAGAAAGTCTTGTCGTCATCCTGAACAGTACGGGAGTATCAAACATCTCGGAAATACTGAAGGCTTCCTTCAGGAAATCCTTTGCTTCCTGAGAATCTGATGGCTCTATAAGTGGGAGTTTTGCAAATTTCGCGTACCTTCTATTATCCTGTTCATTTTGAGAAGAATGCATTCCAGGATCATCACAGGTAACCACAACAAATCCCGCATTGATTCCAGTGTAAGAGGAAGTGAAAAGCGGATCAGCAGCAACGTTGAGACCAACGTGCTTCATAGAAGTAATACTTCGAGCACCAGCGATAGCTGCTCCCATAGCTACCTCAAAGGCAACCTTCTCATTAGTGGACCACTCAGCGTAGATTTCCTTATATTTTGCTATATTTTCAAGGATTTCCGTGGAGGGTGTGCCAGGGTAGGCAGTAGCAACTTTTACACCAGCTTCCCACGCTCCTCTAGCAACGGCCTCATTGCCTGACATTAAATCTCTAACTGGCATGAAAACCTCCTGGGGAATTTCTAAAGTTATAATAAATATTTAAGAAATGAACAAATCGGTGAAAAACAGAATGCGAAAGGCTGACTCCGTCAGCCTTTCGCATTAATCTCAAAAGGTTTTTGTGGCTTCTCGAGCAATTCCAGTATTGCCATCTGTGCATTGTCTCCCTTCCTAGGTGGGAGCCGCATTATCCTCGTATAACCCCCATTTCGTCCAGCGAAAAGGGGAGCAATATCTTTAAACAATCTTTCCAAAACTTTCTTATTGCTAATAAATCTCGCAGCGTATCTAACAGCAGAAAGATCGTTATCTTTAGCGATGCTGATTAATCTTTCAGCTATCTTTTTTGCCTCTCTTGCCTTAGGTAACGTAGTCACAATTCTGCCATTAATAAATAAAGAAACAACTTGGTTCCGAAACACGGCTTCTCTATGCTCTTTGACCATTCCGAGTTTTTTCACTTTCTTCAGGTGCCTCATTCTCCGTCCTCCTAGTCCTCAAAATCCTTAAGATTCATTCCAAAGGATAAGCCAAAAGCGTCAAGCTTTTCCTCAATTTCCTTAATAGATTTTTCTCCGAGATTACGCATCTTCGCTAAATGCTCTTTGTTCAGGGTTACGAGTTCTTTTATCTTTGTAATACCCTCATCCTTCAAGACATTAAGAAGTCTGCGAGGCAACTCCAGCTCGTCAATATCCTTTCCGAGGAGCTCTTTAATTTTCAGTTTTCTTTCCAGGTCAACGGTTGGCTTAATCTCTTTGAATAGTTCGGTCTCTTTCTGGAATCTTGAGAATACATCAAGTAGAAGATCAACAGAGTACTTCAACACCGTTTCCGGGGAGAGGGTTCCATCTGTCCATATCTCTAGTACGAGTTTCTCAAAATCGGTCCTTGCCTTTACCCTCACATTCTCAACGCTGAAATTCGCTTTGGTCACAGGAGTGAATAGGCCATCCATCATTATGTAACCAAGAGGCAAATCTGGAAGCTGTATCTCTTCCGCGGGGACGTACCCACGACCTCTAATGGCGATCAGTTCCATATTTACTACAACATCATCCCCGGTAATAGTGAAAAGATGCTGTTCAGGATTTACGATAGTTACGTACGCTGGGAGTTTAATATCTTTCGCTCTATACTCTCTCTTCTCTGTTGCAGTAAGTCTGAGGGTAGCGACTGGTTCAATTTCGGGATCAAACTTCACTCTCACTTTCTTAAGATTCAATATGATTTGCGTTACATCTTCAAGCACACCCTCGATTGTGGAAAACTCATGAGCAACTCCATCAATCTTCACAGCAACAAGAGCATACCCGGGAATAGACGAAAGCATCACTCTTCTCAGCACGTTCCCAATAGTATGGCCGTAACCCCTCTCGAGAGGTGAGAAAACAAATCTTCCAAAATCGTTTGTAAGCTCCTCTTTATACACTCCGAGAGGAAACACATACTTTATTTCTTTAACAAAACTAAAATCTATTACTTCCAGTGGCTTATATTCCGGCATATTCTTACCTCACTTAGAGTATAACTCAACTATCAATGTTTCATTAATGGGGAAGGTAACATCGCTTCTTTCTGGCAACCTTACAACCCTGCCCCTAAAATGTTCTTTATCAAGTTCAAGCCAGGTGGGAACATCAAAAGCGTTCCTTTCCTCAAGACTGTCAACAACGAAGGCTACTTCTCTCGATGTCTCGCGAATTTCAATGAGGTCGTTTACGTTTACAAGATAAGAAGGTATATTTACTTTCTTTCCGTTAAGAAGGATGTGACCATGTCTCACAAGCTGCCTTGCCTGATTCCTGGATTTCGCAAAACCGAGGAGATAACAAACATTATCCAGTCTTCTTTCCAACAGACTCAGCAAATTCTCACCCGTATTTCCTGGCATCTTTCTGGCAATTTCAAAATATTTTCTGAACTGTGATTCAAGAACCCCGTAAATCCTCTTTACTTTCTGTTTTTCTCTGAGCTGTATTCCATATATGGAAAGCTTCTTTCTCATTGCGTTAGGTGGAGAACCCGGAGCTGATTTTCTTCTCTCAAGGGCACACTTGTTTGTTTTACAACGGTCTCCTCTCAAAAAGAGTTTGTTACCTTCGCGTCTGCACAATCTGCATTTCGAAGAAGTATAACGTGCCATTTCTACTAAACCCTCCTTCTCTTAGGTGGTCTGCATCCATTATGAGGAATAGGCGTCACATCTCTAATACCAATTACCTCAATTCCCGCCGATTGAATGGCTCTTATTGCCGTCTCTCTTCCCGGTCCGGGACCCTTCACCCACACTTCCACTTTCTGTAACCCAAGGTCTTTTGCCTCTTTCGCAGCCTTCTGAGCCGCTGCGCCTGCAGCGAATGGCGTACCTTTCCTTGTTCCCGAAAAACCAACAGTGCCGCCACTTGCCCAGGTAATCGTATTACCCTTCAGATCGGTGAAACTAATAATCGTATTGTTAAAAGTTGAATAAACATGCACTATTCCAACAGGTTCAACACTTCTCGCCTTTCTTTTGCGCTTTTGAGCCTGGGATTCTCTTGGATTCTTTGGCGCCGCCATATAAATCGCACCTCCCCTTATTTACCAGCAACCTTTTTCTTCTTGAACATGTTGCCTCTTGGACCTTTTCGTGTCCTCGCGTTGCATCTCGTCCTCTGTCCTCTCACAGGTAAACCAGCCTTGTGCCTCAATCCGCGATAGCATCCAATATCAATCAACCTCTTAATATTCCGCTGTACCTCAGCCCTGAGTGCACCCTCGACCTTAAACTTTGAAACTTCGTCCCTGAGTTTTGCCACTTCTTCAGGGGTAAGGTCTTTTGTCCTCTTTTCAGGAGAAACTTGAGCAGCTTCAAGAATTTTCTTTGCAGTAGAAAAACCGATACCGTAAATGTAAGTCAGCGCAACAAAAACCTTTTTATCCCTCGGTAAATCAACTCCAGCTATTCTTGCCATCTTTCCTCCTAACCCTGCCTCTGCTTGTGCTTAGGATTCTGACAAATAACCATAACTCGTCCTTTTCTCTTAATTATCTTACATTTATCACAAATTTTCTTTACAGAAGATCTAACTTTCATTAACAAAACCTCCCTTCGTAAAGTTTAAGAATTTTACAGCAAAAGCCTCAGAGTGTCAAAACAAATCCTTACTTATACCTAAATACAATTCGCCCTCTGGTAAGATCGTAAGGGGACAACTCCACCACCACCCTATCTCCTGGTAAAATCTTAATGAAATTCATTCTCATCTTACCAGAAACGTGTGCAAGTACAATTACACCATTATCAAGGGCAACCCGAAACATAGCGTTGGGCAACACCTCTTTAATTGTTCCTTCCATTCTAATTACATTTTTCTTATCCATATACCACCTTGGTCAAATTTTCAAAGCCTTCCCGTGTCACGAGAACCGTCTCTTCAAAATGAGCAGCCCAGGAGCCATCACGGGTAACGATCGTCCAGCCATTTTCTCTTTCCAGAACATCACCGTTTCCGAGAGTAAACATAGGCTCAATGGCAATAATTACTCCGTTGTTTAAAATAGGACCCGTCCCCGGCTCGCCATAATTTGGCACAAAAGGGTCTTCGTGAAGCCTCAGCCCTACGCCATGGCCACCCAGTGCCTTCACCACACCCAGTCTGAACCTATCTGCAGTACTTTCAATGGCACTGGAAATATCACTAACGTGAATACCTTCTTTTAGTGCCATCATTCCATTTAAGAGTGCCAACTTAGTCCCGCTAATGAGTCTGTTAATATTCAGGTCACTCTCGCCATTATTGAGAAAATAGGTCTTGGCTGCATCACTGAAATACCCCTTGTAATTCACTCCAATGTCAACTTTTACAAGGTCTCCCTGCTCAAACTTCCTTTCATCGGGGATACCATGAACAACCTCGTCATTTAGGGAGATGCAACTGGATGCAGGGAATCCCCTGTATCCAAGAAATGCGGGTTCCGCACCCATTTTCGTAATTGACTCGTAAATGTATTCATCAAGATCCCTTGACCTGACTCCAACTTTGACAAACTGATCCACCTTTTCGAAAACTACTCTTAGAATTTCAGCCGATTCTTTAACCATCTCAATTTCATGTCTCTTTTTAATATAGATCATATCTTCAAAACCTCAAGCAGATTATGATAGACTTCGTCTGGCATCTTGTTTCCATCAATTCTCGTAATAGTTCCTCTTTCCTCATAATACTCTAAAAGAGGAAGGGTTTGCTCATAATAGACCTTAAGTCTGTTCTCAACAGTTTCTTCGTTATCATCGGCTCTGGTTACAAGAGATATTTTACATATATCACAGATCTCATCCTTTGAAGGGGGATCTGTTATCATATTATACACTTTATTACATTTAGGACACACTCTTCGTGCAAGAAGTCTTCTCTTAACTTCCGCATCAGAAACCTCAAAATAAAAGACATGCGTGAGCTTTTTCCCAAGAACTTCGAGTAACCTGTCAAGGCCCTCAGCCTGGTTAACATTTCTCGGAAATCCGTCAAGGGTGAAGTCTCTCAAATTAACGATCTTTTCTCTTACGAGCCCAATTATAATATCGTCAGGGACCAGTTCTCCCCTGTCCATATAAAGCTTGGCGACCTCCCCAAGCGTAGTCCCCAGTGAGACCGCTTCACGGAGAATATCCCCAGTGGAAATCTTCACAATACCAAAAGATTCTTGCAGCTTTGCTGCCTGAGTGCCTTTCCCTGCTCCAGGGGGTCCAAGGAAAACCAGTCTTAACCCCTCCATCCTCTTATCTTTCCCTTCTTGAGAAGACCTTCGTACTGATTCATAATGAGGTAGGAGTTGATTTGCTGCATCAGTTCAAGGGCAACACCCACTACAATTAGAATCCTCGTTCCTCCAAAATACAGTTGCGCTCCAGTCCACTTCATAATGTGATAAGGGATAATGGCAATGATCGCAAAAGCAATGGCGCCAGGCAGAAGGATTCTGCTCATCACTTTATCAATATATTCAGCAGTCTTCTGACCGGGTCTCACTCCCGGTATGAAACCTGAATATCTCTGCAGGTTATCAGCAAGGTCTTTTGGATTGAGAACAATTGAAGTGTAGTAATAGGCGAAGAAAATAATCATTACAGCATATACAAGATCATAGACTATGTGGCCTGGACTGAACTTCGTTGCAAAATTTTGAAGGGCATCCACCTTCGCAAACATCGCAATATTGCTGGGTATCATTAGAATTGTCTGTGCAAAGATGATTGGAATCACTCCTGCAGTATTAAGAGTAAGAGGTAAGTATGTAGATTGACCGCCGTAAACTTTCCTCCCCACAATCTTCTTTGCATATTGAATTGGAATACGCCTCTGAGCCTCCGTAATCATAACCACGCCTGCTATTGTGAGAATAATCACTATAAGCAGGAAGAGAAATGCGAGAGGCGAAATCGAACCGGTTTTAAGCAGCTGAAATGTGTTCGCAAACTCGTAGGGAATTGAGTCCAAAGATCCTGCAAAAATAAGCACGGAAATTCCATTACCGATTCCATTATCTGTGATTTGCTCTCCCAGCCACATCAGAAATAGCGTCCCCGCAACAAGGGCAACGATGGTTTGAAACATAAAGGCAGGACCAGGGCTTGGTACAACCCTCATTCCCGACGGTGAGGTAATGTTTGAAAGGAATATGGCGATTCCGAACGCCTGAATTCCTGCAACCACTACGGTAAAATACCTCGTGAACCTATTTATCAACCTACGACCATGTTCACCCTCTTTTTGCAATCTCTCAAGGTAAGGCCAAGTTGTAGTTAAAAGCTGCATAATAATTGATGCAGAAATGTACGGCATGATTCCTGCACCGAAGATGGCTGCCCTCTGAAGAGCACCACCTACGAAGATGTCATAGAGTCCGAAAATAGTGCCAGTAAACTGCGTTTTAAAGAACTCTGCAAGAGCTTGCCCGTTAATTCCAGGTAATGGAATGTGGGTACCAATTCTATAAATGATTATGATGAAAAGGGTGAACAGGATCTTTTTCCTGAGTTCTCCTATCTTTGGAATTGCGTTAAGATTCTTTAACATTTACCTTACCGCCTGCTTTTTCAATTTTACTCTTTGCACTCTCAGAAATTTTTTCCACATCGAAGGTGAGGGCTTTGCTGATTTCGCCACGACCAAGAATTTTCACAGGCATTTTTTCATCTTTTAAAATGCCCTTCTCCAGTAAAGACTTAGTATCTACAACCTCTCCTGCACTGTAATTCCTCTCTATAGTATCAAGATTCACCACCTGGTACTCAACTCTGAAAGGATTTTTAAACCCTCTCTTTGGCAGTCTCCTGTAAAGGGGCATCTGACCACCTTCAAACCAGATGGGTTTAGCGCCCCCACTCCTGGCCTTCTGACCCTTGTGCCCCTTACCTGAAGTCTTTCCATGGCCCGAACCGGGACCTCTGCCAACTCTTTTCTTCCCTTTCTTTGCGCCCTTGTTAGGCCTTAAAGAACTCATATCAATCATTTCTTATCCTCCTCTATCTCCTCAACCTTCAAAAGATACTCGACCTGCTTCACCATTCCTCTAATCTGCGGTGTATCTTGATGAACTTTAGTCTTACCAATTCTTCCAAGGCCAAGGGCTTTCAATGTCAATTTGTGATTCCTGTTAACGTCAATTGAGCTCTTGATCTGCTGGATTTTCAACAGTTTTTGTGACACGGCCAAACCTCCTTAAAGCTTTTTCAGGATTTACACCCCTATCTTTCAGGATTTTCTCAGGATCTTCAAGGGTTGTCAACGCCTTATATGTTGCCTTCATAAGGTTTATTGCATTATTCGATCCCAGCGATTTTGTTAGGACGTTCTGATAACCTGCAGCTTCCAGAACGGCTCTGACAGCCTGAGTTGCGATAATTCCGGTACCGGGGGCTGCTGGTTTCAAAAGAATTACAGAGGCCCCATCCTTCATCATCACCTCATACGGGAGCGTTCCATTTTTAATGATACACTGCTTTAAATTTTTGCGAGCCCTTCTTAGTGCTTTCTGAATGGCCTCTGGAGTTTCTGCAGCCTTTCCGTGTCCAATTCCGACTCTTCCATTCCCATCGCCTACCACAACCCACACAGACATTTTTAGATTCTTGCCACCCTTCGTCACCTTTGTTACCCGGTTAATATAAACAATATTTTCAATCAACTCCGCGGTTTCTCTTTCAAATTCGTCAAAAAGTGCCATCCCTTACCTCCTAAAAATCAAGACCTGCTTCTCTCGCAGATTCTGCGAGGGCTTTGACTCTTCCGTGATACTTGTATCCGCCTCTATCAAAAACCACTCTCTTGAAGCCTTTTTCCTGAGCCCTCTTTGCAATAAGTTTACCTACCAGCTTTGCTTTCTCGATCTTGCCCTTTACAGACTTAAGCTCTTCCCTGATATCCGGTGAAAGCGTAGACGCGCCACAAATCACCTTACATGGACCAAAGGGAGGGTCAATAACAAGCTGTGCATAAAGATGGCTTGCAGATTTGTAAACAACGAGTCTTGGCCTTTCTTCTGTACCTTTTACGATCTTTCTCACCCTGAGATGTCTTCTTCTTCTCTTAAGAACTTTAGTCTTTCTATCCATTATTTACCTCCAGCTTTGACTCCAGCCTTTCCGGCTTTTTTCCTCACTATTTCTCCACGATACCTGATTCCCTTTCCCTTGTAAGGCTCTGGAGGTCGAATTCGTCTTATACTCGCCGCAACGTCACCCACCAGTTGCTTATCAATTCCTCTAACTCTAATGATGTTCTGCCCTTCCACTTCAAACTGAATTCCAGCTGGAGGATTAACTTCTACAGGATTGGAGTAGCCAACATTGATTACAAGTTTGGTACCTTCCATCCTTGCGCGGTAACCTGTCCCGAGAATTTCCAGCTCCTTTGAAAATCCTTTACTGACCCCTTCAATCATGTTGCTGATAAGCTGTCTTGTTGTCCCGTGAAGAGCTTTGTGAAACTTCCTATCAGAGGGTCTCTCCACAAAAATCTTATTATCCTCAATTTTAGCGACAATATCCGGATGAATCTCTTTCTCAAGTTTTCCTTTTGGACCTTTTACCTCAATATGCGTACCCTCAAGCTTTACCTCAACGCCTTTCGGAATTTCAATAGGTTTCTTCCCTATCCTAGACATAGAAAACCTCCTCACCACACATTAAGAAGATACTCTCCACCAATTCTCTTCTTTCTGGCTTCTCGATCTGTCAGTACACCTTGAGATGTGGAAATAATTGCAATACCAAGTCCATTCTTTATCCAGGGAATTTCATCCTTTGAAATGTAGATTCTCCTACCTGGTCTGGAGACTCTTTGAAGATCATTGAGAGCAGGTCTGCCGGCATCCAGGTAATTCAGGATTACTTCTATCTCGCCACCCTTTTCCATGGTAACTATTTTGTAATCCTTTATGAACCCTTCCTTCTTCAGGATATCCAGGATAGCTATCTTAAGCTTTGATACGACCTTAATCGTTGTCTTATCGTGATACGCCCTGATAGCGTTCCTGATTCTGGTTATCATATCAGCAATAGGATCTGTTAGCATATCTCATCCCTCCTTACCAGCTTGCCTTCTTAACTCCAGGCAGCTCACCTCTCAACGCAAGTTCCCGGAAGCAGATCCTGCAAACACCAAATTTTCTTATATATCCTCTCGATCTGCCACAAATTTTGCAACGGTTCCTTTTCCTGACCTTAAATTTGGGCTCAATCGTAAAGGCTCTAACGAATTTCGCTTTAGTCGCCATTTATTATTACCCCCTTTCAAATGGGAAGCCAAAGGCTTCTAATAATTTCATGGCTTCCTCATCATTTTGAGCTGTCGTAACAATGGAAATATCCATTCCAAAAACTTTCTTGACTTTGTCAATTTCAATTTCAGGGAACACAGTCTGTTCGTCCAGGCCAAAATTATAATTCCCACGCCCATCAAAGGAATTTCTACTAAGACCCTTGAAATCTCTGACCCTGGGGAGTGCAAAATTTATTAATCTGTCAATGAAATCGTGGGCCTTGAATTTCCTGAGAGTCACTCTGAGTCCAATTGGCATACCCTTTCTCAAATGATATGCAGCAACAGATTTTCTTGCCCTTCTTATGTGAGGTCTTTGACCTGTAATCTTCGCAAGATCATCAGCAACGACATCAAGCAGCTTGGGATCCTGAACAGCCTCGCCGAGTCCAACGTTTATTACGACTTTTTCGATTCTAGGGACTCTCATTATGTTTTTGTACCCAAGCTCTTTTTTCAGAAAAGGCCTAATTTTTTGCCGATATTCTTTAAGTAGCCTTGACATTAATCAATCTCCTTTCCGCATTTTTTACATACCCGGGATTTTTTTCCATCACCCTTCACCGTATAGCCTACACTGGTTGCCTCGCCACATAGCGGGCAAATCAACTTTACATTTGAAATATGAATTGGAGATTCCATCTGAATTATTCCGGAAGGCTGCTCCGCGCTCCTCGCCCTCATATGTCTTTTAACCACATTCACTCCTTCCACCAGAATGCGCCCCTTCAAAGGAAATACCTTCTTTACCTTTCCTATTTTCCCCTTGTCTTTACCAGAAATAACAAGCACGGTATCGTCTCTTCTAATTCTCATACCCATAATTAAACCACCTCCGCAGCAAGGGATACAATTTTCATGAATTTTCTTTCTCTCAATTCTCTTGCAACAGGACCAAAAACTCTTGTTCCCCTTGGTTCGTTGAAATTGTCAATAAGAACAGCTGCGTTATCGTCGAACTTCACATAAGTACCGTCAGGTCTTCTGATTTCCTTTTTTGTTCTGACAATCACGGCTCGTGCCTTGTCACCCCTCTTAACGGGGGCTCCAGGGATTGCATCCTTAATTGCAACGACCACTATATCTCCTACGTAAGCATATTTCCGACGGCTTCCGCCCAGCACCTTTACCACCAAAGCTTCTTGAGCACCAGTGTTATCAACAATCCTAACCCTGGAAATATCCTGAATCATTCTCCTTCCCTCCTTTCAGCCTTTCGGATAATTTCGACAAGTCGCCATCTCTTCAGTTTCGAAAGGGGTCTCGTTTCCTCAATTCTGACAATGTCGCCCACTCTTGATTCATTATTTTCGTCATGGACGTAGAATTTCTTCCTTCTCCTGGTATATTTTTCATAAAGAGGATGCTGTTCAAGAAACTCATAAACTACAACTCTGGTCTTATTCATCTTATCACTAACGACAATTCCTTCTCTCTGCCTTCTATTGCCCATTATTTCCTCCTCTCTTTTCATTCATCACCGTCATTACTCTTGCAATTTCGTGCTTGATTTCCCTGAATCGGTGTGGTTGGTTCAAGCGGTGAAGAGCTTTGTCCATTCGCAGAGTAAAGAGCTCTTCTTTCAATTCTCTCAATTTTTTGTTCAGTTCATCCAGTGAAAGTTCTCTTAAATCTTTTGCTTTCATACTCCACCTTCCTTAATGGAAACAAAACGTGTTTTTACAGGCAATTTGTAAGATGCGATTCTAAAGGCTTCCCGGGCATCCTGCTCGGATACTCCACTGAGTTCAAACAGTATTCTACCCGGTTTCACGACGGCAACCCAGAATTCCACATTCCCTTTTCCCTTTCCCATTCTCGTCTCTGCTGGCTTTTTGGTTACTGGTTTATCAGGGAAAACTCTTACCCAGAGCTTTCCACCTTTCTTCAAATACCTTGAAATGGCCATCCTGGCTGACTCAATCTGATTCGCAGTAAGCCAGTAGGCCTCCATGGTCTTCAAACCATATTCTCCAAAAGCCAGATAATTTCCAGCCAGAGCCACACCCTTTAACCTGCCCCTTTGTTGCTTCCTGTACTTTGTCCTGGATGGCATTAACATGGCTTATTCCTCCGACTCCTTCTTTAGGATATCCCCTTTGTAAATCCATACCTTTATCCCGATTGTACCGTATTTCGTGAAAGCGGTTGCCTGAGAATAGTCGATATCAGCTCTTAGAGTTTGAAGTGGCACCCTTCCTTTCAAATACCATTCTTTTCTGGCAATCTCAGCACCTGCAAGTCTTCCTTTTGAATATACCTTTATCCCCTGGGCGCCTGATTTAATAGCCTGTTCTACTGCCCTTTTCATCGCCCTCCTGTGGGATACTCTTTGTTCAATTCGGAAAGCAATCTGCTGAGCGACCAATTCCGCGTCAATCTCTGGAACCTTAACCTCTTTTACATCTACATGAATATCCTTATATGGTGCAATCTCTGCCAGTTCTTTCTTCAACGATTCAACCTCTTTACCACCTTTCCCGATAATAACACCGGGCTTGGCAGTAAAAATGCTCACTGAAATCTTGTCTGGCAATACCCTTTCAATCTCCACTCTTGATACACCAGCTTCCTTGAAGCGCGTCTTGATGTATTTCCTCAATTCGTGGTCTTCTTTTACAAATTTCGAATACTGAGTAGCAGGAGCATACCAGCGGGATTGCCATCCTTTGTTAACTCCTATTCTGAAACCGTACGGATGAACTTTCTGACCCATTACTTAACCTCCTTCGGACCGACCTCTATGGTGACATGAGATGTTCTCTTAAGAATCAGAGTGGCCATTCCTCTAAACATAGGCCGAACTCTCTTCCAGATAGGACCTCTGTCCACCTTGGCAACCCTCACAAAGATCTGACTATCAGGAAGATCACCACCTTTGTCTCTATATGATGCAACGGCAGACTTTAGCGCCTTCATGGCGAAAATCGCTGATTTCTTGTTTAGTACAGTGAGTAACCGCATCGCATCTTCAACACTCTTTCCTCTTATCTCATCAAGCAGAGGCACCATTTTCTTATGAGAAATTCTTCTATATTTTAATACACTCTTCCCTGTCATCATGACAACCTCGCTGTTTCTGCCTTTTTCTCTTTGTGACCTCTGTACGTCCTCGTGGGAGAAAATTCACCAAGCCTGTGTCCGACCATCTCCTGAGTAATATAAACCGGTATAAATTTCTTTCCGTTGTGCACAGCAATGGTATGTCCAACAAAATCTGGGGTGATAGTTGAGGCTCTCGAATAGGTTTTGATAACTTTCTTCTCACCTTTCTCGTTCATTTCTATAATTTTCTTTAAAAGTTTCTCATTAACAAACGGCCCTTTTTTTGTAGACCTTGCCATTACTTGCGCCTCCTTACAATGAACTTGTCGCTTGCTTTCTTTTTCTTTCTCGTTTTCTTTCCATCAACAACGCCAGTCGGACTCGAAGGATGTCTACCAGATTTTGATCTTCCTTCTCCACCTCCAAGGGGGTGATCCACAGGGTTCATAACTACTCCACGGACATGAGGTTTCCTTCCAAGCCACCTTGATCTCCCGGCTTTACCAACCACCACATTCTCGTGATCGACATTAGAAACCTGCCCTATCGTAGCATAGCATCTGAGATTTATAAGTCGAACCTCACCCGACGGAAGCTGCACGTGGGCATAGTTACCTTCTTTAGAGAGTATTATTGCACTGGACCCAGCCGATCTTACAAGCTGTCCACCTTTCCCAGGGTTTACCTCAAGATTGTGAATAGGGATACCCTCAGGAATTTTCTCAAGGGGAAGGGCGTTTCCTACCTTAATCTCGGCATCGGGGCCCGCAATTACCATATCTCCCGTTTTTAGGTCCATTGGCGCAAGAATATATCTCTTCTCTCCGTCAAAATATTGAATCAGAGCAATTCTTGAAGTTCTATTAGGGTCGTATTCAATGGAGGTAACCTTGCCAGGAACACCTATCTTGTTTCTCTTGAAATCAATTATTCTATAGTGCCTGCGATTCCCTCCGCCTCTGAATCTAACCGTCACTCTGCCTGTGTTGTTTCTTCCCCCCGACTTCTTCAAGGGAACAAGGAGCGATTTCTCTGGTTCCTTCTTTGCTAATTCCGAGAAATCGGAAACAGTCATAAAACGCCGTGAGGGCGTTGTTGGTCTATATTTCTTAACGGCCATAATTACACTCCTTCAAAGAATGGGATTGATTCACCTTGCTTTAGGGTGACTATTGCCTTCTTCCACGACTTTGTATAACCTGGAGCAAGCCTCACTCTTCTCGGTTTAGGTTTCACATTTACGATTCTGACCTTCTCAACATGAACTTTAAACAGTTGTTCCACAGCCTTCTTAACCTCAACCTTGTTAGACCCGGGAGCAACTTCAAAGACAAACTGAGTGCTTTCCCTCAGCAACGCCGATCTTTCTGTAATTATTGGTCTAAGTACAATGTCTCTTGGATCTTTCATATGGCTAACCTCGTTTCAAGTTTGTTAAGACCATCCTTTTCTACCACCACGTAATTTGAATTCAGAATTGCAATAGGATTCGCATCTTTGACTTCAAGCACATTGCAGAAAGGAATATTCCTTCCAGATAGATACAGATTCCTGTTATATTCACTGGAGAGAAGAAGTGTTTTTTCCTTTTTAAGCCCTATTTTCTCAAGCAGTTCTGCCATCTTCTTCGTTTTAGGTTCGGAAAATTCAAATTTTTCAATCACAAAAATTCTACCGTTCTGAGCTTTATCAGCGAGGGAATGAAGCAAAGCCAGTCTTTTTACTTTCACAGGAATCTCATAAGAATAATCTCTTGGACGTGGTCCGTGGGCTTTCCCTCCGCCTACAAAAATAGGCGCTTTGATATCACCATGTCTAGACCTGCCTAAACCCTTCTGTGGGAAAAGTTTCCTTCCGGAAGCAACTACCTCACTTCTGGTTTTTGCAAGGTGGGTACCCTGTCTCTGGTTGGATAGATACATTCTTGTAACTTCCCAGAGAAGATGACGCTTCGGTTCCACTCCAAAGAGTTCATCCTTAAGTTCAATTTCACCAATAAGTTCACCCGTTGAATTGTATAGAGGAGCCTTCATTGCGATCTCTCCCTCGATTTTGTGACACAAACTACTGAACCTTCAGGTCCAGGAATTGCGCCCTTTACAAGAATCACATTCTTGTCAGGAATAATTCTAAGTATCTCAAGGTTCTTCACAGTAATTCTCTTCAAGCCGTCATGACCAGCAAGTTTCTTCCCCTTGTAAACCCTTCCAGGATCAGTGTGTTGTCCAATAGAACCGGGTCTGTTGTGGAATTTTGAACCATGAGTTTTGGGTCCACCTGAAAATCCCCATCTCTTTGTCACACCCTGAAATCCCTTACCCTTGGATATTCCTGTGATGTCTATTTTTTCACCCTCAGTAAAGATGTCCGTCACCCGAATCTCCTGTCCCGGCTGAAATTTAGACGTATCGGTGACTCTGAACTCTCTGATAACCTGAGCAGGATATTGATCCCTATCTCCAAGCACCTTGCGGAGTTCACCAAGCTGAGGCTTCGTGAGTTTCTTAGCCTCAACGTCACCAAAAGCTAACTTTATCGCGGTATAACCATCCCTTTCCACAGTCTTCCCCTGAATCACTGTACAGGGGCCGGCTTCAATAACCGTAACAGCGGTCATCGAGCCGTCTTTGGTAGGGATCTGGGTCATACCCAGTTTTCTACCTATCATACCCGCCATATACACCTCACATCATTTTTATTTCTACATCGACTCCAGGGGGTAAGTCCAGCCTGGATAACTTATCGATAGTTTCTGCTGTTGGTTTCTTAATCTCGATGAGTCTCTTATGAACCTTTAACTCAAACTGCTCCTGTGATCCTTTGTCTATATGAGGAGACCTAATGACTGAAAATAGTGTTCGTTTTGTGGGAAGAGGAATTGGTCCCGAAACTTCAGCACCGCTCGCTTTAGCAGTATGAGCAATGCTTTGAGCAGAACGGTCCAGAAGACCAGGATCAAAGGACTTCAGTTTTATTCTGATTTTAGCCTCAAGCACCATGATTTTACTCAACAATGTCGGTCACTACACCAGCACCGACCGTTCTTCCACCTTCACGGATGGCGAATCTGAGTTCCTTTTCAATAGCAACGTGATACATAAGCTCAACTTCCAGGTTAACATGATCGCCAGGCATGACCATTTCCCTTCCTTCGGGGAGTGTAATATTTCCGGTAACGTCAGTGGTTCTGAAGTAGAATTGAGGTCTGTAACCAGTCATGAAGGGCGTGTGTCTCCCACCCTCTTCCTTGGTAAGAACGTAAACCTGCGCTCTAAACTTCTTGTGGGGATTAATGGAACCAGGTTTTGCAACGACCATACCCCTCTCAACCTCTTCTTTCTTGACGCCTCTGAGGAGGAGTCCTACGTTGTCGCCAGGAAGAGCTTCATCCAGTTCCTTTCTAAACATTTCCACCGAGGTGACGATAGTCTTAATTGGTTCGTCTCTGAAACCAACCACTTCAACTTCTTCACCAGGGGTGAGTCTTCCACGCTCAACTCTTCCCGTTACCACCGTTCCACGACCTGTAATTGAGAAAACGTCTTCAATTGCCATCAGGAATGGTTTATCAAGGGCACGCACAGGTTCGGGAATATAGTTATCTACAGCATCGAGGAGTTCCTGTATGGATTTGTACCACTTGCAATTCACGTCATCACCACATTCTTCCAGTGCCTTCAATGCTGATCCCTTAACTATCGGTACTTCATCTCCAGGGAATTCATACTTATTGAGTAGGTCTCTAATTTCCAGTTCCACGAGTTCCTGAAGTTCAGGGTCATCAAGCATATCAATCTTGTTCATATATACCACAATATATGGAACATTTACCTGTCTAGCAAGAAGAACGTGCTCTCTGGTCTGTGGTTGTACACCGTCGGCAGCCGAAACCACCAGGATGGCGCCATCCATCTGAGCTGCACCTGTAATCATATTCTTAACGTAGTCAGCGTGACCGGGGCAGTCGATGTGTGCATAGTGGCGTTTCTCAGTCTCATACTCTACATGAGCCAGCTGAATCGTAATACCGCGGGCTTTTTCTTCCGGAGCCTTATCGATCTGGTC
>DIJZ01000016.1 GCA_002421425.1 Caldifarciminota bacterium UBA5631
CGCACGCAGTGAGATTGAAAAATCGAACCAGAGGCTTTAAAAGTTTACTGATATATGGAAATGAATCCGTTAAAGATCCTGCTAATAGATCTCACTAAGGAAGCAGTGCGAGAAATGGAGGTGAATCAAAGCGACGTTAAACTCTATTTGGGTGGAAAGGGACTTGCGTACAAAATTCTCTTAGAACAGGCCGCAACTGGTGTAGATCCGCTCTCAGAAGAGAATGTAATTGCCTTTATGACGGGACTTGTCACGGGTTCCGGTGCCCCCTTATCGGGGAGGTTTACGGCGGTTTCAAAATCGCCGTTAACGGAACTTTATGGTGCCTCAAGCTGTGGAGGCCCTTTTGGTGTTGCCTTAAGAACCGCAGGATATATGGGCCTTGTGGTAAAAGGGAAGTCAAAAGAACCCGTAAAAATTGAAGTAAATCCCAGAGGTATAATATTTGAACCAGCGAAACACCTATGGGGAAAATTGACAGGAGAATGCCAGACTTCGTTAAATCTGGGGCCACACGATGGTGCTCTTGTCATAGGTCCAGCTGGAGAAAACCTTGTTAAGTTTGCCAATATTCGATCAGGTGACAGATTCTTAGGAAGACTCGGATTTGGAGCGGTTCTTGGGTCCAAAAATGTAAAAGCCATTGTAATTAGGGGTGGAGTTTATAAGATAAATCCAACAAATCCAGAAGTTTTCGCCAGAATCAAAAAAGTGGCCCTAAGAAGAATTCAAACCAATAATTTCACGGAACTTTACAGAAAATATGGTACAAATACCAATATGTTTTTCTCAAAAGAATCATCCATTCTGCCCGTCAGGAACTTCTCAAGCGAAATTATGCCTGAAGAAGTTTCGGATATTTCTGGACCCTACCTTGAGGAACGGTACGAAACAAAACCGAGGCCATGTTCCATGTGCTCGCTGATATGTGGGCATAAAACCAGAATAGGCGGACATGAATATAATGTCCCCGAATATGAAACAATGGCGCTTTTTGGCCCGAACTGTGGAATTTTCGACTTTGAAAAGATAGTAGAATTCAACGAAATCTGTAATGAATTGGGGCTTGATACTATGAGTTCAGCAGTTACTATTTCTTTCCTCATGGAAGCAAAGGAAAACGAACTTATTGACTCGAACCTACGTTTTGGTGATCCCAACGGCATTCTCGAATTCCTTCCCAAGATTGCTTATAAAGAAGGTCTGGGAGCTGAAGCAGCTAACGGAACAAAATACCTATCAGAGAAATACGGAGGAAAAGAGTTTGCAATGCACGTCAAGGGTCTAGAACTTGCCGCCTACAATCCAAAAAACTCTGTCGGACAGGGACTTGCGTATGCCGTTGCAAACCGTGGGGGATGCCACCTCTCCGCGCCGGTTTTCATAGTCGAGGCGTACCTCAAATACCTGAATCCGCGCAGTCCAAAAAGCAAGGCCTATATTGTGGCCTTTCTTGAGAACCTGTTTAATGTTATAAATTCCATGGGAATTTGCATCTTTACATCCTTTGCTTACATTCTAGAAAACAGGCTAATCAAAACAACACCTGCCTTTCTCGTAAGGACCTTTATGCAATTACTGCCCAGAATATCAACAAGTTTTCTGGATATTTCCCTCTACAGAAATCTACTCGAAGCAATCACTGGTATGAAATTCTCTCGTAAAGACCTTTTGAAGGTGGGAGAGAGAATCCACATTCTGGAAAGATATATGAACGTTCGTGAAGGTGTTTCGAAAGAACTTGATACCCTCCCCGAAAGATTATTGAAAGGTACTAAAGCAATTCCACTGGAGAAAATGCTTCGTGATTATTATAGAATAAGGGGTTATGATAACCAGGGAAAACCACAAATAGACATTTTAAGGAGCCTCAAAATTGATATTTCTTGATCGTATTCAGAAAGTGAAGGACTCAACTTCAAAACCCGATTCCGTTCTATACTGGATGCAGGGTGCCTTTCGGACTCATTATAACTACAGCCTTGAGTTTGCAATACGTATGGCAAAGGAATATAAATTGCCTCTGACGGTCCTGATCATAGTAGATTTTTCTTATCCTGAGGCAAATGCGAGAACTATGAAGTTTTTTCTCGATGGAATAAAAGACGTAGTTGACAACTTGAAAGAAAGACGCATTCCTGTTCATGTCCGCAGAGGAAGCTTTGTTGAAGTCTTCAAAAGTTATTACGAGAAACCATCACTTATAGTTACGGATAAACCATATATGCCAAAGACCATCAATCTTCATCGTGCAGTGTATAGGAATCTTGATGCACAAATCTACGAAGTTGATTCTAATTTGGTAGTTCCGGCCAATCTAAGCAGTGAAAAGAAGGAAGCAGGAGCTTACACCATAAGACCAAAAATACTCAAGTTTTTGAACAAATTCTCCAGGGATTTCCAGATGGAAACATACAATGGAGCCCGGATCGAAACCATTCTGGAAGTGGACCTGGAAAAACAATCGGAACTAAAAGAAATAATGAAGGGAACATCTCCACCTCCAGCTCCCTATAAAGGAGGCGAAATTGAAGCGTCAAAAGTACTCAAAGAATTCCTGGAGACAAAGTTTCATTATTACTCAAAACTGCGAGGAGATCCTTCCGTGGACGTGGAATCAAACCTCAGCCCTTACCTGCATTACGGGCATATTAGCCCCGTTATGATTCTAAAAGAAGCCTCAAAGGTAGATACTTCAGCGGATAACTTCGATTCCCTGTTAGAACAGCTGGTGATTCGTCGAGAACTTGCGCACAATTTCACACTTTTCTCTGGTAATTTGGAAGACTTGCAAACTATACTGCCTGGTTGGGCATTCAAGACTCTCCTGGAACACCAAAAAGATCAGCGAGAATACTTGTACACTGTTTGTGAACTTGAGGAGGGAAAAACTCACGACAAATACTGGAATGCAGCCCAAACGGAACTTGTAGGCAGAGGCAAAATCCACAATTATATGAGAATGTACTGGGGAAAGAAGATCATTGAGTGGACTGGAAGTATTGCAGATGCGTACCGAACAATGATTTCCCTTAACAATAAATATGCTCTCGACGGACGCGATCCGAACAGCTATGCTGGAATTGCATGGTGCTTTGGACTCCATGATAGGCCTTTTATGGAAAGGAATATCTTCGGTAAGGTGAGATATATGTCTGCAAAAGGCCTTGAGAGGAAGTTTGAAATGCAAAAATATATAGAAAGGATTATGAAACAATATGCATTGTAGGCCAAGAATAGTTCTAAGCAAATGCATAAATCTTGAAGCAGTCAGGTATAATGGTGGAATAGTTTCCGATGATTTCATAAGAAAACTTGGAACTTACGTTGACTTCATTCCAGTATGCCCAGAAGTTTCCATCGGAATGGGAATACCAAGACCTCCAGTAATTCTAGCAAAAGGAGACAACAACACCATCAGGATGTTAGAGCCAAGGACATTTATTGACTACACCGAGAACATGATGCAATTTTCAAAGGAGTTTCTCAAGGATTTAAAAGATGTGGATGGCTTCCTTTTCAAGGCAAAATCACCCAGCTGCGGAGTTCAAGATTGTTATGTCTATGATACCGATAGAAAAAAAATCCTTGGTCGTACATCTGGACTCTTTGCAAAGACGGCCGCAGAATTGTTTCCAGAATTACCCATAGAAGATGAGGCGCGGCTTCGAGATTACTGGCTCAAATATCATTTCCTTACGAGAATATTTGCTTTTTGTGATCTCAGGAATAATTTCATTGAAGCAAAAACTATCAGGGAGATGTTACACTTCCATACACGCTACAAGTATCTCTTGATGCTCTATAACCAAAAAAAGCTTAAAGAAATGGGGAATCTGCTTGCGAACTGGAAACATCCTGGTTTAAAAGGCGTAAAGGCCGCTTACTGCATCCTATTCAAAAAAGCATTCCAGAGAAAGCCGCCCATCAGATCCCACTATAATGTGATGGAACATATGTTTGGACATTTCTCCGACAAATTGAACCGCGCTGAGAAAATCCACTTCAGGGCCCTGCTTCAGAAATTTTCGGGGGAAAGGGTCGTATTTACGACGTTACTTGAAATTTTTAGGCAATTTACGTACAGGTTTGATGACAGCTTCCTCGCTGAACAGGTATACCTGTATCCTTTTCCAGTTGAACTGGAGTAGCACAACTACCCTGGCGGTCGATTTTAAACTTTTCTTGAAAATCCCCGCTAATGTTACTACAATTAAATGGGAGGTGAGTTATGCAAAAGCTTATAGTTGCTTTTCTCGCCATCTCATTCGCAAGTCTTAACGGCGAGTCAATATTGCGGATTCTCCCGTTACCCGGATATTCCAACGGCTATTATGCCTACGGCCTTGCCTTTGACGGAACTTACCTCTGGATCGGTGACGACTACGATGGAATGATATACAAAATGGATACCCTTGGAAATGTTGTGGGGTCCTTTATGGGGATCTCCGGTTCAAACCACGGTCTCGCATGGGATGGACAGGGCATCTGGTGCGCGGGGGATTACTCTGCAAACTTCCTTATAAAGTTCAGTACATCGGGAAATCGTATCGATTCTATCGCAGAAAGCTGGCAGTATATTGGAGGAATTGGGTACGATGGCAATCACATCATGGTCACTGTATACTATCCAAACACCCGCAACAATATATACCTTCTTAACCCAGCCACCGGGCAGGTAGTTGATACAATTTCCTCACCTGGAACGCAACCACAGGGAATAGCCTTTGATGGTCAATATGTCTGGGTCGTAATGGATGACAACGATGGAGACCCAGAGAGGGTATGGAAGATTAACCCGGTTACTAATGATACTTTGATGAGCTTTCCGGTGCCTACGACGAGCCCAAGGGGTCTTGCCTGGGACGGTTCTTGCCTCTGGCTAATCGCAAGAAATTCGGGTGGGCCAGGTTGTGCAGCCTTCAAGATAGATCCCTATGGTGGTGGAGTCCCTGAAATTTCCATAAATACGAATTCCTGCAACTTTGGTGATGTGATAGTAGGAACCGCTGAGACTCTAATAATTGTTTGCACAAACACAGGAAATGGTAATCTATTAATAGACTCCACAGCAAACAGCAATCCGGCATTTTCTGTGAACAACACTTTTCCAATTACACTGCAACCTGCACATTCTTGCAGCCTTTTCGTATCATTCTCTCCTGCAGTAAGTGGCCTCCATTCTGACATTCTGTACATATACTCAAATGACCCCCTGCATCCCATCGTCCAGGTTACTCTTCAGGGTAACGGGATGTATGCCGGACAGGATATTAATCTACCCGATACTGTTTTATCCTGGGGAAATATGCGCACACAAGGTTCAAAGAGAAAATGGCTGACCGTAATGAATGTTGGTTCTTCAGTCTTGACGATAGATAGTGTCAAAATCTCTACGGACATTTTCGGAACTTCCGCGACGTTCCCCGTTGATATCAACCCATCTTCTCAAATGAAACTCGATGTATGGTTCGCGCCAGTTACGGCAGGGGTATATCAGGAAACTCTCTATATTTATAGCAACGACCCTGATGAAGAAGTTCTTCATGTACACCTCACCGGAAATGGCGTAGATACAACCTTTGCAGGTGGAGACATGATATGGTACTATCAGGCGCGAGGAGGTTCTGTTTATAATCATATAAGATCAATAAAATCTATCCCTGACGTTAACAACGATGGAAAAGACGATGCAGTGGCAGTCTCAGAAAATGATACCCTTTACCTGATTCACGGGAACGGATACCAGGAAGGCGATGTTTTGTGGAGGTTTGCAGATAAAACCTGTTACACTGAGCGTGGTCTTGTGGTAGTGCCTGATCTTAATGGGGATGGATTCTACGACGTTGCTCTTGGAACAGTATGGGGAAGTAGAAAAGTATATGCCATTTCTGGAAAAAACGGCAGCGTAATCTGGCAATATGACACTCATCAGTATGGTCAGGGAGGCTGGGTATATGAAGTCTCTTACGCCCCAGACCTGAATGGAGATGGAAAGGTAGAAATCCTTGCTGCAACCGGAAATGACGCTTACAACACAGGGCCAAAAAGGGTGTTTATGTTCAGCGGAGCCACAGGTGATATACTCTGGCAAAGGGATCTCGGCTACTCCGTATTTTCAGTCAGAGCTGTTGGAGACATAAACAATGACGGGTATCCTGAGTTTGCTGCAGGAACTGCTGATGGTGGAAGCTATGCATACTGGGTGTACCTTCTTAACGGAGTGAACGGGAATCCAATCTGGAGCAACAATCTAAGCGGAGCTGTGTGGACCGTTGTCCCAATTCAAGATATAAATGATGACGGAATCCCTGATATTGCAGCAGGATTAGGCAACGGTCAGGTTATTGCATTGAATGGAAGTAATGGAAATGTCTTCTGGACCTATACAACAGGTGGGATTGTGACAGACCTCAATATCCTTCAGGATGTGAATGGAAATGCATATTGCGAGCTAATGCCCTCAGGTGCAGCAGTTCCCAATTTCACTGCAATTGATTCCAGGACCGGAAGTGCTATCTGGACCTTCCCGTCAGGGGATGCTGTTTTCAGTATGGTTGCGATCCCGGACATAAATGGTGACGGCTTTTCTGACGTAATTGGCGGTACTGGATACAATGTAAACAGGCTCGTGTTGATTGATGGCGTCTCTGGCCAGGTTATATGGAGCAAAACAATGCAGAGTCCAGTAGAGTCAGTATTCCCCATCGAGGATATAGATGGCGACGGCTCCTTTGATATTCTGGCTGGACTTCGAAATGGCGATATCCTCTGCGTCGCTTCAGGCTTTGTTTCTGAAATTCCTGAAAATCCCGGGAGGATCCGTTTTGAAGTTGAACTAATGCCATCTATTTTTAGAGAACTGACATTTCTATCCATTAATTTACCTGCTGAAGAAAGAGTTCAGGTCGATCTATTCGACGTCACAGGACGACACGCACTACGAGGTCTGGATCAAAGAATACCGGCAGGAAACCATAAGATTCCCTTAAATCTGCGTTCTGCTAAACCAGGTGTATATTTCGTGAGGATCACAGCAGGTAAAAGAATTTCTACAGTACGAATATTGAAGATTAACTAAATAACGGTACTATTGAATATTGCTGGGCACTGTAGAGACAGGAGCAAGTCAAGGAAGGAAAGACTTAACCCTTTCTGCCCACCATAGTGAACCAATTTTTGTGAAGATTGAAATCGCTTTCTGATATAATTGCATCGACTCTCTTTGTTTTCGCCATTGTTTCAAACAATTTGCATATTCGAAATAAGTCTTCGCGAGATAAAAACGGTCTTTTTGCTTAATCAATATTGAGATAGCCTCTTTGAAGTGAGCCTCAGCTTCTTCAATTGATCCACTGGCTGCCTTAACTCTTCCTGCCAGCACGAGACTATCTGCAACCCTTGTTGCAACACTCATAGATCTGCTTTCACTCAAAATAGAATTCACCCTTCTTTCTAAAATGCTCTCTCCCTTTGCAAGCTGTAATTCAACGGCTACTAGTTTGAAATCAAGCTTAGTCAGATTATTATTACATCTCTTTATTACCATTTCTGCTTCAGCCAATGCACTCTCAGCCTTCTCCATGTCCCCCAATTCTATGTACACTTTTGTCAGAGTAAGGTATACATCGATGTACTCCTCTGGAATATTCACATTCCTCAAAGATTCAATACTTTTAAGAGCACAGGACTCTGCTTCTCTAAAATCACCAATCATATAGTAGACTGCCCCTAAATTGTTCAAAGCCATTGCTTGCAGACGATTTAAGCCAGCTTCTTTTGCCATCCTCAAAGATCTTTTGAATCCTGCTAATGCTTTCTTCAGGTAGCCAAATTGCAGAAAAACATTACTCAGATTAATAGTGCATGTAATTTCAAGAACCTTATTTTTAAGCTGTCTAGCCATTTTTACAGTCCTTTGATTCAATTCAATTGCCCTCTCTGGCACACCAAGATTCCTGTAGAGCACTGCCAGAGAATTAACGGCATTGATCTCGTTAGAAAGATCCCCAACGAGGTGCAGAAGATTCACACTCTTTTCAATAAAAGATTTAGCCTTTTGAGCATCCCCCAGTTTCAAGAAAAAAGTAACCCCAAGATTATAATATATCACCCCCTGAAGCCATAAATCTCCGGTCTTTTGCGCAATCTCCAGAGCTCTTTCATATAACTCAATTGACTGTTTTACGTTACCAAGGATGAAGTACACATTACCAATATTTGCCAAAACCCTGGGATCCGCTTGTGTTTTATAAATCCTTTCCAGCATTTCGTAAGACTCTTTATAATACTTGAGCGCTTCTTCGTATCTTTCAGTTTCGAAGTATACGTTTCCGATATTCCTTAACACTTTTGCAACAAGGTCCTGTCTCTTTGCTTTACAGGCCAAATCTACTGCTTTCTCGAGATAGGAAAGAGCAATTCTATTCTTCCCAAGATCATGATAATTGAGCCCAATTCCGAGATAACAAAGAGCCATACCATCAACATCTCTCATCTGCTCAAAGATTCTATACGCATTTTCCATCTTCTCATTCGCATCAAAGTTCCTCCCCATGGAATTTAGGACATTCCCAACATAATAGGTGGCGTATGCTTCACGAATCCGATCTCCAGCCGTCTGTGCAAGTCTCTGAGCTCTTTCATAATCGAGCAAAGCCTTTTCCGACTCTCCAATAAGCTGGTATATGTCGCCTCGCTTAACGAGTATGTCAGATTCTTTTAGCTCTTTGTCCTCGATGTTTTGAGATTTATGTAAACTGTCTATTGCCCACGTGTAGAACCTGATGGCATCATTATTGGCATATAAATTCTTCGCTTTGTCTGCAGCCTTTATCAAAAAATCATAAGCATTGTTAAAATCACACGCAAAATAGAAGTGTTGGGCGATCTCTTCCAGGTTCTCGGGTTGTCTTTCCTTTAGAACCTCCGCAACCCTGAGATGTAAGCCTTTCTTTTTTTCATCGTCAATCCTTTTGTAGATAGCATCTCTAAGTATTTCTTCCTGAAAATAGTGCGTGCCATTAGGGTCCTTGCTCAGGAACCCCAGCTCTACTAAACCTTCCAAAGCCGGTTCAACTTGATTTACAGAAAGACCTGAAATGTGCTCAAGAAGTTCAATTTTAAACGGTCTGCCAAATACTGACACAGTTTCAAGAATGTTTATGGATTCCTGATCAAGGGCAGAAATCTTCATATCGAGAATTGCTTCTATAGTTTCTGGCACTCTGAAGCCAATTTCTGTGTTAAATTCCCACTTGCCTTCTGCCCAGTAAACGTCCCCCGATCCAATCAAAGACTTTACGAGTTCGCATAAAATGTAAGGATTCCCTCCCCCTTTCGAAAAAATAAAATTTAAAAAGTAATCGGGTACATTCTGACCTAAAACATTCATAAGCAGCTGTCGAACATCGTCTTTTGTCAGTGGACTAAGTTCAATTTCGAGGAAAGAGGCCTCCATAGCTATATTTTTTAGAACTGAAATCAGTTGAGCTCCTCTCAACTCTTCAACTCGAGCAGCAAAAATAATTGCAACGTTCCTCCTGACCTCCGATTTTATTAAGTAATGTATAATGTCCAGGAAATATGAATCAGCCCACTGTATGTTATCGATGAATAAAAGGATTGGTGAATTCTGTGTTGCGATCTTAAAAATCTCTTCGACTGCATTGAATAACCTGAATTTGTCCACATAATAAGAGGGTTCCTCTTCATACACTTCACCAGGAATCGGATATAGTTTTGAAATCTCCGTCTTCAAATATGGGGACAAGAGTGTTGCAAACTTGCCATCTTCACTGAACAAAGATTTCAGGATTTCTCTTAGTGGGTAAAGAACTATGGACTGCGTAACTGGAGAGAGGGCTACTTCTATTTTTTTAAAGCCTGAAATTTGGGGATATCCTAGTACTTCTTTAATTAATCTTGTCTTCCCAACGCCTATTTCGCCTTTTACAAATACGACAGCACCATTTCCATCCCCCAAATTTTTGAGAAAATACAAAATCTTTGATACTTCATCTATTCTTCCGATTAAGTCAGTAGGAGGAATTATAAGATTCTTCATTTTCTCAAGCACACCAACCCTATCCCTACCCTGACGTTTTGCCATATAAAGACTTCTATCGGCTAACTCAAACAACGATTCCCATCTATCTCCATGAGCAGGGAAAGAGGCGAGTCCGACACTGGCAGTAAGCTGTATCTTGCCAAATTCACGCTCCCTGCATTTTGCAAGAATTCTCTCAACAATCCGAATAGCCTCAGTGTACTCGACATCATAAAGAAGGACAACAAACTCGTCCCCGCCATAACGAGCAATCAGATCTCCTGCTCTTAGCGAGCTCTTCAGAAAGTCCGCAAATTCCTTTAAAACTTCATCTCCTACCCTATGCCCATAAAAATCATTAATTCTCTTGAAATAATCTACATCAAAAATTGCAAGCTGGAAAATACGCCCCTCTTCACGAGCTTTTTCTAATATGCCCTCAATTTTCTCATCAAGGAATGTGCGATTATAAACCCCTGTGAGTGCGTCAATATATACGCGTCTCGTATCTTTCATTTCTGAACGGCGCTGTTAAATTATAATGCCGCATCTGAAAAATGAAAACCCACAAAGGCACTTAAAGCAGAGCTCATACTACCATCATACTCAAACCAAAAGGTTCTAACTTTCTAAAAATTTTGATATTTCAAAATCTTTGAACTTCGCGTTTTTGATCTTATAATGTTTCAAAGGAGGTGTTTGATGGTTGTTCTTACTTTATTAATATTATCATTAGATCCACTCCTTGTGAAAGGAGATTCGCTATTTTCATTGCTCAAATATGAAGATGCTCTGAAAATGTACCAGGCGGCTTACCAGAAAAACAGCAGTGATTATGAAACTCTCTGGCGTCTTTCGATGGTTTATCTTAACATCGGGGAAGGACTTTCCGATGAAAAGGAAGCACAAAAACACTATGAAACTGCGCTTAATTATGCACAAAAAGCCACAGAAATAAACCCAGAAGGCGACTGGGGGTGGACTTACGTTGCAGCTGTGAATGGTAGAATCGCCCTGTCCAAAGGCGGAAAAGAGAAAGTAAAATACGCAATGGTTATTAAAGAATCGGTTAATAAAGCTTTAAAAATAAATCCCGATAATGACCTCGCAAACTTTATATGGGGATCATACAACTTTGAGGCAGCTACTTTGAACCCCGTTCTGAGGAGCTTCGCAAAAACTCTCTTTGGCGAGGTTCCTCAGGGAACTGTTGAGGATGCTGAGAAGTACATTAAGAAGGCTACAATCTTGAATCCAGGAAGAATTCAGTACCATTATGAGCTTGCAAGGGTGTACGACCATCAGAAAAAGTCTGATGAAGCAATTGCTTCCTTAAAGAAAGCAGTAAGTCTTAAACCTCAAACCAGGGAAGATTTCGAATATCTGAACCTGGCAAAGAAAATGCTAGAAAAATTAGAGAAGAAATAAAACTTAACAAAAAGAGCACTATCCAGGAAACTGATAGCCCAGGCAAAAAAACGGGAATTTGGCAATTATAAAAAAGTGAAACCTGAAGATTTTGCCTGACTTAGTCTAAAATCTTACGAACTTTGACACACTCCTGTCTCCAGGACCTATAAGCTCTAAAAAGTATACTCCTTTCCTTTTCGGAAGAGAAAGAATGACATTGTTGAGTCCGTTGAGATAAAAAAAATCCCTTAAGTCCCCCCTCACATCGTAGACACAGCCATACCTGTACATTCCTCTGAAATTCCAGGACACCTTTATTTTATCAGTCCCGATATACTGAAAATCAAAGCCATGACCTTTTCTCTGCAGTTCAATGGTGTTGAGAACCCCTCTTGCTGTGATGTTGTAAGAATAATTTGAATCCAGAACATGCATAAGAATAGGCGTTAATTGCCCGTTCTGCCTTGGACCTGCACTGGATGATCTCATTTTCCATGTGCTTCTTGCCATGTATTGATTCTGAAAAGCATCAACAATAACCACAGGTGCGCCATTACCTCCTGAATATATGCGCATATCCCCGTCAGGACTGACCTTGACCCAGGTCTCATCATTTGAAAATTGATAACTTGCACCATCCAAAAGAAGTCCCAGGCTTCCGGGAAAATATGTTAGTAGCCACAGCAAACCATCAACCTTTGACTCTATATATCTGTAAGATGGTGAAGAACTCTCTGGAACAAAGGCTGCGGGAGAAACGAAGAAGCCGGGTATTAGATTGAGTCCCTGAGCTGTCATCAGCCTGCCATAATACGCATTGTAGTTATCAGACTCTGTATTGTAAATAACCCTTTCATTTACAAGCCAGCAATCAAGACCGATGAAGATTTGGGGAGTTCCAGAGTTGATCTTTTGCCAGTAACTCTGCGAAACAAGATTCGAAGAGGTTAACAACTGGCCTGCATTTTGAAGGTTGTTCTTAAGAAATATTATCCCGTTTGAAGCCTCAATATATTGAGAAAAAAGAGGATTATCAACCTGAGATGGCGATAACTCCACTAAATATACCTGAGATGCCCCCAGTGAAATAATGTTATTACGGTACATGTTTATAGTATCGTTGCTAATATCAGCGGTAATTATAGCAATTACTGGATTAATGCCACAACTATTTATGAATTGCGAAAGTGGCGTACTTTGATCTATTCTTTGATCGAGCTTTCCTCCAACAAGAAATACAGTTGAGGGTGGAGGAAGTACCGTGTCTGGAGGTGTGGTAATGATGTCTGCCGTTGAAGGAATACTTATAACCTGAGCTGAATTTAAATCGAGAACAAATCTATCACCAGCCCTGACCAGATATAGATCAGTCAAAACTAAAGGCCTTCCTGATTGCACCACTCTCCTTGTAGACAACGACGTTCGCAGGATGCTTACTGTTCCGGTTCCTATCACTGTTGCAATGAGATTAGAATCAACACAGAGAGCAGTGCAATCGTCCAATCCAAGAATTGATACGGCTTCACCGTAGTCATTTTCTATTCTTCCAAGGTGAGCCAGCATTCTGCCTAGCCTTCCACGCTCGGCCACATGAGTGTCGACAAGATAGTTTTCCAGGAGAGGCAGTACGTTTCTATCGTAATTGAGGTACGAATTATAAGGGTTCCGAATCGCCTCATTAGGCCATGAACTACCTGTGGAAACGAATTCGCCAACAATCATTGCCCCCGCACTAGTCCCTCCGATACATATATTATCACGAATATATCTAATCATTATTGAATCCCCAAGATTCGTATTCTTCAAAATCGGAACGTAATTGCTTTGATCCCCTCCAGGAAACCAGATGAAACCAGTATTTTGGTTAAACACATCTGGCCACAGAGAAGGATTATTCGCCTGAGCTTCATTCTGCACTCTTACGACTCTAACATTTCCGGTGTGTCCAAGAGAATAAAGATAGTTCCTCCACCAGCTCGCATCATAGGAACTATAATAAACAACAACAAAATCCTTATTATATCCTATTTTGCTTAGTGCCCATTTAAAGGCAGAGTCAGACCATGTGCCGGGGTAGGAGGGGGATGTCCCAATTCCCTGCGAACCCCCACCATCAATTAGGACATACCCCCTCGAATTGGCAGCAGATACAAAACACAGAACTGTTAATAAAATTATTACGTTTTTCATTGTCTCATTTGGGGCCCGAAGGGCCCCAAATAGTTCACTGTATAACTACAAACTTTCTTAAAGAATTATAATTTGCGCCTTTCACTCTAATGAAGTAAACGCCTTTGGGGGTTGATTCTCCAAGGGTGATGGTGTTAAGGCCTTTTCTTGCAATTTGCCCGGTTGCAATTACTTTTCCCGATGCGTCGAAAATAGACCATGTCGCATGGTCATAATCAGAATAGAAGCTGAGCACGTTGCTTTTAACGAATGTGTTTGCCATTCTTAGCAATTGAGGATTTTCTGCAACACCAATATACTGCTCATAGTAATCTATGCATTCCTGCGATACACTTATTATTTCATCCCTGCTGTGCCCGTAAACAAGACCTACCACAAGATGAATTGACCCACCATTGGGAACCGAACTGTAAAGCCCGGCATTCAGGACACCATAGACACCGTCTGCATCTCCAACAACAAAGTTATCACTTTGAGAAGAAGTCATCATACTCCAGTAGTATGAATCATCATATTGATGATTGCCCCAGGGATCTGCTCTGTAAGAATACATTGCAGAAGGGTCGAGAAATAAAACACCAACCGCAGAGGTTGCACTTCCATCGTACATAGAAACAAGCCGCTCAGAAACAATTTCAGAAGTGTCATTTTCGTAGGTCCCTCCTATCTGTGATATCAATTCAAGAGAAGCGTAAAAATCGTTGGCTTGCCCTGTCTCATTAGTTAAAAAGAACTCACAAATAGCAAACTTCTCGTTCATCCATGTGTAAATATGAACGCTCTCAGCTACAGCCGGTGGGTATCCTGTGTAGGAGTTATCGAAAACTCCGAAAATTTCAAGGCTTTGGGGGAAGGTGGACCCCGTAGAATCTGTAGCCCTTCTTGTTCCAGCATCTTCATAATAATCAAACACATCTGAGGCATTCAAGCCAGCAAGAAAGCTCACTCTATCCATATTCCTGGTGCCATCGGCGCTGAAAATCCTGATTCTACCGTAATCATTCAACTGCACTCGGAACATACCGGTGTTTATTGTGACTGTCCTTGCGACAGAAACTGCAGGCAACATTAGAACTACACACAACACCAATTTCTTCATCTCAATCACCTCCCTTTAAAACTTACACTTAAGTATATTTGGGGTTTTAATTGCACCCTGCTCACATAAGCCATGTCTATTGAAACTATAGCCCACGGAATAGGGACTAGCAAGCCCAAGCCCCCTGAATAATTCTGAGTGTCATGCCCTAAAATGTATCCACTCATGAGAGCGAGTACTTTATTAAATTCTACCTCGAACCCTATAGAGTACCTCTCCCTATTATCATTTGGGTGCTCGGATTGTATCAAGACCAGACCTTTTGCATTCTTGCCAACTTCAAAGGGATAACTCAACCCCAGTCTCATCACAAGTGGTAGGGGATATGTGGAAGTCTCGTAGTAGGTTGTTCCAAGAAATTCAGGATTAAATCCAATCGCAAGATCGCGACCCTTAAACTGCATATCCGTTCCAAAATTTGAAAGTACCAATCCAATTGTAAGACCGCCTTTAACCATTTCAAATATTGAACCAACGTCAAAGGAAAAGCCATCAGCAGTGCAGTTGTAAATTTGTTCTCGTACCACTTTTGCTCCAAACCCGATACTTAATCTATCAGTAAGAACAAGGGAAGCCGCACCTCCTAGAGCAGTTCCTGAAGCAGAAAAATAAGCCCCTGTGCCCTCAGGTTCTTCGACGGTTGTTATCTCAACAGGATCCATACTCATAGAAATTAGCTGTATTCCGTACGAAATATTACCTCTCTGAACACCAAAGGCAGATTGGGCAAAGGTAATAGTCTCAATCCACCGTGAATATCCCGCAAAAAAGTCGTAGTTTGATATTTTGGAAAGCCCTGCGGGGTTCCAATAAATGGATGTGACATCCCCTCCAACCGCACAAACCGAACCTGCAAGAGCCTGGGCGCGTGCCCCCATACCAATCTGCAGAAACTGAGCACCTGACATTCCAATCTTGTCATAAGAAAATAAATAAACTAAAAGTATTATTTTAATCATCTTATCACCCCCATTCTCCCGGTTTTTTCTCCCCACTCACTCGTTAGATAATATATATAAATTCCGGGAGCAATATATGAACCATATTCATTGGTCAGATCCCAGTCTTCGAAGCCTGTGTCAGAATTGTGATACAGCGTCTTTACAAGATCACCGTCGATTGTATAAATTCTGATCTCACATTTAGGTGGTAGATTTATAAACTGCACTTTATGCTTAACAAGACCCTGAGGAGTTGCGATATCCCATGGAGCTTTTACTATGAATGGATTTGGAACTACTTTGATTCTCTGAAGCATCTCCGCTGTTGGATTTATTTTCATGGGTGATATCTCTACGGAATATGCATCTTCAAGAGTAACATAATCAACTTGCTTATGCAAAGAAGAAAACTTCAGAACAATTCCGCTGAAAACTGGACTATAGGAGCTTAAGAAGAGAGGATAACTGGATGTGGTGTCACCGTTGGACATTCTTACGTAAAACATAATGTTAAATGCCTTACCCTTGACTTCATCAAGTACGTTAATTTTCAAAGTGTAACCGCCAATTGTTACCGAATCCCCTTCCCTTACCGGGACTCTTCTGTAAAGGAGAGTATCATCCTCGATGCATTTTACGTCCATAAACCCAAGTTGATCAATGGAGACTCTATATATGTAGGAACGAACAAGGCTACTATCTATTACAGAAACGGATATAGCATCGGACGATATGAAGTGCTCAGTGTAAATCCCTGGCTCAAAGGTAATGAGTAAAGTATCTCCTTCAGGTACCCTCCAATCCGCTATTTCAGCGCTTAGATTTATCGTGGAATTGCCACTTAAGTGGTTCACTTTTGCTATCCTTGCTGGCGTATACCCTGCGGGGAGACACCCTGGAATAACTGAAACCACGTTGGGACTTGCTGGGCCACCAGTCTTGGGTGATTCCAGAGGTTCAATTGGTATAAGCGGATCTCCAAGATCGTAGGAGGTAACTGAATACCAGTACTCAAAACCGTTTATAACGTTACTATCAATATAGTAATGAACTATTCCCGTGTTCTTCCCGGGGTCCATACTTATCGTCTTCACCTCATACAGATCACCGGGGGAAGGTGGACTACCCAGCGTAGTAATTCTTAAAAACACTCCCGGAAGGTAAATAATGTTGCCAGATGTATAAAAGCTGTCCACCACCACATTACCAGAAGGATCAAGGACCGCAAAGCCATCTCCCAGGTCAGGCGAAAATCTTAATCTTTCACCACTCTCTACATTATAAACAGAAAACACCCTATTCGTGTGAAACACGATGTGGTAAGTTGCATTTGCAAAGAATTGTTCGTAACCTGACGGGAAACCTACAAATGTGAAATCAGTCCCACCCAGATCTGGAGTAAGGTGCCTGGGAATAACGAAGTGGTAAGAGTCAAAATTATCAATTATGTCATACTCTCCAAGGAGATCCCATGACAGCCCCTTATCCCTGCTCTTCCACACTCGATATCCTTCAAAATCAACCTTTTGACTGAAAGGGTCTACAAAATACTCAGCGTTATTATCCCACAACAAGGTTACAGACCCGGAACCGGCAAGGGCTCTGAGAAGAGGCCTCGGGGGTGGAACTGCGGTCACAAAGTCATTGTTGTACATGTTTTCGGCGGTTTTCATATTACTCAGAATTTTTGCTTCGTCCTCTCCAGCAACCACAGCTATTGCAACTTTCTGAGGAGTGCCGGGGACAAGGGAAAATGGACCAACAGATAGAATCGCAACCAGATCCATTCCACGAGGACTTATCAGGTTATAGTCATCAAAGTGAATATCTGGTCCGTGGAATAATCTTGGCCCCCAGAAGGAATCATTTTTAAGCGTTGAATCACTGCTCATAAGCATATATTGAACGGTATCACGGCCAACAATAAGGAATGGATCATCATCATAAAGAAAGAAATGAAAATCTGTTATTCCCAGCTCCTCTCCTCCAACTGTAGGTGTCCTGAGCACCTTTACTCCAAAGTAACCCGTAGGTGAATTCCAGTCCGCTGAAAACCCATTGGCATCGTAGAAATAAATACAGTTCTCTGCTTTGCTGAAAACTAACTTATCATCACCGTATTCAGGAGCTCCACCTGGAGTGTTACCAACGTCGATATCACAATAGACTGCAAAATATACGTCTCTCAATGTGTCAGAACCAGCATTAACTATTTCCCACTCGAAGAAGACAAAATCTTGTGCGTAACCGAAACCAAAGGCATACCCAGATTGATTGAAAATCAGATTTAGAGGTTGAACTAAATTGTTCGAATCCGAAAAAGCACAATAAGAATCTTCAGGTGATTTTATAATTGGATTCCCGAGAGAATCTCTCCGAGGCCAACCATAGGAAGGCCAGGTCGTTGAATCGTTTGACATAGCGATAAGGCCCATTCCAGAATTCAGACCTCCGATAGCTTCAAACTCTTCGGATGTTCTGGTAAGTGAAAGCACCACGTTGTATGGTAAACCAATTACAGGAGCCATACGATATATATACTCATGATTTGAGCCAGCAGGCCATTCTCCACTCTGCATATTGAAGTTAGGTGGGTACAGCTTTCCATAATTATTAAAGTACATCCACAATCTACCCTCTTTATGGACATTAGACGCCCTATCGAGTGGACCCTTTACACCATCATATCTCTGAGCGGGTTTATCCCCGATCATAAGAGTTAGAAACAAAAATATTGCCATCATAATCCCCCCCTAATTCCGATCCAAATTCTCCTGGGTGCCCCATAATTTGAAGGGTCTTTGTCATAAGAAGGGCTACGACCAAGGCCTGAATAATCAGGGGTTCCCGTTGTAGGATACACATAAACGACATTCTTCGTATTCAGCAAATTCTGAACCTCAACTTCAAGTCCAATCTTTGCAAAGCCAACTTTAAAATCTTTCCATATCCTGAGGTTAACGTTGTACCTTGAGGGCATCCTCGAGGAATTCTTCGGACCACGATAACCCTCTCTATCAACGGGAGTGTAAGGAAAACCACTAGCAAAATCAAAAGAACCCGAGACATAGGCATCAACAGGAACTAACCTGTAGGTAACGAAAACATTAAGTTTATGCGGCTGATCAAAATCCAGAGGATAATACTGGTCCAGTTCATTAATATCGGAAATTACATTCATATATCCTTCCCATTCGTCTGAAGCATTTCCAACTGCTCGTGAGTATGCGTACTGTAAAGAGTAGGTTAGATCATTACCATACTTTCCATAAAATTCCATCTCGATTCCCTTTACGTTAGCATAATCACTGTTCCTATAGACAGTGTATGCAAGTGGTATCCCAGGACCCTCTTGAACTAATTTTGTACCTACGAGGTTTCTTATGTCCTTGTAGTAAGCAACGACACTAAAGCGGATATTCTCACTTAACAAATGCTGGAAGCCCGCTTCAAAGGCCGTCGTTCTTTGAGGCTCCAGGTCGGGATTCCCCATAATGGGATACCTTACAAGAAGGTCCCTTTGTAAATTTTCATACATATAATAGAAATCTGTGATCTGGAAGAAACGCCCATAGGAAAAATAGAAAAGAGATTTTTCTGACCATGGATACGAAATACCAATTCTTGGTGACACCTGGTACTTTGGTTTCGCGACTTTCCGAATCGTACTATCGTAAGGGTCCGGTATGTAATCTACTTTAGGGTCAAAATAGTCAAATCTAACACCAATGTTCGTTACAAAAATGTCACCCTCATGTTTATGCTGCACATAAAGCCCTCCTTCGCGAGGATACTGTTTGTAATAATCAAAATAAGGGTGCGCACGCCAAGGCATTTCAATGTTATAAAGGCACAGGTGATGAACCTTTGCATCAAAGCCGGTTTTTATGTTATCACTCTTGTTTAACTGAATACTAAGGTCGCCCTTGGCATTGAGAGTTAAGGTGCTGTCTTCATGCCAGTAATCGTCATCCCCTGAGATATAAAACTCGCCTCTCTGATCAGTCATTCTATTTTGGTACTCATCAGGATTTTTATATCTTTCTAGGGAATCAATCCAGACTTTTCGTATATATTTCCTGGAAAAACCACCAACGGAAAAAGTATAGAACACCCTGTCATTAACCAGATGATTAAGGTTTAACACCAGCTGGCGTCCCTGCCGCTGACGCCTTGCATAATTTTCGTTAATCAAAAGATACCTATGAGCATAAGGTTTCCAATCTTCATCGTTGAAGAAACCAGAAATATTAAGTTTCACGTTTTTTCGGAGAAGGAAGGTAAGTTTCGATTGAAAAGACATTTCCTTTGAATAATCATATCCATATATGCTATTGTAAGATTCAGGAGGTTCAGGAATCAAGAAATAACTGTCTCTTTTAAGGTTATAAACAGAAATATAATAGCGTGCAAAACTCGTGATTGGACCACCAAGGGAAAGCTCATATTCATTGTGAGAATAGCCGTCATACTCAACAATATTGAACTTCAGAGGCTCAAGATTAACCACGGGCCTTACAAAAGTGTTCGTTGTTCTAAAACTTGCAGTACCCTTCAGACGATCAGAACCTTCCTGAGTAATGATATTCACTACTCCTGACAGGGCATTGCCGTATTCAGCACTGAAGCTTCCAGCCAGAACCACCATTTCTTTTATTGCATTTCTGTTTATATTAGCACCGAGATTACCGTAAAGAGGATTTTTCACAGAGATACCATCCACGTAATATGCTACTTCGTTTTCACGCCCACCCCTAAGATGAATCTCACCACCCATGACAGCAACACCGGCAGCCATAGCTAGAATGTCCGTTGCATCTCTTATCGGAAGAGCTCCAACATCGTCTCCAGAAAAAGAGCGCATAGTTTGTGGTGCGTCCTTTTGCAGCTCGATTCTGGTGGCCTCCACAACAATCGCCTCAGTCTGATAAACTTGAGACTGCAGATAGAACGTCAAATCCAGGCTTCTGTCGGGATAGACTACAACATTTTTTATTTTCATTGGTGCATAACCCACCATAGAAGCAGTTACAGTATACGTCCCAGCAGGAACGTGGGATATATAGAAGCTACCGTCCTCTAAGGTCGAAGTACCTCTCTTTAATTCTTCGACGAGGACGTTGGCGTAGGGTAGCGGCGAACCTGTTTCTCCGTCAACCACCCTCCCCCTTATAAGACCCGTTGTCCCGGCACAAAGCAGGCCAGGGACCAAAGTTAACAAAAACATATGGCGCATGGCTTATACCTCCCCTTCTAACTCCTTTTTATAACACAAGCCCAGCCTTCCGTCCCTATCATATTCAAAAAACCACGCAAAACCTGAGCCTAAAATTTTAAGCAGATCCCCGTCAGACCTGAAAATTGCAGCAGTATCCTCATCAATTCCTACTCCATTGATTTTCCGTTTTAGCACTACATAAATAAGTCTTCCAAATCGCTTGCGCTCTTTGAAATGCTGATCCACCACATACCCTTTCAACAAACCAAGACCACTCGTAATCTTAATCGATTCAAAACGTGCCGGAGATCCAGACAGGATACATAAGTCTCCAAGGGCAGCAGCTCCAGCGCTCGTACCCCCAACTGCAAAAAGACTACTTGAATTTTTTTCAAGCAAAAACCGGTGTATGCTATGACCCTTTATTAGCTGAATTATTCGTTTTTGATCGCCTCCAGAGAAAAAAACAAAATCGTAATTATGGAGTTTGTTATACAATTCCCCTTCCGATAGGAAAGAATTAACTTTTTTATGAAGTGGGAGTATGTATACATTCTTAAAAATCTTGGCCCAGAAACTCTGAATTTCCGAAAAATTCGCCGGATCACCTGTCGCAGTGGGAATAATCAGCATGGAAGGTTCGCGGGAGAAATATTCAGTGAGGTAATCCCTGAGCTTGAGCGCAGTTCTACTTGAAGTATTGCCTCCTATAGCGATTACAAGCATAAATAAATTTTCCTCATTAAACCTGAAAAAGTAAAATTCACCACAGGAATACCAAAATCCGAGAAAAATAGACCGACTTGCTTCATTTTTAGATTATATTAAACTGAGATTGTTATGTCAAGAGCTCTGATCTGCATTTCATAGCACTAAAAATGGGTCCAAAAGATGCTGAACCCTCACGGGAACTCGTTTTGTTTATAATCGCAGGGAGTACAACTTATCTTATATAGTTCTCTGGCTCAACAATTTCAGTGTCAAAATCTTCAAACTGCTTTTTCAATTGGGAAGCCTTCCCAACGATAAGAATGAAAGGCTTCTTAAAGGATAAAAATCTCCTTGCTGCCTCATTTACAAGCTCGAGATTTAAATTTTCAATTTCGGCAATTTCCTCTTCCCAGTGAAAATATGGAAGCCTATATATGACCTCCTCCGTTATCATTGACAGAATCTGAGCATAACTTTCCACCCTCAAGGGTATGCTCCCTTTGAAGAATGCAATAGCGTCCTGGAGCTCTTCTTTACTAAAGCCTTCTCTTGCAATGTTTGAGACCTCATCCATTATAAGATCATAAGCCTTTCTTGCGTTCTTTAACTCTGTCTCACTGGAAACTGCACAGTAAGCTGCAGTAATTTTTTCACCAACTGGAATTCCAGAATTATAGGAAGAGCTTACAGAGTATGTCAAACCTTCCTTCACTCTTAATCTTCTCATCAATCTTGAGGACAGATCTGACCCTCCAAATATGAAATTAGATACCATCAGAGCATAGTGAAAAGAATCTTTTCTTGCCACAGCTGGGGTCATCAATCTTATATGAGCCTGCTCAATGTCCATATCAACAATATAAACTTTCTCAAATTCAAAATTCGCTGTGGGAAGATCAAAACTCGACGCACCGCCGGTAACAATTCCCTTAAGAACGTCCAGTTCTTTATAATGCGCTTTGAGGTCAAGGTTTGACACTACTACAAGCGTAAGTTGAGTTCCTGAAAGCAGCCCACTGTAATATTTTTGCAGTTCTCCAGGCTCAAGGCTAAGCACATCTTTTATTATCCCGAAATCAGGAAGTGGTTGGAGTTCCGGAACTTCCTGAAAGCAAAAATAGTTGGAAAAATACGAAGCAACAAACTCAGGATCCTGAAAACCCAGCTGCACTGCAGTAATGTATTGGTCCCTCATCCTCTTAAAATCCTCTTCTCTAAACGCAGGATTTGTAAGAACTTCCTTTACTTCCTTTATCCCATCAAGAAAGAAATCCGAGAGCCCGTCTAACTCAAAAGAACTTATCGAATAACCTGCACGGACTTTGAGCCTCAATCCAAGTCGCTCAAGCTCCCTTGAGAACTCAACAGGAGACTTCCCTTTCGGGCCTTCTGTAATCATCTTTAACGTAAAGTTGTGAATACCTCTTTTACTGGTCTCATGAATTGCACCTTTACCGAGAAGCAAATTTGCATAAAAGATTGGAAGCTTCTCCCGTTTCAAAAATACAACGTCAACGGTGTTATCAATCTTCAATTTAGAAACGGCTTCAGCCATGCAGGACTCCAAGGGTTTCTTTTTCCTCTGTGAAATGCGTTCCTATAAGACTCCTTATCTCATCAATGGTCACTCTTCTAATTCCTTCAGGATACCTCAGCACATCCTCTGCTTTCGCCGACAATTCAAATTCTGCTAGCTCAAACACCACATCCCTCACAGATTCCATATTAAAATAGAATTCAGTAAGTAATTTGTTTTTCGCAGTGTACAACATTTCTTCTTCTATTCTGTTCTCTGAATTTCTTAATTTCTTCTCCAGGATTTCTGCCGCCCGGAAAATATTCTGTCCAGGAGCGGGTAGTCCTATTATAGAAAACAAACCGTGATCCCGCAGATAACTTGATTCACAATTTAATGAAGTAAAAAGGTTTTGTTCGTAGACAAGTTCTTTAACCAGAATACCCCACTTACCACCGCATAAGACTTCGCTCAGAAGGTCAAAGGCATACATTGATTCATGCCCGAAAGGAATCGTCTTAAACCCTATAGCAACTATAGGGCTCACATTTTTCTTCTTAAGCTTGAAAAACCTTTTTTCTTTCTGTTCGGGTTCCACAGGGATGTCTTTTTTAGGGTTCCCATTTTTTGAAATATTACCAAAATACCTGAAAACGAGATCCAGAACTTCTTCAAAAGCGACGTTACCTGCCACCGCAATCATTGCATTTGCAGGAGTGTAAAAAGCATTATAGTAACCTAAAACCTTTTCAAGAGTCATTTTCTCAAGATCTTCCATGAATCCGACTACCGGAAAACGGTAGGGGTGCGTTTGAAATAGATTAAGCCAGAATTTTTCCATAAAGAACTCAACAGGATTATCAAGAGTAGTATACCGCCTTTCATCTTTTATGATTTCCATTTCCTCATCAAAATCTCTTATTTTCAGGTTGACCATACGGTCCGCTTCCATTGATATGAAAGTTTCAAGACCACTGATGGGAAGATAAGCATAAAACGCTGTATAGTCCTTTGAAGTATAAGCATTATCATATCCCCCCATCTTTTGAATTACTTTTGAATAGTCTTCAGGTGCCATCTTTTCAGTACCTTTAAACATCATGTGCTCAAGAATGTGCGAAATGCCCGTATTACCTTCTTCTTCGGTCCTGCTTCCGGCATAATATATTATCGCTGCAGCAACCATAGTACTGTACGTATCTTCATTCACTACCAGCTTCAGCCCATTTGGAAGAGTCTGTTTCTTTATGCTCAGTTGCATTCTATCCATCCATCTCCTTCTTCATTGCCCGCTGAATTTCTCTCTCAACAATTCTCTTCTTTATTTCCTCTCTCTTCTCGTACAATTTCTTTCCTCGACCAAGTCCCAGGACTATTTTAATCAGGTTCCTCTTTTCCACCACCATTAGCGGTACCAATGTAAGACCTCGCTCTTTCACCTTTCCTGTTAGCCTTTTTATTTCAAATTTGTGCAAAAGCAGCTTTCGTGGCCTAATGGGGCTTAACTTTGTGACCTTGTCTTTTTCATAAGGAGTTACGTGCATATTTACAATATATACTTCATTGCCCTTTACATCGGCATATGCCTCTTTAAGGGATACCCTTCCCTCTTTGATAGATTTTACCTCGCTCCCCTTAAGGACTATCCCAGCTTCAAAGGTTTCAAGGATTTCGTAGTCATGATAGGCTTTTTGATTCTTTACAATGATTCTTTCGGGTTTCTTGCTCATCCTACTCAAGACTCAGAATAATACTACTCAGACCGGGCAATCCCTGCTGAAATCTGTAGGCATAGGTAAAATTGATGCCTCTATATTTGAACCTCAAAGAAAACAAAGGAACAAGATAGGTCTCTCCATATTGTTTCAAATATTTGGCACCGAAAATGGCGCTGACATACTTAACACCATAATTTAGGAGTGCAGTGAAAGAATATTCTCCGGTATTTGTATAGTTGAAATCAAGAGCATGATATTGCCCATAAAGGCAAGCGGAATAGTGATTTCGCTCCCCAGCTGTGATACCAAGAATAATATATTCATGCATGTACACACGTCGGTATAAATTCAGATCCACCCATACGGTTTTCTTCAAAAAATCGGGTCCCGAGGCCCTTAAGCCAGCAAGGGAGAACTGATAGTTTATCGCACCGAGTTCAGCCTTCACTGTTACAATCCCTCTTGTGATTCCAGCAGAAAAGTCACCTTCTTCTTCACCATACACATTTGTTTCTATTATTCTCCCCGAACTCAGATAACCTAATTCACCCGAAAAGAAACCCTTGCTTGCACATACTGAATAGCTGCGTATCCCAGCAGGCAGGAGTACAATCCCACTATACAGAGATGATGGCAAAAAGGTCTGAAGTGCGGGTTTACTGATTCCAATCAAGTCGAGCGGCGAAATCATTACCTGCTCAAAGGGATAAGCGCATACTGTAAAATACAACCAAAATAAAAAAGCCATCACCCCTCTTCCGTGCTGAAGCCGATAAAATTAAAGCCCTCGCATCTCAAATATGGAAGCCTATAGCTCAATGGTAAATCCATGTCGTATGAATCAGGGAATCCAATTTCTTCATGCTCCTTTGAAATAGCTGTAATATTGTTAAACAGATCAACAAAGTTTACCTGAAACCTCATATTGGGAAGTCTTGCCCATCTTTTACCATGTTTTACCCTGAATGTGCCATCTCTTGTCATCCCCGTCAACGTAAATGTTCGAGGGTCAAGGACATTAACATAATGAAACCTGTGAATATATATTACATCTTGATATTCCGCAATCATCTCACTCAATGTCTTTTCTCCAGGTGGCATCTCGAGATGTCCTGCAAAAGGAAAAGATCCTAATAGAACAAGACCATGCCCAGTGGTCTTCCTGTTAAATATCCTTGCTGTCCGTTTGTCAAATATAAACCTTCTAAACACACCCTTTTCGAAAATTACAATATTTCTTTTCGAAATACCCTCAAAGTCAAAGGGCATAGAAAAACCGCTCTTCCTAACCGGTTTGTCAACGAGATTAAACGAATCACCGAAAACCTTTCTCCCCTTCATTCCTTTCAAAAAAGATATGTCAAGTTCGAGGGCCTTCCCAGAGAATCCCACGTACTGCATGAAATCCAGGACTTCCCTCACAGCATAGGGGGAAAGAATGACGGGGTACTTACCTGGCTTTATGTGAGCATCAGGATACCTCATCTTCAAAAATTCTCTCAATTTAACAAAAATATCATCATATTTAAGTGTATCGAGGCTGGGACTTGAATACTGCACCCAGAATGTGTCTGTTTCCTCCGGATCTTCCGGCAGAAGTGTCAAATGAAGAGCAGTGTTTGCCATTCCGGCCCTCAAACCCAAATTGTTATAAACACCTACAAAATTCAAGCTGGACCTCATTGAACCGTAAAACAAGAAGTCTTCAGAAAACTCCTGAAAAATCCTGCTTAAAAACCTCGATTTCTCAGCGGGCCCAAAATCAGCTACAGCAGGGTCCACCTGCTCAAAAAATAAAGACTTTCCACCCTCTGGAAAAGGCAGGAAAGGGTCTTCCTTTGAATTAAGGGCAATTTCTTCTGCTTGTTTAACAAGATTTATAAGACCATCCTTTGTAGTATCAGTAGTGGAGCTAATACCGCACTTCTGACCGAATCTCACCCTCACAGAGACTTTCAGTTCATTGAGCTTGTTGTACTGGTGTACAGTGCTTTCCATAAATCTTGCATTATCCTGAATCGCATGTGAAATTCCCACTTCAACAATTTCACCCGAAGAAGCTTTCAAAACATCCTCAGCGATCCGCAAGTATTTATCAGAATCTATAAATCCTGCCATCTTTTAGTGCCCATTCAACTCTTCCCTTTAAGGTTTTCCCATAAAGGGGTGTATTAAAAGCTCTTGATTTCAAAAATTCTCTATTGACAATTATTTCTACATTCGGGTTATAAGCAAAAAATGAAGCTCTGTACCCCTTCGAAATGGCTCCAAGGCCTTTCAGACCTAAGAGCTCTGCAGGCTTCGTACTCATAACCTTAGCCAGTGCAGGCAAGTCCATTTTCCCAGACCTCACAAGCTCATTGTATAATACTGAAAATGCAAAGTCAAGCCAGATCATACCAAAAGGAGCGGCATTAAACTCGTCCATCTTCTCAAAATCCGCATGAGGGGCATGATCCGTAGCAACCACATCTATAATACCTTCTTTCAAAGCGCTTAGAATCGCTTCACGGTCCTCTCGGGTTCTTAAGGGCGGATTTACTTTGTAGTTTGGATCGTAACTTATAAGAACCTCTTCATCAAAAACAAGATGATGTGGTGTGACTTCAGCAGTAACATTTAATCCAGCTTCCTTGGCTCTTTTAATAAGATTAATGCTTTCTTTAGCACTAACGTGTGCCAAGTGGAGTCTGCCGCGGGTTAATCTCACAAGCTCAATGTCTCTGAAAATAGCAATGGTTTCGGCTTCAACAGGCATCCCTCTCAAACCCAGCTTTATGGTGAGAGGACTTTCGTTAGCAAGCCCTCGGTACGTGAGGGTTTTATCCTCTGGATGAGAAATAATAATACCTCCAAAAAACTTCGTATATTCAAGGGCTCTTCTCATCACGCCACTTGATTGAACCCAGTTCCCATCATCGGAGAATGCCACGGCACCGCCTTCCATCATGTCCCCCAGTTCTGCAAGTTCCTCACCCTTTCTTCCCTTCGTTATAGCGCCGCAAGGTAGAACATCAGCCTTCTCTTCCTCCTTTGACCGCCTTACTATGTATTCTACAACGCTTCTCGTATCACTTGGTGGGTTCGTATTTGGCATAGAAAGAACTGCAACAAACCCTCCGTGGATTGCGGCCGTTGTACCAGTCCGAATATCTTCTTTGTATTCTTCCCCAGGCTCCCTCAGATGCGCATGCATGTCTACCAGACCCGGAACTAAAAGCAATCCCCTACAATCGACAATCTCAAAATCCCTGCTTTCTATAGAAGGAGCAACATCGATAATGAGGCCATTTTCAACAAGAACATCTGCTTTATCAACGGTATTTCGGGCTGTGTTGACTACTTCCCCGTTTTTAAAAAGGATCTTACTCATGGCTCTTCTCTCCTCTAACGAAAAGGTAAAGCACTGCCATCCTTATTGCTACCCCATTTGTGACCTGATCGAGAATCAGAGATTCTCTTTCCTGAAGAAGGTCAAAATCAAGCTCAACTCCCCAATTTACAGGCCCTGGGTGCATAATAACCGCTTTATCTTTAGCTTTTCTTAGCCTTTCTCGAGTAATACCGAAAAACTTCCTATACTCACGAATAGAAGGGAAATATGCTTCTTCCAGCCTTTCTTTCTGAATTCTTAGTGCCATTATTACATCTTTATCCTTTACCGCTTCGTCAATGTTATATGAAATCTCCACACCAAGGCTTTCAAAATGCTCTGGGAGCAAAGTTGGCGGCCCCGCTAAAGTAACTCTTGCTCCCATCTTTTTCAAGCCAAAAACATTTGACCTTGCAACTCTGGAATGGAGGATATCCCCCACTATCAGGACATTCAAACCGTCGATCTTTCCGAATTTATCTTGCATTGTTAACATATCAAGAAGAGCCTGTGTAGGATGCTCATGAGTTCCATCACCGGCATTTATTACAGCAGCCTCCGTATGTCTAGCAAGAAAATGAGGAGCACCGGATGCCCAGTGTCTTATGATAAAGGCATCGGCCTTCATAGCATCAATATTCAGTAGAGTGTCCAGAAGCGATTCACCTTTCTGAACCGCAGAACCCTTCGTTGAAACGCTCACAGTATCAGCTGATAGCCTTTTCGCTGCTAAATCAAAGGAAGATTGCGTTCGTGTCGAAGGTTCAAAGAACATATTAACAACAGTTTTTCCTTTAAGGGTAGGGACCTTTTTTATGGGTCTCTCTAAAATCTCCCTCAAAGATCTCGCTGTATCGAGAATTAGCTCGATTTCTTCCCTATCAAGGTCTTCAAGCCCCAGAAGGTCTTTTCTTTTTACCTGTTGACTTTCCATTGCATTACTCCTTAAAAGTAATCCACATATTCCTGAGGATGCGGTAACAGATTTACTTTTTCAAATTCCTGCATCTTTAAAGAAATCCACTTCTCGATCAACTCTTCTGTGAAGACCCCGTCTTTTGTAAGGAACTGATGATCTTCCCTGAGATTATCAAGTGCGTCTTTCAAAGTCTGAGGCAATAATTTCACCTTACCCTGCTTTACGCACTCAGCGTCCACTTTCCCTTCAAACGGATTTCCTGGATCAGTTCTTTTTTCAACACCATCCAGCCCTGCCATAATGATTGCGGCCAAGCCAAGGTATGTATTCATAGTTGCATCGGGCGGTCTATATTCAATGTCCACGTCTTTCCCTTTGGCGTACCCGGGAATTCTCACCGCTGCAGTTCTATTTGCAAGAGCATACGTAATTGCAACAGGGGCCTCAAATCCTGAGTAAAGCCTTTTGTAAGAATTTGTCGATGGATTCACAAACGCACTAAGGGCTCGAGCATGATTCAGTATCCCACCTATAAAGTACAATGCAGTCTTACTAAGTCCTAATTCCTTCTCTTCTCCATAGAAAATTGACTCACCATTTTTCGTCAGATAAATATGAAAGTGAAATCCATTGCCTGGTTCATTGAAAAGTGGCTTCGGCATAAAAGTAGCAACCAATCCTTCTTCATCTGCGATTCTCCTTATCACGTACTTCGATATTTCCACCGCATCTGCCATATTCATAGCTTCACCAAAGGCAAGTTCCACTTCGTTTTGGCCATAACCTCCAACTTCATGGTGGTGATACTTTACCCTGATATTTGCTTTGTTAAGAAGTTCTACTATTCTTGTCCTGATATCAAAAAAGGCATCATAAGGCTCGCCAATGTGGTAGCTGGATTTCATTCGTTTCTCTTCAACAAAATCCAGAGAGTAACCAGTTTCATCAAACTGCGCATCAGCGAAGAGGTAGAATTCAAACTCTGGAAGGAGCTGAACTCCCTCAGCAAGGCCGGATTTCTTTACAAGCTGCAACGCCTTCCTAAGAACATTCCTGGGATACACAGGATAAGGCTCTTTTGTCTGTGAAAAATATAAATCGGCAAATACAATCAGTACGCCTTCCCGTGTTGGATCAAGAAAGGCACTTGATATGTCAGCAAACAGTCTCATATCCGAGTTGTGGACCTCTGCATACCCTGGGACACTGGAACCATCAATTCCGATTCCCTTGTCCACACCCTTAAGAAAGAATACAGGATCAATACTTACATGCCTTAACCTGCCTGTCAAACAGGAGAACCAAAGATCTACTACCTTTACCTCTCCCTGCTCGACCAACTTCTGAATATCATTGAGGTTCATCATTCCTCCTTACAAAATTTTTCAAGATCAGCTTTCATTATATTATTTACCCTTTCTCCCAAAAATCTTGTAATCAATTCCACATAATGCGGGGGTACATCAGTGAGATATATATCAAGATCCCCACCTTTTGAATTCAAAAGATCCCTCTGCAAAAGGAAGTCAAATACTTCTTTCGTGACCTCCTCAGCAGGATCAATGAGTGTAATGCCGGCGCCAAGAACTTCCCTGACAATGCCTTTTAAAATTGGGTAGTGGGTACATCCCAGTATAACAGTATCAACCTTATTCCTCAGATCTGCCAGGTAAAGCTCAGCAACTTCTCTTGCTATTGGACCGGAAGTGATTCCCTCTTCCGCCAGCGGAACAAAAAGAGGACAAGCCCTTCCAATTACTTCAAAATCTTCAGCAAACAGACTCTTATGTGCTCCACTCTTTATTGTCGCTATTGTCCCGATCACACCTACTCTCTTGCTTTTAGATTTCTGCATTGCTACTCTTACACCAGGCTCCACAACTCCAAAGATCGGGACATCTTTTATAACTTCCTTCAGAAAATTCAAAGCAACGCTGGAAACCGTGTTACATGCAACAACAATAACCTTCACCCCTAATTTCATCAAGAAATCTGCGTCCTCAAGTCCAAATTTCCTGATGGTCTCTTCCGATTTGTTGCCATAAGGAACCCTTGCACTGTCTCCAAGATATATGATATCCTCGCCCGGTAACTGTCTCCTGAGTTCCCTTACAACAGTTAGCCCACCGATTCCGGAGTCAAAAACGCCAATTGGCCTTTCAATAAGCTCTTTCATAAGAAATCTTAAATTTTACGATGGCATCAACCACGGCATTCGCCAGTTCATCCTGATACCTTGAATCCTTGAGTTTCCTTGCTTCATCTCTATTAGTTAGAAAACCAAGTTCTACAAGCACAGAAGGAGCATATACCCCCTGTAAGACATAGAATCCTGCCTGTTTTACTCCACGATCAATACTTCCTGCAGAGTTCACCAGCGATTCCTGCACAAAGTATGCAAGATCCTGAGATTCCTTCAAAAACTCGTATTGTGCCATATCCCCAAGAATCATTGAAAGAATGTCCTTGCCATTTGTGCTTTTGTCTACCTCATATTTTACAACGGAGTTCTCGAAGGCTGCAACGGAACGTTCCCACTCGGTGCGTGCTTCCGATAAGAAGAAAGTTTCGATGCCCCGGGCTTTGCTTCCAGGAGCATAGTTGCAGTGGATAGAAACGTAAAGATCAGCTTTGTATTTATGTGCTATGCGGGCTCTTTCCCCCAGCGTAACAAAATAATCACCGTCTCTTGTAAGAACCACTTTAATCCCGAGTTTCTCCAGCTTTTTCTTTACAAGTTTTGAAACCTGCAAAACGATGTCTTTTTCTCGCAATCCATTTGCAACGGCACCCGGGTCATGACCTCCGTGTCCAGGATCTATTACTACAACTTTGATTTTTCTTTCGTAGGCTTTTTGAGGCTGCTGAACAATCTGCGGTGTTTCCGATGGAGGAACTGCCTCCCGCAACGGTCTTTCAGGGACAGTCTCCCTCTGAAAATTCAAAACCAGAGACATTTGTCTCTTAAAGGTGGCGTATTTCACGCCATCATTCAGAGTTATAAGAAATGTAACACCTTCCGAGGTGTGCCTGATTCGAATAGCTTTCACAAAATCACCATAAACCTTCCTACCCGCCAGACCGCTGTAGAAACCACTCTTAATAAATATATATACAGTATCACCACTTTGAAAAATCAGGGGAGAAAGATCTCTATTGTGATCAATTCTTATGGAATCTTCAAATAGGATAAAACTTTTTACGCTTGGAGGGTATTTTGAGACAATGTAGCGCTTGTTTTGATAATCCCAGTAATAGGTTTGAGCCTCTGAGAACCACGTTAGAATGTAAGCCCAGGACTCCCCGTCAAGGTACAGGGTGTTGTCGTCGATGTAAACGTTCTCAAGAGATATGGTGTCGTTGCCCAGCCAGGCTTTCTTCTTCTCGAAACTGACCTTTGCCTTCTTCGAACCGGAGTAGAGTTCAACTACCGTGTCTGAGACGAAAGATCTACACTTAAGAAAATCAGCAATGTCCTTATAGGAAATGAAGTCAACTCCGCCAATATTAAGAGGATTAAATTTTACAGTTTCAAAAGCCAGTAGAATTTGCAAAAAAAAACTTAACATTGATATATTTTAAGGAAAATTACGAGTATATACAATGTAAAGCGTTCCAGAGTTTGCGGCCAGGGCGATCGCCCTGGCTGCATAGGAGTCTTCAAAACCTTCCCATTTTTACAAATTAGACTTTAGTATTTCGACAGCCTCTGAAAGCCCGGGGACCTTTCCTGCTACCACTACTTTTCCACTAATTACCGCAGCCGGGGTAATCATCACACCATACTTTGCAAATTCCTTAGGATCATACACGTGAATCACTTCAAAATGATCACCTAACTGCAATACAGCGTCTCTAAAGACTTTTTCTAAGGCCTTGCACTTTGGACACCCTGAGCCAAGTATCAATACCTGTTTCATAGTATTTACCTCCTCTTACTCATAAAACATAATTTCCAAAAATTACACCTAAAAATGTCCCAAGCACTACTATCAACGGGACATAAACCAGAGCTTTTTTTAACCCGAAAACTCGTGCAATGGCAATCCAGTTTGGAAGAGAAAGACCCGGACCTGTGAGTAAAAGAGCCAACGCTGGACCTTTTGCCATCCCGAGTTCCATTAATTTATGAACAAAAGGCGCTTCCGTCATTGTGGCAAAATACGAAATGGCACCAAACATTGTTGCAAAGAAAGAAGAGCTGACGTTGTTCTTCCCCACTAACTTTGTTACAACTTCATGAGGCAACAAAACGCCAACAATACCCACAATAAAAACACCGAGGAGCATAAGAGGAAAAATGATTTTTACAAACCACCACGTTTCTGATAACCAGGTCTTCACCTCATCAGACTTTAATGTAAAGAGAGAGTAGATAACCACCACTAATGCAAACCCTAAGAACACAAGCACCTTGTAAATGTAAGCGCCCGTCCTGACAAGATAGTTTGGCATAAGAAGGGACAAAAGCACCAAAACCATCAAAATCAGGTGTTTTAAATTGAGAAGTGGTTCATCTGCAAGGTGCTTAGGTGCCTGCGGAATATCCCGTACTTCCTTTCCAAAGGCAAGATCCATAACAAGTCCGACTAAAACTGCCACAAGCACCGCTGCAAGCACTCTAACGCCGGCCATTTTTGCCCCCAGAATTGACCCTGTGTAAGCAAGGGCAAGCACATTAGCTGCTGGAGCCACCCATAGAATAATAAAGGAAACGCCAATTGTCGCACCTGCGAAGTAAAGTCCGCTGGCCACAGGAATCACGGTACATGAGCATGCTGCAATTAAAAAACTTCCTACTATGGAAAGAATATATGCTAAAGCCCTATGAGATGTAGAACCTAAATATTGCAAAACTTTGTTTTTGTTGATAAAGGTAACCATTGCTCCTGCGAGAAAAAACGCAGGGACAAGGCATGTAATGGTATGCTTTGCGATGTAATCGATGATTGCATACACACCGCCTTCAAAAAGTTTTAACAAAAACTGCATATAACTCCTCCTTTTGAAATATAAGTTTCACAACCCTGAATTTCCATCTATCTTTAATTTTTATTGTTTGAAACCGTTTTTCCTCCGTATCCAACTTTTTCTGCAATTTCATCAGCAATTCTTTTCGCTTCTTCATTATCAATATCCAGAGTCGGTATCTTCTTTACCCCCATATCCTGAATTACAAATTCAAAGTCAATTTTTATCCCAAGCTTCTCAAAGATCTTTGAAACGCACCTTGAAGCACAGCCATTGATAACAATAGTCTTTCTTGCACGTTTTGCAATATTAATGTGAGTTTCGGAGCCTGCGCCTATCGCAGCAGTACAACACATCCTCGCGCCTATATTTCTATTAGTAAGATCTATGGCAACATAGTTTGCAACCTGGCCCACGCTGGCTGCCCCGTCACAGGCAAAAATTATATCCAGATTCTCTGCCTCTTTATGACATCCTGGAAGCAAATTCCAGTTTTTTTCTATTTCTTCCATATTTGTTCATCCTTAACTTTTGCTTGAAAGTTTCTCTTCAAGCTCTTTTTTCACCCTTACAAGGACCTGCCTTTTTCTGATGATTTCCTTTACGATATTTTTATCAGGAAACGAAATGGCGCCATAGATACACCAGACTTCACAGGAAGTACAACCAACCATACAATTCAAAGGCCTTGCAACGATAGCTTTTTTATTCAAAGGGTCATAATCAAACACATTCCTTCCACAGGATACGACACACATCCCGCATCCAACACATTTCTCATGGTCAACCGTTGGGAACCATTCAATCTCCTCTCTTGGTACCCCTTTCCACATGCCAAATTTTGGGTCCATTCTATTCTCCTGACTCATAGTCTTCCTCCCTCTCTTCTAAATTGTTTGATTTCCAATCACTCTCAAGTTTATAAATACACCTTTGATTTTGATCCCGAAAGGAAACCCTCTTTCTCAAGAGCTCCGTTTCTCGAGAAATTAATTCATCTGGAATACCCTTAACTAAATCTATTAGGGATTTCACAAATTGATCGTTTACTTCTGGAATGTAATACATTACACCTCTACCAACCTTTTGTTCTTCTACAAGTCCAACTTTGCGAAGCTCATTGAGATTTCTTGATGTATTATAGTGGGTATCTGCAATGGCATCGGCAAGCTCACATACATAATACTTTCCTGCACTCTTAGCTAACAGTGCGAACAGCTTGAGTCTCTTTGGCTCACTTAGTGCTTTTAATATATTTGCATATATGCGCATATATAAATGTTATTATATTTTGATTGAATAGTCAACCAAGGCTGGCCTGCCCCAATAAGCATTAAAACAGAAGCTTCTCCAGCCCTTATAAAAAGTTCGTATTTCGAACATTATAATCATTTTATGACATCGAGATTTGAAAAACTGCGTGAGGATATTCTCACAGAAGACCCGATAAAATTAATGATGAAGTTATCTGCTCCTCTTGTTTTACTAAATCTTGTTCATCTCCTTTACAACCTTACTGATACCTTCTGGCTTGGAAGACTCGGCAAAACAGCTGTTTCATCACCAACACTCTCCTGGCCGGTTTTTGGTACGATTATGAGTCTTGGAATGGGATTCGGAATCGCAGGATTTGCCTTTATTTCACAGTACCAGGGAAGCGGAGACTTCAAAAAGGCAGAAAAATCTATGGGCAATCTTTTCACACTATTCCTGGTATTTTCGACTGTTGCAGCAATTTTTGGATATTTATCTACACCTCCAATCTTAAGAGCAATGAAAATCCCACCAGACACTTTTGAGAATACAGTCAAGTATCTCAGGGTGATGTTCATCAGTATTCCTTTCTCTTTCTTTGGATTCGCCTTTTCCTTCGCATTGAGAGCATTGGGGGATACCAGAACCCCTACCGCAATCAACATCTTCGGCTTAATAATCAACTTAATTCTTGACCCAATCCTGATCTACGGTCTCCTATTCTTCCCCAGAATGGGTGTACTTGGCGCAGCTCTTGCTACAGCCTTTTCAAACTTTGTTACATCAATATTATGTGCATATCTTTTCATTGGAGGGAAACTTGGAATAAAGTTGAAGATCGAAGATTTAAAACCCGATGTGAAACTTTCTCTTGGGATTGTGACTAAAGGAATACCTGCAAGCATTGGACAATCACTGAATTCTCTTGGTTTCGTTTTCCTGGTAAGTATAATTTCCAGTTTCGGTTCCGTAGCAGTTGCAGCCTACAGTATTGGCGATAGAATAATACAAATAATTTTTACAATCTCAGAAGCCCTGAACCAGGCCCTTGGTTCTATTTTAGGACAGAATCTCGGTAAGAAAAACTTTACCAGAACAAAAGAAGCGGTTGCGAAAGCTGTCCTGCTTAATGGCTTAATGATCTCAGTCCTGGCATTATTCATATTTATTTTCAGAAGTCAGCTCATATCTGCGTTCATCAAAGATCCAGAAGTTATTGAAGAAGGAAAAAATTACATTGAGAAATTCATTATTGCTATGCCATTTTTTGGAATTTTTGGCGTATTTAGTTCCTTAGCCATGGTATCGGGGAGAACCACCGAAGGTATGGCTCTTGGACTGATTAGGCTATGGGCGCTCAGAATCCCGATGTCTTATTTTTTCGGCCAGACGTGGGGAACAAGCGGTATATGGATCGGAATGAACATAAGCAATATTGTTGCCTGCTTACTTGCCTATCTCTGGTATCTGAGAGGCACTTGGAAGAAAGTTCTTGTAGAATGAAGAATCAGGTTTTATATATTCAAATCTAACTAGCTTTACTTCACAAGTGGATGCCCTATCAGGTTTTGAAGGCCACCACAGATAAACCTCTACATTCAATGGTTTACTTGGAATCCATTGCTTTTCGGTAACCTTCCATCGGTAAAGGGGGCGCAACCTTTTTCTGGATATCGAATAACTCTCAAAGACTAAAGAATCAGGATACCATCGAATTAAGTGCCTTGTGAGCTTCCTCCTTCCCCTTAGGGAAAAATTAAATTTCTGCACATTGCGAATTACACTATCGGGTTTGTTCCACTTTCCGTACTGCCTTATGATCCCATAGTTTCCTGGGAAATTCGATGGATTCCCCCATCTGGAAAATTCGATATCAACCTCATACTCACCTGAACTATAATCGTACAGAAAAGGCGCGAAACATGAATGTACCAGATCCGTCAGGCCTCCCTCAATATCAAAGACAAAAGTTCCGTAGTAGAAAGTCCTTTGAGAAATTATTCCTGCAGAATAGAGGGTGAGCATCGAATCGTTTTTTTCGGCCTTACAAATCAAAGAAACCCCGCCACTCGCTTCTTTCACCATTTCGCTGGAAAATAGGTTCCCACTTCTGGGGTCAAAATTATCAAAGGTCTTCCAGGATACTCCACAAAACGTGAATGTTTTCGTGACGAGGATGAAGCACGCAAGAATATTCATTGCCATACCTCCGCAACCTCAAACAAAATAAAGCAATACTGACACAACAATAGCAACCATCATAGGTAAAAGGACATTTCCATACTTTAGCCTTACTCCCCTCACCCTCAGAAAATGATACATTTCGTATGCTGCCATTGGGACAAAGAAACCCGAATGATAGCTAAAAAACCAGCTAAGACGAAAAACTCTCGCGTTCAAAAGGTATAGAAGAAATATCAAAAAAATGTATAACAGAATGAATATCACGAGGACAAGAATCCTTTTCAGAACCGCAACTCTGCGGTCTTTTTCCGCAAGAACCCACAAGGCTAACTTCTCAAAAAAGTACTTTACAGTAGCAAAGAGGAAAAAACCCGTCCAGAAGCCGCTCAGCATATAAGCCTTCCCACCCGGAAGAAATCTGGAAAATACTGAGCCGCCTGCGGCAATCCCAATACAAAGGGGGCATACAGCATGGAGAAATCCAGGCAAAAATAGGATGGCCAAAATTCCGTAAAAAAGTATCATTTTCTTAGCATTTTAGTGATGTATTGAATTACTTCCTTATCACCCACAAGAAGTCTGTCCTTTCTCGGATCGTACAATGCAGGAACCGAAAGGGTATCTATTCTAAGCCTCTTTGCCAGTGTTTCGTATTCATCATAGTTTTCTTCATTGTAAAATACCTCTTTGGTTATGAGTCTGCGAGGAATATTCACAGACAGAAAATACTTTAATACTTCCTCACATTGAGGACATTCCTCGGAATAATATAAGACTAACTCGTCAGTTTCATTTCTGTAAGTGAAAATTGATAAAACTAAGAACAGGTTACCGAAAAGAAGACCAATTAAGAAAAGTTTTCTGTCCATCTACGTTATTATCACACAAAGGACGCGAAGGAGCAATTTAACAGGAATTCTATAAAAGACTAATCAAAATTTACTGGGGCGCGTGGATTCGAACCACGATCGCAGGATCCAAAATCCTGTGTCCTGCCTATTGGACGACGCCCCAGTATTAAGAGAATTTTAAAGCACCAGCTTCGTAAACTCTAAAACTGCCTACTTTCAATATTCCCTCCATGTCTCCAATGCACCTTTCGGGTACCGTTGCTCCAACGTCACAATTCTAAACGCATTTTGCGTCTTCTCCGTTAAAAAGTTTCACTGCTTCAACGCGCTCCGATTCCTCCGACTTTTAATCACGCCGGAAAAGTACCCTTCTGTAGTTCCTATGGTTTAATTTACTTCATAAAAGTAGTTCTTCGTGCTTGAGGAAGGAAGAATTACCTTAAGACTTATATTTTCATAAGCAGAGGAGCCATGGCTCAAACCTTTTTTGATACCGAAATATGCAAAGTACAGGATGTGACAAAATCCACAGAACAAAGCAGAAAATATCTTCGAATCAGGTGAAAGTAGTGAAAATTCAAGATAGTCAATTGATTAGCGCAAAATGAAAATGGCTTCCCGTCTGCATTTCGCTTTTTTCTCCGGCATTTTGAATCAAATAGCAATGTGGAGCAAAATCCAGGATTGCCACACTATGCATCCACTGAAATACATTTTCCATCCCGAGTATTAGGAGAAAGGCTACAAGAGGAAACTGAGGCATAAAGTAGAGGTAATCTTTCGTAAAATAGGGTCCTGCGTTACAAAAAGTGGTAATACACTATTTAGCTTACGATTTTTCAATTCAAATTTCGAAGCCTAATGACCCTTTCTGTTTCTGAAAGAAAACCCTATTTATGCCACAGAATCAATGGTTTGTCTTATTTTCTCTGCCAGAGCTAATTCCACCAAAGACAATGGTTGCATTTAATGTTGCATATCCGAGGGGCGACGATGGATTTCCTGAGAGTTCAGTGCCGTCTCCAAAAGACCAACCTTCACTGAAAATTGTGTTGAAAGTTGCCTTCAGCATTATCCCTGCAAAAGATCCACTGGGGAAAATCAAAACACCGACGGATGGGGCTACGGAGAAACTACCCCTAGAAATTTTTACTTCTCTGAGTGGATTATTCCACACGCTGTCCCAGGAAACATCATGAATTTTTCTTCTAATTTCAACATCTTCACTGAATCCACCGATACCAAGCATTAGAAAAGGATAAACTGCCTTTGAAAGCTTTAGTGCATAACCTAACTCGAAATATCCTCCCCCAACTCCGTATGCGACTTCGAGCGTATCATTTGACCTTTTTACACCTCCACCGACGCCGCTTCCGCCCACAAGCACCTTATTAACCAGGGAATACCCTGCTCCTCCTTGCATGAACAGCATACTTACCTCAGACATTCCGAGTTTTGACAGCTCACCATTTACAGAGGAGCCTGGAGTCCTGCATATCCCTGCGGTATATCCACCAATTCCACCAACCTGACCTATGATTAATACTACAAGCAGACCCATCATCTTTACCTCCTGCGTTATATCACTTTCTAAGATGGAGTATATTCTATAGGAAATGAATTTTCAGGAAGTTCAAAAAACGTTTTACATTCGGAAGAAATCCAAAGATTTGAGTAGGCTTTTAGCCTCTGAACAGAGTACCCCACTTTTTGAGTTGGACTCAGTGATGCCTTTACCTTCATAATGCAAGTCCTCGTAAAACCGTCAAATTAGGTTAAACTTACTCTTAAGTTTCCGAAAGAAACCGATTACAATTATTAATGAAAAATAAAAGAAACGTATATGTTAAAGATCCCATATTTAAAATGCAAGTAAACTAACACGGGGCCGTAGTTCAGCCTGGTTAGAACGTCCCCCATCACGGGGGAAGGTCGCGAGTTCAAATACTCTTGAATGTTCTTACGCAAAGGCTTATTATAAGTAAACTAACACGGGGCCGTAGT
>DIJZ01000007.1 GCA_002421425.1 Caldifarciminota bacterium UBA5631
AGAAAAAACAACTTCAACCACTTTTGCAATTCTCAAATACCTCATTAAAATTATAAAAGTGGTTGAAGTTGTTTTTTCTGTGTTTTATTTGTAATATTGGAATTAGTTCAGCAGAAAAATACCGGGCCGAAATTTTCAGGACAATGTACGATCCCGCCTCCACAGCCAGAGGTTTTAGCGGTGTTGCCGATTCGTTTTCCATACAATCAGCCTTTCTTAATCCTGCCTGTATTAACTCCCCACGTTCCGGTCTTTACTTCTCACACTTTGAACTGTATAAAGGCTTCATATCCATGGAAAATGTCTTTGTAAAATTCAACCCTGGAAATCCCGATTATTCCACTGGAATCTACGTAAGTTACCTGCACTCGGATCCTCTGGAAATAACCCAACTCAGGGATTCAGCTCTGGGAATCATAGAAGGCAACATTGAGGTTACCGGAAAGTACATATACAAATTCTACTTTGTCTCAGGAACCATTGGAAGAAAGATAAGTGAAAAGGCAAGTTTTGGGGTGAATATTAAGTTTTTCAGAGAACGTTTCTATACGTATTATGAAAACGGTACGGGGATTGATATTGGTTACTTAATTGCCCTCAAAGACATCAATTTTGGTATTACGCTAAGAGACGCAATATTTTCCTTCTTTACTGGAAAGTCGTCAGAAACCGCATCTCCTTCTCTGAATTTTGGCATTACTAAGTTTACGCAGAATTTCAGCTGGAATCTTGAATCGGAGCTGTTTTCCGATGGGCCATACCCGGGAGCTCTTCTGAACGCAGGGAAGTTGAGCCTGGAAGTGAAAATGGGTGCAGAATACAGACCAACAGAAAACCTTGCCCTCAGGGCAGGTTTTTATCGAGGCTATTTCAATGGAGGAGTTGGACTTAGATTAAGACAATTCTTTGTCGACTACTCCATATCCCCAAATCCCGAACTCTACACAACTCATAAGATAGGTGCAGGAATATGTTTCTAAGGAAAATAGTTCATCTTTCGACAATCTTTCTATTACTGATTCTCAAACACCTTACCCTTTACCATAACACGAAATTTCCCGGTATTATTATACTCTCGTCTCTAACGCTCCTTGCGCTAATAATCGAAATTCTCAGAAATACCTGGCCAGCCTTCAAAGAATTTTTCCTCAGGAGTGTCGGGCGCCTTCTAAAAGAAGATGAAATTAAGGGGAAACCTACTGGCGCTACATTCCTGCTTCTTTCGATGACCCTCGCTTTCATACTATTTGAGTTTAAAATCTTCTATTATGCAACGTTGATTGCCATCCTGGTTGATGGAATTACGCCAATATTGACTTTAATTATTTTTAAGAAGAACTTCAAGGATCATTCACATTTGGTCGTTTTCTTAATCTCAGCAATCCTCGTGGCTTTTCTCGTGAATTCTGGACTTCCTCTTTTTGTAAAGCTAACAGCCAGCATTTTGATCTCACTGACTGAATACATCAATCCGCCTCCTGATGATAATCTTTATGCAGAATTTGTTGGAGCCTTTATAATTTATATACTTTTGAAAATCTTTGTTCACTAAAGGAGGTCACTATGAAGTGGGGATGGATAATCCTATTTTCAATTTCCGCACTCTCAGCGCAAGCGTTGAAGGACCAGCTCACCCAGGCAGGAGTGTATGAGGAGAAAAAACAGTACCAAGAGGCTGTAACCCTCTATAAAGAGATTCTTAACTCAAAAGGAATAGACAAGAATAACAAATTTGACATGTATCTCAAAATTGCAGACCTGGAACTTGACAAACTGGCAAGACCTGATTCCTCGGTGAAATACCTGGAAATGGCAAGAAAAGAGTTCAGTGACGTCTATAGAAGGATGGACGAAGTATTCTACAGACTTGGCGTTGCAAACGAGAAACTTGGGAACTATCAGGAAGCAGCAGAACATTATCAGACCGTTGCCGTAAGGTTTCAGAAAAGCAAGTACCTTTCCGATGCTCTGGATGGTGTGGAAAGGGTTTTCAGGAAGAACTTTAAAGATTATGTGGCCTTTGTAGGTGAAGAACCCATTACAAGGCTTGAACTGGAAAGAGAACTTGAAAACATTCCTCCTTTTGCAAAGCAAAGCTATGAAACTGAAGAAGGAAAACAGAGGCTTCTCAAGAACATAATACAGAAAAAACTCCTGGTAAGAGAGGCAGAAGCCAGAAAATTATATATGAAATCTTCATATCTGGACGAAGTTCAGCGGGCTCGGGAACAGGCACTTATCAGAGCCCTCTATAATGAAGTTTCCGGAAGTATAACGGCAAGCGACAAAGAGATCAAAGAATACTATGAAAACAATAAGGACAAATATAAGATTCCTGCGTCGGTCAGTTATAAAGCCATCGTTGTTGAAGATCAGACAAAGGCTGACTCCGTTTATGCACTACTGCAGAAGGGAATGGATTTCGATACCATTTTCTCCAGGTACAATGTCGATGAACAGCTGAAAGCCTCCAGTGGCCTGAAGAAAGATGTATTGCAGGGTGCAAGACCCGAAGAAGTGGTGAAAACGGCCTTTAATATGAAGGTCGGGCAGGTCAGCAAACCTATAAAAATGGAAAAGGAACAAAAGTACACCGTAATAAAACTTGTGGATAAGAAGCCGGAATCATATAAACCTCTTGAAGAAGTAAAGGATGGTATTAAGAAAACTATCGAATCAGAGAAAGCCAAGAAGTCATGGGAATCCCTTCTTGATACCCTGTGGCAGAAGTACAACGTAAGAATTGTAAATGAGCAACAAAAATAATGAAGGTCCAAAGCGAGGAAAAGTAATATTTTTCAACGAAAGCCTTGGGACTGGAATTTTAAGATTAGATTATTCTAACGAGAAAATCAGATTCAATTACAGGGATCTGGACGGAGCGGAAGGCTTCAGGATTCTGTTTCCAGGTGACATTGTGCAGGTTTCCATTCAAAACGGTAAAATCAAGGTGAAGAAAATTGGCGAGAGTTACCTACGAGCTGATTAAGAAAGAAAAGTACACCGGCGCACGCCTTGGAATATTACATACTCCCCACGGAGATGTTGAACTTCCAAACTTTATGCCCGTGGCAACTCAGGGAACCGTTAAGACTATGTCACCAAAAGATCTGGAGGAGATTGGAGTTCAGATTATTGTTTCCAATACCTATCATCTGCACCTTCGCCCCGGCGAGGAACTTATTGGAAGAGCAGGCGGGCTTCACCGGTTTATGGGTTTTAAGGGGACCATCCTGACAGACTCCGGTGGTTACCAGATTTACAGCCTTGCAGACCTGCGAAAACTTAAAGAAGATAAAGTTGTATTTAAGTCTCACATAGATGGCGCTTTGATTACCTTCACTCCCGAGAAAGTCGTTGATATACAGGCAAAACTTGGTTCGGATATTGCGATGATTCTGGATTGGCCAACACCATACCCCTCAACATTCAAAGAGGCAAAATTCCATATGGACCTAACTACCCACTGGGCGGAGAGGGCAAAGAAATATAGAGATTCAACCCTCGGTGAAGTCAATCTCTTTGCCATTGTGCAGGGTGGAACCTACGAAGAACTAAGAATAGACCACGCAAAAACCATGAAAGAGCTTGATTTTGACGGCTATGCCATCGGCGGCCTTGCCCTGGGGGAGCCGAAACTCGAAAGGGACAGAATCGTGGAAAAAGTCATACCCTTTTTGCCCGAAAACAAGGTAAGATACCTGATGGGAGTAGGCTACCCTGACGATATCCTTTCATCGGTGGCCATGGGGGTTGACCTTTTCGATTGCGTTTTACCTACAAGAAATGCCAGGACGGGAACTGTGTTTACATCCCGGGGTGAAATTACCATAAGAAATGCAGAATATAAAGATGACTTCTCGCCCCTTGATATAGAATGCCGCTGCTACACCTGCAGGAATTTTACCCGCTCCTATGTCAGACATCTTTTCAACGCTGGAGAAATTTTAGGACCAAGACTTGCAACCTATCACTCACTTTATTTCTTCATAAATCTTCTGAAACAAATCCGTGAGGCAATTAAAGGCGATTACTTGATGGATTTCAGGACCGAGTTCCTCAAAAAATACTCTACTTCAGAAGTTAAAGACGACCCAGGATAGATTTCTTTCGCCACCGTCGATCAGGTCTTCCACCTGAAAATCCACACTGTTAAATGGCTCAACAAGAATTACCGAATCATCAATTTCCTCATTTGCATAGCCCTCTTTGTATAAGCTACCGTTCAAATATACCCTGTAAGAGTATGCACCTGGAGGGGACATCTGGACCCTGATGGGGACCACACCAGGATATACTTCGTGATGGGGGTTCTCCTCAAGTGAAATATTGAGAGCTCCCTGAACCCTGGGCTTTGAGAAAAGAACACCTATCAGTCCTCCAACAATAAGGGCAAGGACGAATGTAGAGCCATATATTGAAACGTATCTTATAATTCTTATCCTTCTTATCGACCGTTTGACTCTTTTATCAAGTTCTGGAGGCGGACTCTTTCTGATCCTCCTTAAAACTTCCACCTCATTTCCCATCCAAAACACCTCCCATAATTATTTTTTTCAAACTTTTTTTTGCCCCGTTTAATCTAGATTTCACCGTGCCAATGGGGATTTTTAGCAGATCTGCAATCTCATCATATTGAAAACCCTCCATATAGTATAGCGTGAGAATTTCCCTTTCCCAATCTTTGAGTCTTGCCATTGCTCGCTCCACCGCTACCTGGTCATCAAGTTCCAGATGATCCTCCACTGCTGCCAATGTATCATCAGCGTCCTCTTTATCTTCAAAAAACACCGGTGAAAACCTCTTCTTCTTTCTAAAAAAATCAGTTATGTGATTTATTGTTATGCTCATTATCCAGGTCTTCAATGAGCTTTCTCCCTTGAACTTTGAAAGATTCTTATAGACCTTGATGAAAACTTCCTGTGTGATATCCACAGCATCGTCATAATCGTTGACTTTCCAGAAGACATAATTGAAAACCATTTCTTTGTGCTGATTATACACCTCTTCGAAATTAAGATTCATTCTTAAATTAGACGCCTTCTGAACCCGCATTGTTCAAAATTATAAATCCCTCAAAGTGCTCACAAAATTTGAGAATTTGGAAAGTTGATTTGCCAATACCTTGACAAAACAATATATTTATTCTCAAATAATTGCAATGTTAAAATTTGTGTTATCGGAGCTCTACAGGATTGGCCTTGGCCTCTGGTATTTCTACGATGAAAACCTGAGAACCAAAGATGTCTTGCCTGCACGGGTCATTTCTGTAGGTAACATTACAACGGGTGGCTCTGGAAAAACACCCCTCACAATTTACATTGCTGAAAAACTATCCCAGAAAGACAGAACTGCAATACTTTCAAGAGGTTATCGCAGAAAAGGTAAAGGCACTTTCATACTGAAGGAAGATACTCCCCTGATTAAATGGGACCAGGTGGGCGACGAGCCCTTCTTAATGTGGAAAAAACTGAAAGGAGCTGTACCTGTCATTGTGGGTAAGAATCGCTATGACACAGGACAAATCGCCGTAAGGCAGTTCAAATCTTATTACGTAATACTGGATGATGGATTCCAGTATCTTCCGCTGAAAAGAGACATAGACATCGTTTGCATTAATCAGAAAACCGTTCTCAAGGGAGACCATCTTCTGCCCAGGGGAACGTTGCGAGAAACCTTTGCAGCCCTTAAAAGGGCAACGGTCCTTGTCCTTAACATTAAGAGTGACACAATAAATCAGAGAGCCATTGAATTTCTACAAGCGTTCAAAAAACCCGTCTTCGTCATGAAATACGAACCTGTGCGGTTCTACAATTTTGAAAACGTTCAGATGTCTCTTTCGGGCCTGAAGGGATTTGACCTGGCAATTCTTTCAGGAATTGCAGACCCCCAGAGTTTCTTAATGATGATAGAGAAGCTTGGCCTCGAACCAAAGAAGAAGGTAATCATCAGGGACCATTCAACTTACCCGGTTCCCAAACTCAGGCAACTTCTAAAAGACTACGATTTTGTGATTACCACAGAAAAGGACCTGGTAAAGTACCCTACTTTCAAGAATCTTCTTGCCCTTGAGATTAGTGTCAAACTGGATAAGGAAAAGGAATTCCTGGAACTTCTATAGTTTCAGCCTTAACCAGGGTATTACGCCTCCAAGAAAAGAGATTCCAAGGGGGAAAAATGTTGCAACGGAGGGAGGCATTTTCCCTGCCTGACCCGAAACCTTAAAAAACTGGATCAAAGCCCAGAGAACAAATGATAGTAGCAGTGCAAAGCCGAAGGCAAACGCCTTGCCCCGTGCCTTTATGGAAACGGCCATAGGGAGAGAGAAAAAGGCGAATACGAAAACTGTAAGAGGAAAGGAAAAACGATACAACAGTTCAACAAGTTCTTCTTTATGAAGGAGTTTCGTCCTCCTTTTAAAGTTGACCACCTTATAGAGCTGTCTCCCGCTCATCTCTTCTATATCTGTTTTCCTTTTCAACACATCAAAAGGTGAAATCACACCTGTAAGAAGCTTCTTCTGAAGCACAAGTAAGGAATCTCGCTCAGAGCCTATGTGCCTCTCGGTGACGGAGTAAAGTTCAATGTTACCGTCAATTACCAGACAGGAATCCGCGTCAATTCGCACTTTCGGAACATTCTTCTCGAAGACTATAATAACCACACCCCTTCCCTTCCTCTCTCGCGCGTTCAATCTTGCAAAGTAATACAACGTATCATCGCTCATAAAACTGAAGTCAGAAACCACCGGATAGGAGAAATAGTATTCAATTTTTTCAATATTTGCCTTTCTGACCCTTGTGGAACGCTGAAGTCCCGGATAGCCAAGGTATTCATCACTGAAAAAAGTCAACACAGAAATGGCAAAACTCAAAATAAGAACTTTGAGAATTAACCTTCTTACATCACATCCTGATATTCTAAGAACCAGCACTTCTCTTTTGTAAACGCTCTGCTGAAATAGAAAGAAAACCGAAAGAAGAAACGCAAAGGGGATCAGTAGATTGGTTAAATAAGGTAGCTGATAAAGATAAAAAACGATTATATCGGAAATTTTTGCTTTGTTAGCTATAAAATAACCGAGTCTTTCGAAAAAGTTAACAAAAACAAATATAAAAACAGCCCCAGCAGTGAAAATGGCAAAAAGTTTTAGCAGTTCAGAAAAGTAAAGTTTCTCAATTTTCTTCATCCGGAGACTATCTTATAGAATAATTCGTACTTATCACATAGGATGTACCAAGTTCCCTGGAGGAACCAAAGGAGACATCAATTCCATAGGTTTCTGTCTTCAAGGCAAGTCCAAGACGTACCTCTCGGTCCATTATTCCCAGCCTTAGACCAAATCCTTCGGTAAACCAGAGCTCAGAACCGATTCTGTATGAGGTTTTTGAAGGAGTCCTATTCACTCCAATCATCCAGGTTACAGGTTCTGGAATTTTGAAGGAGGTCGCCAGAATTAATTCACTTTCTGATTTTTCACCCGTATCCTCAAATCCCTGTGAAGGTTGAAGAAAGTTCAGATAGCTCAGCATAATGTCAAACATATAAACCTTAGCAAAAAAACCACAATCCATGGAAACTGACGAACGGCTCAGATTATCTTCAATATTCTTGAGATATTTAAATCTTACATTCAATCCAGTACCCGCAAATCCTCTTTTCACACCAGCGCCGAGCAGAAAGGTATAATCCGAGACCACGTCTTTAATTCCACTCTTAACCACCCCCAGCCCAAGACCGACCCTCGAGATTTTCGTCGAAAAAGAAAAATGGAAATCTGTGAGTTCTGACATAAAATAGCTCTGTCTTAGTCCAAGGACGCCTGACATTCTTGAATCGGGGAGTAAAGCTGGATTTATAAAAACCGCATCAGACTTCAAACTAGAAGGGTTGTATAACCCTGCAAGACCATAGTTCTGCGCTGAAACTCCTGAAAGATAAGAAATTAATAACACAATCAAAGTGTTCATATGAAAATTTTAAGATATCTGCTTCCGAAATGCAATTTCTCTTTAACTTTTCCTGAATGACCCATCTTCGAAAGTTGACTCTATAACTGATACTTTGTACGGATTTTTGTACACAAGCCCACCCCTGGCATTTCTAAAAGTGTTAATACCCACAATCTTGAGGCGTGAGAAGTTGTCAACGACCTCGATCCCTGCCCCTTTGTGATCGGAAATCACGGTATGATAAATCTCAATCATTGGGGAACTTGAGATCCTGATTCCTCCACCCAGAGTTCCCTCAAAGACTTTGCAGTTTTTCAAAGTACCTCTGGCACTTTCCAGCTGTATCTGACAGCCGTTTCTGTGGATTTCATTGTTCTTTGAAAACTCGCTTCCGGATATTTTTACCTCGGAGCCATTTTTCGCCACTATACCGTACCCTTTGTTTCCGGTAATTTTCAAATTTTCAAGTTCAATAACTCCACCATCATCCAGCCTTATACCATCCCCGCCGAGGCTTTCAAATACTTCACAACCCCGCGCAATACAATGAGACGATGTAATCACTATCTGGGCTCCATTCTGATTTGAGGCGTTGGAATAGACTTTACATTCCTTCAACTTCACTCCAGAATACCATGCTGCGTTTATGGCTTCCTCGCGGTGCCCGAAGACTTTGGAGCTTTCAATTTCCACATAAGATTTCAAAACTCCAATTCCCATATTGTTTTTTCCGTCGTGGACGGAACTATTTTTTATCTGAGCGTAAGAGGAACCGATCCATACCTGAGCAAAATTTTCTGCCTCTGACCCATTTCCAAAAATTTCACCGTCAAAGAATCTCATCTCAGAATTGTAGTATAGTTCAATGCCATGCCTTTGATGATTTGATACCACCGTATTTTCAACTTCTGCATAGGAAGCCTCTACAATGGACAAACCGCAATTGTTAACACCCGAAGAAATCTGTGAAGACTTCAGCGTTAACTTTGAATTCTCCACCTTAACCTGAGCGTAATCCTTGGCTTCCTGCCCGTTGTTTCTTATTTCAGAGGACGCGATTTCCAGTACAGAATTTGAGAGAGCATATACACCAAAATTCTCGTTCCCCTCAATAAAGGTTTCACTCATCTGCAAAAAAGATCTCTCAACAACTACACCAGAAACGCGCTGACCTTTTAATATCTTTGACCGTTCAAGTTTCCCACGACTTGATGTTACAAGAACCTGAGGGAACATACCGTCCTTCCCTGCATTTGCCTCGATAAGACAGTCGCTGATGTGAAAACTCGCATTGGAGGATAGCCACACTCCCTGACCATAGTTTTCCGAAATCCTTACTCCACTCAGGACAACATTTGAAATATCTCCTGCATAGATTCCTGCTGCCGTATAAGATTCGTCCACGTCAGAATCCGTCACACTGAGGCTTGAGGATTTCACTTCGATCTGTGCTTCTCCATCAACGCTTCGATTATTGAGATATACTCTGGATTTACTCACATTGATAACAGAATTCGCCTCACCGAAAATAGCCCTTCTGGCATGGTTATAAATAGAAACATCTATGACTTCCACAGTAGAATTCCTTGCAAATATTCCATCATTTTTAATCCCACCGTAGATACTGGATTTTTCAATCTTTATGTAAGCCGAAGAGGCCCAGAATTGAGGCGCATGAAAGTATTCATTCCCATTTTCTCGAATTTCGCAGTTCGACAGCAGAGCTTCAGAAGAGGAACGAACTGTCAAAGCATTGAAAAAATGCCTGTAAATATGAGTATCAACGATCTCTGCCCTGGAACCTTCATCCAGAACTACTCCGGAGTTGTTCATCCCCCCGTGGATTTTGAGACCCTTTAGATATCCCCTTGAAGATTCCATCAAAATCTGTGGTTTGTCCTCATCTTCATTTCCATTACGCGCAAGTTCTCCACCCCTGAAAATAAGTTCCGAATCGTCCCTCAGGACAATCCCGTGGTAGTAGTGACCTGTAACCTTCAAGTCCTCTGCTTCCAGGAAAGCCCTGTCCTCAAGCCAGATCCCACTGTTGTTTATTCCGTTGAGAACTCTGCAGGTCTTGAGTGTCACCTTTGACGAAACCGCCTTAAGCTGAGGATAATCCTCTTCGCTATTCCCGTTCTCTACCATTCTGGAGGATAACATATTCAGAACTGCCCCTGAATCCAGGAAGATTCCATAGTAGTAATTTCCGTTTATCGACGTCTTTTCAACGTTAATTTCACAATCGTCTCCCCAGATTCCTGCACCGTTTCCCCTCTGAATCTTACAATTTTTCACATTAGCTATACCGCCCTTAATCCTTATCTGTGGACTGAAGATGTCAATCCCGTTCTCGTCAAAGGTTGAGTTTGTTAATTTCAGTTCCGAATTTTCTGAGTGAATTCCGAGATACTTGCAATTTGTAAGTGAAATCTTCGTTAACCAGCCCTTTGAGTTCTGCAATTTCACTCCAGCACCTGAGATTTCGCAATTTCTTATTTCCACAGAACTGTCCGTAGCAAAAACCATTCCTATGGTCCGGTCCGGCTCCTTTGTAAATTTCATAGCAAGGTTTTCAATGATCAAATGACCTTTCACCACTTCAAAGGCCGGTAAAATTTCAGCATGGATGGTGCTCTTTTCTAAGCCCGAAATAATTAACTTCCTGTTCTGTACAGTAATAGGCCTTTCTATTTCAATATCGCCTGAAATCTCCAATAAAATTTCCTCACCTTCTTCGAGATAGGGTTCAACGAAATCCAGGAAAGAGCTACTCCCATCGTAGGAGAGCGTTAATGTCTCACCAGCTTTACGAACCGTCATCTTAACAAGGTCCTGCTTTATCTCGATGTGAGTCCCTTCGTGGACACGTGTCTTTCTCTTGAATTTGCGTAGTAAGGGATCTTCCTCCACCATTCTAATAAAGGTATTCAGGGTCCTCACCGCCCAATTTGCAAGTTCTTCCTTAATGCCGGTGCCCTCTGCAAAACCTTTTGAGATTAAATTCAGGTCATCATCACTTATTGAACCTGCATCTCTAAGCGTAATAGGCACCTTTTCTTCAATAGCAGAAGCGAGGGCGTATATCTTTGACTTCTCCACATTTTGAATACCTGTCATCTCATCCTTCAGGACAGAAGGGTTCTCAAAAAGGAGCTCGCCATGGGACTTATAAAGTCCTAAAAGAATCTCTATGTAATAATCCATCCTTTATTCCTCCTGTTTTTAATTATATAAGAACACCATGCTCTATTCAAGATATTGACGCCCGAGATTTCTCTGCACATAAGCCTTCCTGCCAGAACTCCCGTGGAAATTTCCCCATCACATTTGATTATACATTACCTCAAAATTACAATGAAACCAATGAAGTTCGCCATCCTTTTGTTGTTAACTCAATCAGTGCTGGATGTCGGCCAGAAGTACCTTTCAACAGAGGAATATGACAAAGCCTATCAGATTTTTTATCAAATATACAGCGTCTCAAAAAATACACAAGAAGGTAATTGGGCGCGGTATTACCTTAGTCTGTCGCTCCTGGGAATGGGTGATACTCTCTCCGCCCTCGGAAATCTCATAGCCCTCAAAGGAGAAACCTTCAATGATTCTCTTGCGTATTTGGCTTTCGGGAAAATCCTTGAACTCTCCAGAACCACAGAAGATTCTATTAAATGGATTTCAGAAGTAGTTAACTTCTTCCCATCCTCAACTAAAAGGGTAAGGCTGATCGAGAAATGTCTGCAAATGCCCCTGGAGGACAGTACCAGAACATCACTCGTCAGGATTTTAGCTTCAGATTATGAATCCAGGGCCTATGAAACAATGCTGGGCGAAAACCTTTTAAAGAATAGCCCTGAAACATCCCTTTTGCTCGCACAGCGACACAATGCACCTCTTGTAAGGCTGAAGGCTCTATATCGAACAGGAAACTACGTTGATTTCTACTATCGCCTAGCAAGAGACAATCCTGCAAAGGTAATCCCGGAAGAGAGCGTTGAATTTTTGAAAAAAACCGGTTATTCACCAAAGGTCGCAGGACTCCTACTGGCATTGCGACCAGAGAATGAGACGACGGCTTTCGAATTTTGCAGAGCCCTTGAAAAAATGGGATTGGTGGGCTCAAAATTCAGAACTTTTATCAAAGACAAACTACTGCAATCGTGGTTTGACATACGGAAATTAACTCTTCAAGACTTAAATTCCCTTGAAGAACTGCCTGAATCGCCACTTAGAAACTTCGTCCTCGCAAAGGGATATTTCAAGGAAAAACTCTACATAAAAAGCCTCATATATGCATCAAAACTGCCGGATTCTATGGAATACAATGCTTTCAAGCTGGAGCTGGCGGATTCCATGCTGAGTAAAGCACTGATTTTCCCCGAACTGATTTCCATGGTGGAGTCCATACACAACTTCTATCCATTGACAGAAAAAGATGAGATTCTTATGCTTCTCAAGTCATCCAGGGGGGAAGATGTTTCCTCAATTCTCCAAAATCTGGAAGAAAATCTGGTAAAACCCAAAAGAAGGCTACCAGCACGATTTGAGACCCCGAATCCTGCCGATACGGAAGTAATCAAAATTCTTTATGAAAACTTTGATTATAGAGGAGTTATTAGATTTTCAAGGGGGAAGACCCTTCCCCATTCTATGAAATACTATGTAGCAAGTTCTCTATTGTATCTCGACAATTATCAGGAAGCTCTCAATCTTCTGGAAGATGAACCTTCAAATTTTCCGGGACTCTATGTAAGGGCGCTGGCAGGAATCGATGACCCTGCTCGTTATGTGGGAAAAATCCCTGGAAACCTGAAGCCCGAAGATGCCTATTATCTGTACGTGGTCGCCACCAAAACAGGAAAGCCTGAAATCCTGAAAGATTTTAAGGCTCCCGCCTTTCAGTTTTACAGTGCCATTGTCGAGGGCAATCTGGAAAGAGCCCTTACTCTGTTGGATGCAAAGGACAGCAGGATGCTCCTTTCACTTGTGAAAGCCCTCTACTCAGCTCAACAGTATCAAAGAGTTGTTGAAATTACCGAATCGGTAAATCCGCTGTACCCTCTTGAACAGGAAATTTTCGTGGCCAGACTCAATTCCCTGTACCATATGAGACTATACGACAGAGTTTTGCAGCAGGGATTGGGATATGTCTACCTTCTTGCAAACGAAAAAATCTACGAGCTAATCTCCCTATCTGCCCTCAATTCTGGAAATTTGAACCTGGCTTTTCTTTATGCTTTGAGAGGCAATACGCAAACTGAAAGAAGCGTATATTCCAGCATCCTTTTGTTTCGGGGATTTATAGAGATGGTGGATAGCAGAGACCTTTCCCGCAGTGACCAGCTCCTTTACTACTACCAGAAGAAGAATCTGAAGGGCCTCGAATCCATTAATCCCGAAACACCGGCGGAGGGATTCCAGAAATTGAAATATCTTACGGAACTTTCAGGTAAGATACCTGACAGTCTGCTGCAGGTCTATACGGATACTCTCGGCCTCGGTCCGGAAACCAGGGAAAAGCTTCTTGGATACCTTTATCTCGCAAGAAATCAACTGGACAGCCTTCTTCCCCTTGTTAGCACTTTGCCGGACCCTGAAATAATCCATCAAACGGCCCTGCAACTGATTAAACAGGGAGAAACAGACGCGGCATCAAATCTGCTCAAAACCGCACTGGACCTAGCAGGAGACTCTCTGCGCCACGACATACACTTCCGACTCGGTAACATCGAAGCTTCCAAGGGTAACTACTCCGATGCCATATTCTACTACACAAAATCCCTTTCCTACGGAACCACCTTTGAAAAAGAACTCCTCTATAACCTTGCAATATCTTACAAGAACGCAGGACAGATCGACTCCACCTTCAACTGCCTCGAGATTCTGCGAACAAAATATAGTTATGATGAAATTTCCATCGAAGCAGCCATTCTTATGGGGTATCTGATGGTGGAGAATCAGCGAAATCCAGAAAAAGCCATCGAAATACTGAATCAGGTAATTGGTACAGGAACAAAAATCCAGGACTGCGAAGCTCTTTACTGGCTTTCCAGAGCTTATGTGACTACCCAGGATCTGAAAGCTGCCCTGGCAACTCTCAAAAGAATTTATACCTACTACCAGGAGTTTCCGGATTGGCGTGATACGGCAAAGCTTGATGCCGCAAAGCTACTTGTATACTTCAACAACAACGAAATGGCAAGAAATCTATACAATGAGATAATAAAATCCCGTGCAAAAGACGACCCCATTTCCCAGGAAGCACAAAACCAGAAAGAATTCTTTAAACTTTAAAGTTTTTCTTCCTGAATCCTGAACGGCACAATCTTGAAAGTGTTGTTGCAAAAAGCACACTTGTAAGGTGGATTCCCTTTCACAAAAGAAAAGGAATTCTCACACACCGGGCAGGAAACAGATTCAAGTTCTTTCATAATACTCTTGATTTCCTTCATAGACATTCTGCACATCGGGCAAAAGAGTGGCTCCTTATCTGCAGCCACTATATATCCACAGGACCTACATTCAAATAATCTTGTCATCTTTGAAGAAGCACCTCACTTCGTACTCAAAGGATTCAGGAGAGTCCGAGGCGTGGACTGCATTAATTCTCACATCGGTCCCGAACCGATTTCTAATGGTCCCGGGTTCTGCCTTTAATGGATTCGTTGCACCTACAAGCTTTCTCAGCTCTTCCACTGCATTCTCCCTTTCGAGAAGGAGCCCAATCACGGGTCCAGAAATCATAAACTCCACAAGCCCATCGAAGAACTCCTTTCCCCTGTGCACCTCGTAGAACTCCTCAGCGTCTCTCCGTTCCCACTTTCTCATTTTCAGGTCCAAAATGTTAAAACCCGCTTTTTCCACCATAGAAATAATCTCACCAACAACCCGCTTTTTCAGTGCATCGGGTTTCAAAAGGAGAAAAGTCTTACTCAAGAGAGTAACCCTCGCGAATCGCCTTCTTGTTTAAGTCTTGATACTTTCTAACTCTCCTTTCCACAGCAGTAAGAAGCGACTCGAGTTTCACGATGTTAAATTTCCTCGCCAAAAAACCAAGGGCGAGCATATTCATTACAAGGGGAGTACCTATTTTGTCCCTTACGATATCCGTAAAAGGAAGGGCCAAAATCTCGCAGCAGTTGGGTTCTTTTTTGTAATCCTTTACATTAAAAGTGTCCATAATAATCGTCCCGGATTTCTTCACGATCCTGTGAAATTTGTTATAGGCACCCTGACTGAGCACCAGGAGCACATCGGGGTAATGAACTTTCGGGTAAGAAATGGGTTTTTTGGAAATAACAAGATCCGACCTTGAAGTCCCAAGCCTCGCTTCGGGGCCATACTCAACAGTTTGAACTATTTCAAGCCCCTCTTCGATTCCCGCAGCATCGGCGAGGATCAATCCAGCAAGAATAATGCCCTGCCCTCCAGAACCTGCAAGGGTTATTTCGATTTTATCTCGGTCCATTTCTCCCTCAAAATGCTCAAATAGCTTTTATTTTTGTTCTCACCGAGTACCCCAATGGGTATAAATGCCCCTTCCTTCGGCTGAGTGCCAATCATATAGGTTATTTTTTTATACCAATCGAGAGTCTTGAAGGGGTCTGCTTCCAGGTTCAGCCTACCGTAGTAAGTAGGACACGGACTTAGAATTTCAAGGAGAGCAAAGCCCTCCACGTTCATTGCCTTTTCCAGCAACTTTTCCAGTAGAGGAATATGATAAACGGTACTCCTTGCCACAAAGTTTGCACCTGCAGCAAGAGCAACAGCACAACCATCAAAGGAAGGCTCCATATTACCATAAGGAGTCGTGGTAGTGTAGGCATTCAGTGGTGTTGTGGGCGAAGCCTGCCCACCAGTCATACCGTAATTGTAGTTGTTAACGACGATGACCAGCATATCTACGTTTCTTTTGGCAGCATGGAGAAAATGATTGCCTCCGATAGCATAAGCATCTCCATCTCCCATAACAACGATCACTTTCAGCTCGGGGTTAGCCAGTTTTAATCCAGTGGCGAAGGCAAGGGCTCTGCCGTGGGTAGTGTGGAGGGTATTGAAATCTGCATACCCAGGCATTCTTCCGGTGCACCCAATACCTGATATCATTGAAACCTTATTCTTATCGAGATTCAGCTTTGCAATCGCTTTTAGGAGAGATTGAAATACCATCCCTATGCCACAACCAGGACACCACACCGAAGGCATATGATCTAAACGTAGATAATCCGATACCGGATGGGTTTCGCTTTTAACACCTCTATCGCTGATCCAGATTGCGAAATCGGGGCAGTGATTCTCACACTGTTTGCAATTTATGCAGGCATCTTCGTCAACTATCTTTGGATATCCATAGGAATCAAAATCCAGAACCGATTTGGGGCATATGTTCACACATATACCACACTTTTTACAAAAGCTTTTGTTAAAGTGAACGGAGTACAGTTTTTTTTCCATATAGTTACTAATAAGGATAAAACCGGGAGCCTGGCTTGTCAAGGAATGATGCTGGATTTATAATTTTACAATGGATGAAAGAAGAATTCTGGAGCTGACCCAGGATGTCCTGGACCGATTCTTTAAAGAGTTCTCCAGGAGAATCGTTGGTCAACAGGAAGTTATCGAGCAGCTACTGGTAGCCCTATTCTCCCAGGGTCACGTTATCATTCTCGGGCTTCCGGGCCTTGCCAAGACCCTTATGGTGAAAACCCTCGCAGAGATTCTTGATCTGAAGTTTTCAAGAATACAATTTACTCCCGACCTTATGCCCTCCGACATCACAGGTAGCGACATTCTTGAGGAAGACCCCGCCACAGGTAAGAAATTCTTTAAGTTTATCGAAGGGCCGGTATTCGCGAATATCATTCTTGCTGATGAAATAAATAGAACCCCACCGAAGACACAATCTGCTCTACTTGAGGCAATGCAGGAACTCAAAGTAACAGTCTCAGGAAAAACTTATACCCTGGAGAAACCTTTCTTCGTTGTAGCCACTCAAAACCCCATTGAACAGGAAGGTACCTATCCGCTCCCTGAAGCCCTCCTGGACCGATTTATGATGGAAGTCCGAATTGACTATCCCTCAAGGAAAGAAGAAATAGAAATTGTGCAGGAAACTACTGGGCCAGAAATTCTTGAACTATCAAAGATTTTGAAGAAGGAAGAAATCCTGGAGATTCAGAGAATTATACGGGAAGTCCCCACTCCCGACCACGTCATTGAGTACGCCGTAGACCTAGTCCGAAGAACTCGTCCCACAGAAAAAGATGCTTCCGATATTGTAAAAGACTACGTAATCTACGGTGCGAGTCCAAGGGCTTCCCAATCCCTGATTCTCGGGAGCAAAGCCCGCGCAATTTTGAGGGGAACCATTATCCCAACAACCCAGGACGTGAAGGCTCTTGCCCTTCCTGTTCTAAGGCACAGAATCATCAAATCCTTCAAAGCGGAAGTGGATAACGTTACCATCGATGAAATCATAAAATCGCTGTTATGAAGGAAATCAGGGAAATCCTGGAAGAAAGAGAGTCCAAATTTTTGCACCCGAAGGCAGCAAAGTCTTTCGCCACCAGAGGACGAAATAAAAAAGAAGACCCCTGCCCTATAAGGACCGAATTTCAAAGGGATAGAGACCGTATTATCCATTCAAAGGCTTTTCGCAGACTGAAGCACAAAACCCAGGTTTTCATCCAGCCTGAAGGAGACCATTTCAGGACAAGACTTACACACACTCTGGAGGTATCTCAAATTGCAAGGACGATAGCGAGGGCACTATTCCTCAACGAAGACCTCACTGAGGCCATAAGCCTTGGACATGACCTCGGTCATACTCCCTTTGGACATCAGGGAGAATATGCACTGAACGATCTGATGAAGGAGTGGGGAGGGTTCACGCACCCCCAGCAGGGACTTAGAGTGGTGGAAATCATCGAAAAGGATGGCGCAGGCCTGAACCTGACTTTCGAAGTACGGGAAGGTATTCAGAAACATTCAAAGGGTTTTGGAAAGATAATATGCCAGAGAAACCTCGCGTCAACGCTGGAAGGTCAAATTGTAAGAGTTTCAGACATTATTTCCTACGTAAATCATGACCTGGACGATGCTCTGAGGGCTAAAATTATAAACCCAGAGGACATTCCCTCGGAACTTACCAAATACTTCGGATCCACAAGCTCTAAGCGGATAAGTTTTATGGTGAATGATGTAATTGAAAGCACGAAGAGTCAAAGCTACGAGCACATTTCAATTTCGGCTGAAACGGAAAGGAAGCTGGAAAAGCTCAGGGACTTTTTGAAGCATTCGGTCTATTATTCGCCTCAAGTGGTTTCAGAATCTGAAAAAGCCAGACACGTCATCGAATTTCTGTTCAAGTACTTTACAGAAAAATACTTAGAGATCCCCTTTTACGAGAAAATTAAAGCAGTGGTAAAAGATTATGCTCCACATCGGGCTGCCTGCGATTACATCTCAGGGATGACTGACCGCTACGCCCTTCTAATGTTTGAAGAGAAGTTCATCCCTCGTGCCTGGACTATGTTTTAAGGATGAGAATTTCCAGAAAAGAACTGAAGGAACGCGTTATTGAATCCTATTCCCTGCTTCGGGAGTGTACTCTCTGTCCAAGAAAGTGCGGCGTATCAAGAATAAAAGGCGAGACTGGTATCTGCAGAATAGGAATTAAGCCGAGAGTCTCTTCCTATGGTCTTCATTTTGGCGAGGAACGGATTCTTGTCGGTAAAAGAGGATCAGGAACCGTCTTCTTTGCAGGTTGCCCGCTAAAGTGTGTTTACTGTCAGAACTTCACCATAAGCCAGCTTCTTGAGGGAAATGACATCTCGAATCTTACCCTGGCAAAAATTTTTCTCCTTGTTCAGCAACAGGGTGCTTTGAACCTCAACCTGGTGACACCTTCCCACGTTGTCCCAATGATCCTCCAGGCACTGTATATTGTATATGATGAGTTTCACCTCCCCATCGTTTACAACACCGGTGGATATGACTCAGTGGAGACGCTGAGACTTCTGGAAGGTGTCATAGATATCTACATGCCTGACATAAAATATGGTGATAATGAAAATTCAAAGAAATACTCCCACTGCCAGGATTATTGGGATGTGGTAAGGAAAGCCATAAAGGAAATGCAGAGACAGGTGGGTGACCTCGTAATTGAAAACGGCATTGCCACGAGGGGACTTTTAATCAGGCACCTCGTCCTTCCTGATGAGTTAGCAAACTCCAGAAAAGTGCTCGAATTCATAAAGACCGAGGTTTCACCCGATGCAAGCATTAACGTGATGAATCAGTATCATCCTGCTTACAAAGCATACAGCTACCCTGAGCTTTCAAGACCCATAAAAATAGATGAATATCAAAAAGTGGTTGAATTCGCTTTAAATCTTGGCCTGAGAATTGTTGAGTAAACCGCAGTCAGGTTAGGGTTATTTCAGCTAAAGAACTCCGAAGCTAATCTGAGCCTTCAAGAAGATGTTCTTTTCCCATTTAGCCAATCTTCCATCCCTGGGACCCTGCACACTGCCACCAATGTAGAACAGAGTGTATGGAGAAACCTGGTAGCTTAGAACAGGATGAACCCCAATTTGATCTCCGTCGTAGCTGGTTATCCAGCGGCACGAAAGCTGGTTTGTCAGATTGTAGAGAACTTTTAGGAAATAGGTACTCTGTGATGCAATAACCCGATTCTCACCCTTCAAGGAATAGCTCCTGTATTCCAAAGATGTGAGGGCTTTCTTACCGAAAGCAAAGTCTCCATATAAAGCTATTGAATTGAAGTCCCCCTCATCTACAGGAAAAGTAAAGTAATTGATTGTGCGGCCTGTGCCGAAGGTTGCACCAACCCGCGAAAAATCCGCTGGATACATGGACAATGTAAAACTTACAAGGTTAAGATTCTTCAAACTGGAGCCAAGTATATCCTTTGAAAAGCGCATATAGGCAAGATACATGTCAGTCCTGTACTTTAAAGAAGCCATTACACTCAAAGACAAACTGTCATTTCGGTAGCTCCTTTCGTAATCAGAATTTAAACTGTAGGAGAAATCCACCTGACCAAATTTTATAAGGGCCCAGCTCATTGGAAGCCTGAGAGAAAAGCCCGGCGTTAAAGAACTAACATCTGCACTTCGCAGAAAGCCATTTTGATTGCTGAAATCCTTCGATACAGAGTACCAGGAGAAGAAAGGTGAAAAATTCCTGATCTTCAGCGAAACAGTAGCATCAACCAACTCCCCTTTCCTGTCCAGAGTTCCAGAACCCCTCTCGGAATATCCAAAAATTCCACTGAAATACAGTAAATTTCTGTAGTTTAATACGCCTTCTATGAAACCAGCATAATTTGCTATTCCGCTGGTGGAATTCCTCGAATTTAAGACTATCCCCAGAAAGGTCCCTTTATCAAAATAGTGCCTTAAGGTGATTATATTTGCAAGAGCACTATCACCGGATGGAATTTCAAAACTTCCATAATTTGTTGTATACAAAAGCGAATTGGACACATCATAGGCTGAAAGAAATCCTAATTCAGTGTCGCGAAATTTCCCGGCCACCTTTATTACCCCTGAAGGTTCATTTAGTCTCCTCGTATAAATCATATAACTTTTCCTCTCAAAGACGTCACCACTCTCAAGGAAAATGGGCCTTTTCTCCCTAAGATACAGAGCGTAGGGGTTGTTGACAGTAATCTGGGGTTCGTCGGTCTCTACCGTTGAGAAATCAGGTTTGACTGCCAGGAGAAGGTTTCCTCCAGAAGTATGGGAAACCCGTCCTGTGAATCCAGCTCTAACTGTGCTATTCTCAGGGCGAACTGGAGGCCCGCTGGATACAAGAATATAGGGAATCACACCCGGAGAAATCTTCTTTATTCTTGTCTCTTTGAGCAAAAAAGTTCCGTATGGATCTGCATTGGAAGAGAGAGGGACCGGAGGCCACGCATACTGATAAAGATTGTCTGATGGCCTGAACCTTAAAAACATTATTCTGAAATTCTCCTCCTTTATGTTGCTAAATACTGACAGGGGAATCTCAAATAAGGCGACCCAGAGTGAGTCATAAACCACTGCGGTGCCTGTCCAGTTAAAGTCATAAGAAAAATTTACGTTTCCTGAAGTTTCGAGGTAATCGCTTAGGGATCCTGCAGGGTTCATAGAAAAACCAAAGGACCTTGCCCCCGAGTTATCCGGGTCTATGAGAACCGTTACAACATCATTGTCCACACGATATTCATCCCGCTTAAGAAGAGTGTAACGAATTTTGCTTTTTTCGTTGCACAGAAACATTATGTAGAGGGTGTTCACCAATTTACCAACATACACTTCGGTTTCCACTTCAGGAGTTGCACTGTCAGTGGGAGAAATCTCTATGAAATCCTTAATCATTGCCCCTTCATCCATTATGCTGGAATTGAGAGTGCAAATTGGTTTTTTGGAAAGTTCCGGTATCTCTATACTATTGGTTGACCCTGTAATACTTAGAATCAATAAGATCCACAGCATAATCCTTGCCTCCCGTTGATTTCAAAAACATCTCTCTATAGAGGCGACAGGTCGCCATCAAATCGTTGTGACTCCCTGCACATATTATTTCTCCCCCTTTAAGGACAATAATCCGATCAAAGGAGACGACGGAGTTTAAGCGGTGAGTCACGTAGATAATGGTCCTGTCTTCATACAACTTAAAAACAGTATCAAGGATTTGTTTCTCCATCAAAGAATCTAACTCACGAAAGGCTTCATCAAGGATCAAAACCTTGAAATCATTGTTCAGGAAGACTCTTGCCAGTGCAAGTCTCTGCCGCTCGCCTCCTGAAAGCATCAGGCCATTGCGACCGCAGGGGGCATTAAAACCTTCGGGTAGAGAAACTATTTTTTTGTAAATTCCAGCCCTCTCTGCTGCTGCCACGACAAGAGCCATATTGAATTCCTGCTTCGGGAAAGTTATATTATCATGAATTGTCGCTGAAAAGACAAAAGCTTCCTGGGGTACGTACTTAACCAGCCTTCTTAGATCTTCCCTTTTAAAATCAGACACTGGAATTGAATCCAATACAATGCTACCTTTTGAGGGGGTTAACAGGTTGAGCATAAGTTTTATCAAGGTTGTCTTTCCTGCACCTGAAGGACCTACTATGGCTATCTTTTCTCCCGGCTCCACCCGTAAATTAATGTTCCTGAGACTAAAGGAATCCCCTTCATTACCAAAACTGAAGGATACTTCTCTGAACTCTATTGCCTCTGCGAAGGTCTTAATTTCTACCATGCCCTCTGATTCCTGCCTGAAACTTAATATCTCTGCCATCCTGTTAAGCGGAGGATAAAGGGCTTTATAATCAGAAAAGAGCCCTGCAAGGGCGTTGATAGGTCCGGTGAAAGAACTTAAGAGGATGGAAAAGGCAAGTATATCTCCGGCTGTTACTGAAGTCCCACAGTAAGAAATCCCAAAGAGTAAAACAATTGGCACTCCCGTAGTCGCAATGAGCAAATTCAGGTTGGTTTGGACAAGGCCAAGGGTCGTGAAAGAAACTGATGATTTAACATACTTTTCGATAGCTTTTCGGAAGATTTCACTGCTTCTGAACTCACCTGCCAGGGTCTTAATGGTCTGAATACCGTTAAGAGTCTCTTCGAGGGAATCGTAAATTCTTGTGGTGTCTTCCTGGACTTCGAGGGACTTCCGCTTAAATTTCGGAGCCATAATAAGGTTTACTAAAAAAACGAAGGGTACAAAGAAAAGAGAAAGCAAGGCAATCTTCTTATTCAAAACAAGCATTGCTGTAAAGATGGCTATGGCTGCAGGAGCTTCTCTAAATAGAGCAGTGTATATTGCTGTTAGATGATTCTGAAGGACCACCGGATCGTAAAGCACACAGGAAATAAAATAACTTGCAGAGTACTTCGTATGATAAGAGAGTTCAAGATTCTGTATGTGGTCGAACAGCCTCTTCTGGACACTGGCAATGGCAGATTCCTTCCAGATGCTCAAAACTAAACCGGAAAGAAAACCAAAAAATACCCTCAGGACGGAAAGCAATAAAATCAAAAAGAGAGTGTCACGTATCAGCGCGAAATTGGTAGGATTTGGCAAATAATTAACAAAATTCCGGAAGTAGAAAGAGGTTCTTATCTGAATCAAAGGAACAAGCGCCGAAATTACCGTCCCAGCAAAGAATAGAGAAATCCTATCGTTGAATAATCTCAGGATTTTTACGTATTTCCTTAACAGCATAATTATTTAACTTTACTCAAACACGTAAGCCTCAAGAAAATCCAGAGCATGAGGGTTCGATTCCATCAAACGCGCATACAGGACAAAGGCGTCTTCAATCTCCTTTTTCTCCTTCTGGCACAACGCAAGCTTCTTCTCAATGCTCAAATCACCTTCTGTGGAAGCAATCCCGGCAAAACAGATTTTGCACAGGTCCTTTGCGAAGCACGAACGACAATTGGTAGATATTGATTCATATTTCTTCAGCAGCCCCGCTACCTTTGCAATCTCAATGCCTTTTTCCACAGAACCTATTGCGAGCCTTTCGTGTACTTTTTCACAGGGGTAGAACCTGCCCTGCACATCTACGTAGAGTTTCTTGATTCCAGGTATACAAGTCCCATTGAGGGGAATAGCATCTCCTGGTTCCGATCCCAACAACATATGGATGTCCATCAGCCTTTTTCCGAACAATTCCCACAGAAACTTATCTGACTTTCCCTGCTGTTCAAGATCCCTAACAAAGCGCATTAACAAATCTCCCACAGAGGTCTTAAAATTCAAAATCTGCTCAGAACTACAAAATTTCTCCACATAGTAGTTCTCCTCAGGGTCAAGGAAACCGACCTTTAACAGGTTATCCTCAAACAGAGGACCTTTGAAGAATTCCCAGGTAGTATATAGGTCTGTGGCAGGGGTAAGCGTCACCTCAAACAGGATATGAGTTGGATAAAAATCAGGATATTTATCGTAAATATACTGTATTACTCTGTAAATCTTTTCAAAAGTGCCCTGACCTCGGGGATAAACCCGATTAAAGTCGTGAATTACCGAAGGGCCATCGAGGCTGATCTGAAGAAATACTTCACGCCTTACAAGTTCATCAACCCTGGCTTCATCCAGCAATGTGGCATTTGTAGCAATAGAAATCTTCACTTCTTTTTCAGGGTATCGGTGGCGAACATAGTCAACAAGGAAAACGAGTTCCTTAAATCTGAGTAAGGGTTCTCCCCCATAGAAGGTAATAAAGGAGCCGATTTTAGCCCTCTGAAGAAAGTAATCTACTGCCTTGAATGCCACCTCCATTTCCATAAAGCGATCAGAATATCCCCGGACGAATCTATAACTATCTCCGTAAATGCAATACTTACACCTCAGATTGCACTGTTCAGTAAAATTTAGAACCAGCTGACTTAGCTGAGAGTTAAGTATATCCTCCAGGGACTTAATAGATGGTATGTCAAAGGGTCTTGCATCCACAGCTAACGGGATGAATTTCAATGGATCCTTATCCCGCGTAAGGCGGTAAAGAGCTCTCTCAAAACTGGAATAAAGGTAACATCCCTTATCTGTTTGAAACTGAAATACCCCTGTCTTTGAAGTATTGGAACTGTTTTCCATTTCAGTATTCCACCTGTTCTATTTTTGTGTCTTCGGGCCTGCGTTTAGCAAAAATCCCATTCACTAATTTGTAGCATGATTCCGATGCGTTAAGTTTCTTTGCCACCTGCCACTGGAATTCGCGCTGCTCACTTTCCCCGAAAGTAATGAATTGAAGACACCGACTGTTTACTCCATTCATATATGCCCCCTTAAAATTTTGTTTTGGGGCCCCTTCGGGGCCCCAAATAACACACACTACCTATCAACCAAGGAGTAATCTATGCTACCCGCTGCGAAGCCCCCGATTATCACCGCAGCTATTGGTAGGTCTCTCTTGGTTTTACCACAGGCACAGGTGCAGATGCACCCTCTTGCTGTTACCACTCTGCCCAGTCCCCAGTCTAACCTTTCCATCAGACACCTCCTCGTTGAAGGACACTATAACACCTGCAAATGCAGTGCCAAAATATCCAAATTACACAACTCTATGAAAATGAGAATGTTAAAGAATCCACAGGGTAGCGATAACTGCGAAAGAATATTCCACAAAATGAAGTTGCTTTACAACTCGCTGTTTCTCTTAAGCTTATCGTGAGAACACCCTTTCCACATCCCATTCTACCCTGCGCATTTCCTTGGAGTTTTCAGCTATTAAAAGCCTGAAATAGATGGCTGGAACAATTTCATTTTACAACACAAACCGCTGAGTTCTTTTGTTTGAAACCGAGGATTAATGCGGAAAGTAAGAAAATACGAATTTGACACCAGACGTTCGAAAAATTATAATTGTGATAACCCTAACAAGGAGGGGTTATGAAACATGGGTTATGGATAATGTTAGCAGCATCGTTGCTCCTTGCCCAGGGATTCCAGGGCACATATTCCGATCACCCCTTCTCTGTGGACAGTAAAGGTTCAACACTTCACATTTCCACCTTCGGTGGGTTTGCTTTAGTAGATGACTACTTTACTGATCCGGCTTATCCAGCTGTCCTCCCACCCTTTGGAATAGGAATTGGGTTCTCAACACCCCGGATATTCGCCAATCTGGGTTATGCAAAGGATAGAGGGTTCGAACTTACCTTCCATCACACAATACTCAAATCAAGGTATTTTAATACAGTCTGGGGGATAAACGGACTGATTATTCCTGATATTGAATCAGAACATACCTTTTATGTTTCCGAGGATTCTACGGAAAGGATTTTCAGAGTGCCTGCCTTTGCAGCCTTATACGTCACTCCTCACAGAATACTCTCCGGTGGTATCGGCGTCGGATTCGGCAAATACGGGATAGGAAGGAATTTCGAGTCTCCCCTTTATAAACCGGGTGTTTTCTTAAATGCAAAAATCTCGCCTGTAAAACAGCTCAGCTTTTTCTGGGAAGGGTACTACAGAACTTACCGTCGTAATATTGGAGTCATTATATCCCCCTGGGAATTCATGGAGCTAACTGCCTTTTTCAGATACTGCCAGTATCCACCTTATAATGAATTGAAACTCAGACAGCTTTTCGTTGGTCTGAGGCTGAATATTCCCGTTCAAAAGAAGAAAGAAGAGGCTGCGCCTCCCCCACCTCCCGTAGTAGTGGAGCAGCCAGTAAAAGAAGAAAAGCCTGAAGAGGTTGCACCTCCTCCGCCACCTGTTGAAGAGAAGGTCGAGATCAAGATCGAGGAAAAACCTGAAGAAAAACTCCCTACCGAATACACAGTTAAGAAAGGCGATTGCCTCTGGAGAATTTCCGGGTATTCCTTTATTTACAATGACCCAAGAAAGTGGCCAGTAATCTATGAGGCCAACAAGGACAAAATACGCAACCCTGATCTAATATATCCCGGGCAGCTACTTTTAATTCCAAGGTAAAATGGATTAGTAATAACTCTGGTCTGGGGCGGGCTTCGCCCGCCCCCCAAAATAAATCTCACTTCCTTTTTGATTCTATTTTAACGCAGAAGTATAATTTTTAAATAAATGAATTTTATTGAAGGTGGTTATAAAGGTTTATTAGGACTTCTTCCCAAATTTGTATGCTGAACCGGTTTTATTACAAATAAAGAGGAGCTTTATTGATAAATCGTTCATTGATTGCAGGGTGCATAGGCGCATTTGTTATGTCTTCACTCTTGAGTGAGCATTTTGGAACTCTCAAAATTGCAGTCGATACACCCGGCAGTGGACCACAAAAAGTTCATCCTGCGAAGGCTTCAAGAATGGGAGGTATAGCGATTATAATCGCACTTATACTTGCTGGACTGTTTGCAAAGCTTCGAGATTTAATGAGCCTTATATACATTTCAATGCCCATCGTCCTAATTGCCTTTTACGAAGATATGTTCCAGAAAGTACGGCCCTCTTTCAGATTGATTATCTCTTTTTGCTCAGCGCTGCTTTTCTGTCTCCTTTTTGAGGTCTACATAAGTTATGTTGGTATCCTACCTATTGACAATATACTGTATGTTCCCTTCTGGGGCTTAATGTTCACTATGTTTGCCATCGGTGGAATTACCAATTCCTTTAACATAATTGATGGTTTGCACGGCCTTGCAAGTGGGCTCGGTATAATAATTCTGAGTTTTTACGGTTTGACCGCCTTCCTTATTGGAGATAAGCTTGTCTTCGGAATTTCTATCCTTACAGTTTTTGCGCTTCTCGGATTTTTTATCAGAAACTATCCATCAGGAAAGATCTTGCTCGGTGATAATGGAGCTTATTTCCTGGGATTTACAATTGCAACAACTTCAATTCTGCTTGTTTACAGAAACACCGGAATATCCCCCTGGTATCCCCTCCTATGCGTCGCTTATCCTTTTACTGAAACCATTTTTTCCATTTATAGAAGGCGCTTCGCAAAGAAAGAAGCGGCTATGGAAGCCGATTTTCTTCATATGCATTCGCTTGTATTTAAAAGGTATATCAGGAATAATGCGAAGACCTCACCCTTATTCTGGGCGGGTAGCTTCATAACCTGCCTTTTAGCCTTTGTTTTCAGATCGAATACAACGGTATTGATTGGCTTATATGGTGTTTATTTTGTGGGATATGTTGCGAGCTATCTTAGAATTACCAGGTTTAAGAACAAACACGTGAATATATCTTTTTACAGTAGACACTCTGCTAAGTGAATGCGCTTAAAAAGCTTTAACATACTTAAAAAATACCGGCGCTTCCGTATAGTTTTAGTCTGAGTTCATTCCCTTTATTACCCTGAATGTGCTTGTAGTTACAGATCCAGTCATATTCTAAGGTTGAGCGAATAACGATACGAGGAGTGTGGTAATCAAATTCAATTCCTGAGCCAAAACGTTTTTCCACAATTCCGGTCAAAAAGTATTCTCGAGGGTAATTAATATTCTCTTCTAAGTAATCCCAGTATATGTCTTTTTCTTCAGTGGATGCCTCTCCTTTCCTCTTAAACCAAAAACTGCTCTTAAGGTCAAATCTTTTACTCAAATGTTTTCTTGTGAAAATTTCAATTCTGTCGAAGTCGTTTTCATTTAATGAACCCATAACCTCACCTCTATTATTGTAGTAAAGCAAATTCAATCCGTGAGTATATGTCCAGCGAGTTGCGCCGGTATAGGATACTCCGGAAATAGAATTTTTAAAAGGACAGTCAACAACATAAAGTTTATAAATCCAAGCGAGTTTGTGTGGGGCCCACATTTTATTGTCTGGAAGATGAAAATCATCAATGAGAAATTCAAAATGCGAAGAAAATCTCGTATTCCAAAAATTGCAGGATAATAACCAGCAAGCATTATGCTCTCCATATTCTCTTTCGTCAAAGTGTTTAGAATAGTAAAGAGTAAAAGGATTTGAAAAATAGGGATCAGGTATGTTGGTATTTGTAAAATAGATTACAAGTTCTGTTAGTGAAAATGAAAAATTCTTACCCTTAAGTTCTAAAGAGTGTCCTGAAAGATAACGGTTTTTTAGTTCACCCCTTTTGTAAAAGTGTGTAGAGTCTGAAGTTATACGTGGATCTAACTGGCCCGTAAAGTAATAAAAGTTAAAATATTCGTTTTTATAGGATAACAAAAGCATGTCTATGGGGGGATCTTCTTCTGCCAACAGAGCTCCAAGATTTATATGAATCCGATTTCTTCCGGTGCAAAAAACAAAGGGATGTTTGTCATAGAAGAAATATGCCCTTGAAAACGCACCGGCAATTTTGTTATCCCATTTTATGTAGGGCCATCCCCTAACCTTACCTAACCTAAAAAAGGGTTCTACAACAAGGCCGTAATTTACTTTGTCATAGATAAAGCGAGGGTAGAAATCTACCGTGCAGCTATCATAATAAAAGGTTTCAAAATTTGAACAAATGGTGTAAGGTTTACATTGCTCTTTGAGCTGGCTAAAGGTTGGGTTGGTGAATCTTATGGGTTCTGAAAACCTTACACTATAAAGTTGATAGTTTTTCTCTCGAATGAGCTTCTCAAAAACAACATCGTCATTAATTGGGATTGTGTAGGCAATAAAATACAATATCCAAAACTGCATAATTTAAGCCTGTTTGTATATTGCTACTAAATTTACAACAAAATATTGAACATTGAGCCTTTATTATACTTATTTTACCTCCTGAATTCAAGTTTTGTTGAGATTTTACTGCAAGTTAGTATGTTTATTTTAATTTACTTTTTAGTTTCAAACGTCATTTAGAGTTTTAGAAAAAATCTCATAATCGCTTTAGCAAAAAGGCTTTTTGAGAAATTTGTGTTTTATAATCCACTTTGCTGGAATCCAAATGTACTTTTGCATCTGCTGGCTTACCGAGCCTATCATCCAGCAGTTTTTGGGGCAGTTCTTAACCATTGCTCTCACCTCGTCGGCTCTCTTACTATTCCATATTTCTTCAAAAGATTTTTCTTTTAAATTACCCATACTCTCTTCCATAACATTGCAAGGCAGTATCTCCCCGTATGGATCAAGGAAAAAAGAGTCAAACCCCATTTCGCAAGGTAATAATCGAGGATTACCTCTAATGTAATTAATTAATCCGTAATTAAAATAGGCCCTAAACCAGTCTTTGACTTTTTTTGATTTTAGCAATTCGGCTATTAGTTTGTTTAGCTCCTCGATGGCTATTTCAGGGTGCTCAAATTTGTTGTCAAACTTGTGAAAATAAAATGAGTTATGGATTGCAGCGGTTGCGAATTCAATTCCCATCATTTTTGACAGATGATACAGTACAATCATGTCCTTTGCATTCCTATCAGAAATTGTTATTCCAAATCCGATATCTCTAACACCCATATTGTAAAGTTCTACTAAGGTTCTAATGCCTCTATCGAAACCACCTTTAAGGCCTCTTAGTTCATCATTTGCTTTTGGCAATCCTTCAATGCTAATTCTTATCCCTATATCTTTTCTTTTTTCAAATAATTTCAATATTCTTTCTGTAAGATAACCGTTTGTGCTAATTACAAGGCGGTTAGTTTTCTTTCTTAAAACATTTATTATGTCTTCGAGGTCTTCTCTTATAAAAGGTTCTCCCCCTGTGACGTTAACCGTTTTCATAAAGGGTAATTTTTCGTAGATATCAACACCTATTTCTTCTTCTTTTTTACTCGGGAATTTCCAGGTATTACACATTTGGCATCTTGCATTACATCGGTATGTAACAATAATGCTTGCAAACTCAATTTTAGACATTATTTTACCTCCAATAGTTGTTTATAGAAATTTTCAATTTTATTGGCTATGCTATCCCATGAATAGTTGGTTAAGACATATTCTTTTGCCTTCTCTTTTATTGAACTTACCAGCTCCGGATTCTCAATCAGTAGCTTCATTTTTTGTGTTAGATCTTTCACATCCATAGTTCTAAATGAATAACCATATCCATTTAAAGCTTCTAAATTTTCTTCAATATCACTTGCAAGGCAACAGTTACCGTAGCTCATAGCTTCTAACAAAGCTGTTGGCAGCCCTTCAATCTCAGAAGGGAGTACAAAGAAGTAGCAATTAGAAAATAGTTCTGCTAGCAAATCACCTGTTACAAAACCGGTAAAAATAATCCTACTACTGTTTTTAGCTAAGAGTCGCAACTCTTCTTTATACTTCTCTTCATATTGAGCATCGCCTGCTATGACTAACTTCAGTGATGTATTAAGCCTGTTAAAAGCCTCGATAAGATAGTGGGCGCCCTTTTCCCTCACGAGCCTCGCCGCGAAAAGTATGTAGTCGTTTCCTCTAAGCCCAAATCTCTCCGAAATTAAATGAGGCTTTAAAATCTTAGGTGGATTGACACCCGTAGGAATATAAACTGCGTCAATCCCGTATCTTTGTTTTAAATATTTTTGTTGTGTTTTTGAGACAACTGTAATCGCTTGAGGTGCTTTTACGCACGGATATTCTGATATTTTTAAAAAAGCTTTGCCAAGAGCGTTCCATTTTGATCGCTTCCATTCAATGCCATGGCCTTGAACTACAACCTTTCTCCCAATTATTCGTGGAATAAGTGCAAAAACGGAAGGGCCAAAAGCGTGGAAATGAATTATATCGGATTTATAACTAATTGTTTCCAAAATTGTTGCGAGAAAAGATGCAAATAACTTTTCTAAGCTGCGGCTTTTTATTGTAGGGACAGTTTGAACATGTATGCCTTTGTAGATTCCATTTTCAGCACCGTAATGTTTCATTGCGTAAACAGTTATCTTGTGACCTTTATTAGCGAGTCTTACCCCAACCTCTTCTGTAAATTTTTCGATGCCTCCTCCGATCGGCATTCCTTTCAGAACAATATAGGAAATTCTCATGATAAAGCCTTTTTGTAAACCTCAATTAGCTTTTGATAATGTGCATCTTCACTATATTCTCTCTCAGCCTTTTCTCTTGCTTTTTGCCCCATTTTAATTATAAGAGAAGGATTATGTAGAAGATAAATAATCTTCTCCCTTAATTCATCTTGATTCCCCGGTTCGAACAGAAGTCCGGTCTCACCCTCTGAAACCATTTCTGGAATCCCGCCGATATTTGCTCCTATTACTGGCTTTCCATAGGCAAAAGCCTCAACTACTGTCATTGGAGCATTTTCGTACCATTCTGATGGTATTACAATAAACTTGCTGTTTCTAAAAATTTCTTTTAATTCGTCGCCTGCTTTATATCCTAAGAATTCAACATTTTTTAGATTGTTTTCTTTTACAAAATCTTCGTATTCAACTCGCATTGGCCCATCACCAACTATTTTTAACTTTATATCTAAACCTTTAATTGCCTTTAATAAAGTCAGAACACCCTTTTCTTTAGATAATCTGCCAACATACAAAATATAATCGGTTAGAGTGTAACTGGGTTTAATTTTATTGGTGTTTACAAAGTTCGGTATATGAACGAGTTTTTCTTCTGGGATGCCAGCTTCGGCATGTTTTTTAAGAGAAAACTCGCTCGGGCAAATTAAAAATTTAATATAGTTGTTTTTTCTGAATACGTAATCAAAATATGACTCTATTGCATAAACTAGAGAGGCCATAAAACTATTTTTATGACATTTTGTTAGAACACAGTTGTAGAATTTGCCTCCTTTACACTTTTCACATGGCTTTCCCCTCGCTAACATTAAATATGAAGGACATATAAGTTTGTAGTCATGTAGAGTCATCACAACTGGAATATTTTTAGACTTGGCTGCATCTATTATGGAAGTAGTTAATCTACCATATATGTTATGTGCATGAATTAAATCAGGTTTGATAAGATTCAGAAACAATTTGAATTTTTTTAGGCTCTCAAACGAGTAAATAAGTTTTAAAGCAGCTATAACCTTTTCATAGGCGGGGACATTTACATATTCAAAGTGACGGGGGAAGTACACAGAATATTCTGTTGGAAGATTTTGGGGATGATGCCTGGAAAAAGGAATTGCCTCATGTCCATGGTTTTGTAGGAGGTGAATTTCATCGAAGAATACTCTTTCCGCACCGCCTCGAATGTAGTAGTAGTTGTTAGCTAATAGAACCCTCATAGTGTAACTTTGAAGTATTTATATTAAAACTCTCCCTAACTGTGTTTGCCAATGAATATGCTAAACTCCAAAAGAAAAGATTGAGAGCAGATACGTCCGCTGGGAGTGTGAGAGATTGAACAGACCAGCCAATAAAAGCTGAAAGCAATATAATAAGCATAATTTTGAGTTTCTCATTTTTACAATGTTTTATTGAATGTTTGAAGTTTTTATAAGTTAAAAGCCATAAGCACAAAAAACTTGAGAAAGATAAGATTCCACCTATTGCTAAAGAGCGAATGGGAGCATTATGAATAGTATGATTTAGTCCTAATGCGATTGGTAATCTTGCAGATCCCAAACCATAAAGAAGCAATAGAGGGTTATCATTAATCAGCTTTGTAAATTGAGTGAGTTGTTCAAATCGACTCAAAAATGATCGCTGTGCTTCTAAACTTTCGCCCCAATATGGTATTCTGTAAAATAGAATTTTTTTAAGATTTGAAATAAAAATAAAGATTGTTAAAAGTATTAAGAATCCAAAAATGATGTACAATTTTTTTTTGTATTTTTTGTCATCAATTAATGCTATTAGTAAAAGTAAACTAATGATTGAGTTTACTAAAGATCCATTGGAAAAAGTAAAAACTCTGCCTACTTGAATTATTAAAAAAGCAAGAATTGATAGGTATTCGGCTAAAAAATTACCAGTTGTGAGGAATAGATATATCCCTGATAGCGATAGAATATTAAGTAGTGCGCCCACATAGTTAGGATCAGTTACTTCGAGACCAGCTCTAGTAAAATCATAGGCACTGAAGGCTGGTATTTTAGTTGAATAATTTATAGCAAACCAGAAAGAATAAACACCCAAAAAAATTCCTAAAAAAAGCATAGCGGGCATTAAAAATAGCCAATTGTGCAATGTAAATTTAGCACTTGAGACCATCAAGAAAACTAATAAAGTGGCGCTAAGTAAAATTAACTCCCTTGTCGCAGCATTGTCATAATGTTCAACACCGGATTTGCCAGATACAAAAAAATGCAAGAAATAAGGAGCTGAAAAGAACAAAAGCAGAATGAAGTATTTTATAGAATTGTTTCGAATCTTTACCCCCTTACTTTTTATTAGGATGATGAGCAAAGAAAAATATATTAGAAGAGCTCGAATTATTTTTGAGATTGTGTCACCTAAATCAGCAGATAAAGTAAACATCCTCAAAAAGTAACCGAGAAAAGGTATCAAAAGGAATATATTAAGTACTAAAAAAATAGAAAGAAGGCTATTCATTATTTATCTCTCATAATTTATTGTAAAATGTATCAACAGAATTTCCTTTTGGTAGGAGATATACTTTAGTTTATCTTTATCAGTGAAAATCATATTTTAGCTATTTCCCATTTTAGTGATTATCTCTAGTAACTCTGCAAAACGTTTCGCCATTTCGCGATGAGAATACTTTGATATTTTCTCTTCATTGCCTTTGTATGGTACATATCCGCAGGTTTTATACTCGTTGTAAAATTCTAATAAAACTTTTTTCAACTCTTCATAATTTAAAGGATGTACCCCTGCCCTCGTTTCCTCAAGCAGTTCGGTAACAACACCTCGCGGTCCACCTATGGCCAAAATGGGACGTTTTGCTGCAAGGTATTCAAATAATTTGCCCGTGTATACTCCAGCCTCCTCAGGGTGGTCATAATTTAAAAGAAGTAAAATTTGCGATTCCCTCTGCTTATCTAAAGCGATATCTCTTTGAATTTTGGGGTTCATTGAAACCACGTCTTCGAGGTGGTACTTCTGAATTTCATTTTCAAGCCAGTGGTCTCCCGAAATGCCATAGAAACGAATTTTAATTTTTTGCCTTTCTATCATTCTTTCATTAATAAGTTCAGCTATTGCTTTAAATAAAGATCCAGGGTTTCTTTTGCCTTTATAGAGATATCCTGTATAAGTGATTGTAAATTCTTTTGTTAAGGGCTTTTCCTTAACTTCATCAGGGTCAAACCCGTTTGTTATCACATATACAGGCTTTCCCTTATGAAGGGTTCTTAGTTTTTGAGCTAAAGGATCTGAAACGGTTACCAGAGCATCAGCAAAACTCAATGTTTTTAACTCGAGGCCTCTCTCAAATAGCTTTCTAATTGGACTGTAAGGATAATAATGATTTCGTGTCCAAAGGTCTCTAAGGTCAGCAATCCAAGGAATACTGTATCTTACCTTAATCCCCTTCGCAATAAGATGGCAGGTAAAAGGATATGAGCTGCTAATTAAGGCGTCAAATTTCTCATTTCTTAATAATTCGTGTGTTTTTGCTAAGGCAATAGATCGCCATTGCTTATACTCATCGGGGTAAGCAATTATTTCTTTTACAAGTCTTTTAAGCAACTTTATTATCTTGGGAAAAAGATTTATTTTTTTATCATAGTACCTACTGAGAGTTCCAACTTGATCTTCTATTAGTCTGTTTTCATTTAAACCGAATTTCTGTTTAAGATATGTTATGATGTCTCCTAAATCATCAGTTTGAACAACTTTGAATTGAGGGTCTGGTTTCTCTGGAAGCGGTGAAGTTAGAATTATTGGTTCCCAGCCAAATTCTGGTAAATATTTGGCCAGTCCACGCAACCTTATGCCTCCTACTTCTGGATGTGGTGGAAAGAAGTATGTTATTATTAAAACTTGTTTACTCATCCTCTCAATTTCATTAAGCAAAATTAAATTTGCTTTAGAAGTATAAGGTATGGTATTTATACGGAAAAGTTAATGGCTAGAAATTTTAAGATATTGAGGATTAGGAGATTAGCTTTTTACAGGAGTGTAATAATAATTTTTTTATTTTTTATGTAAAATCTTCGGTTGAAAACTTAGAGAGTATTTCTTTATACAGCTATTTATAGTTGAGAAATACATTCCAAATGCTTTCTAGTATATGTTTCTTTACCAAAATTCAAAACTAACTACTTTAGTTCCAAAAAGAGTTAAACTCTTTTATCTTAAACACTTGCTGTTTCTCCAATTGAAAAATTATTCCTGTCTATATAATGGCGTATTTTTAATGGCGGAGGGATTTTGAGAGATTATAGGTTTAGTATGAACAAATCCTGACACTAATTAATGAGGGTCAAAAATAAATCATGTTGGTTAAAAATTTGCTTAGTAAAATATTCATCTCCGCGTTATATTATTTATTCCAAGGATTTCTTCAACCTGCTTTAATGCGGCAATCCCCAAAACAGTTATATTTTTCTCGGACTTCAGGTCAAATGCTCCACCAAGGCTAAAATTTTGAAAGCGGGACTTTGATTTAAATTCAAAACTTTTCGCAATGAGGTATATGTTTTTCTAAGGAACCCCGATTTGTCGAGTTTCTTTATAGCTAATTTCAAGGATTCTAATTTTGAAAAGCTTTGATTTACTCGCGGAATTTTGATTTTCAGACATAACTGTTCTTGCACTTTCTCAACATATTGGCGGTTTAATAGCCTATCAAGCCTCCATCTTAGTGGTGCGTACTCCCAGAATGTCATGATTTCATAATCCCACCATGGCATCCACCAATCAAATCCGAAAAAGTCGTAAACACGGCTTCATTTACTTTGATTGCATATCAGATGCTAACAGGTTTTTATAAGGTTTTTTTCGAATTATTTAAAAAATGAACGCACTTTTTAAGAGGTGTTTTTAAAGCAATATTAATAAAGTGATTTTGCATTATTGTCCTGTTTTACCTCAATTTTTTGGGGACTTTGGGCTCAGTACTTTTTTCAATATAAAAAGATTCATTATAAAAAGAACAACGTAAGCAAATGTCATGCTTAAGCTGAAGAGTAAAATTGCGATCCAGGGAGATTTTCCAAAGTGATATGACAAAAATATTGAAGAAAAAACGAGAATGAGACGGAATAAATCCCAATTTAACTGCCAATGTTGATGTTCAAGTAGATTTACTGTTTGTGAGAGCGGTGCAACCACAAATTGCAAAAGAATAGCAGGTGTAAGAATTTGTAAAATTTTTCCAGCATTTTCCCAATTGGCTCCAAATATCTTTATGAACAACCAGGGACCCCCTATCGCCAAAGTAAATATAATTGGGCTTCCAATTAAAAAAAGTCTAATTGCCGATCTTATAAAAAGAGAACGGAGTGCTTTTACATCTTCGTGAACCAATCGGGAACCTGTACCTAAATATACCTGAGAAATTGCCTGACCTAATAAATTCATCGGAAGACCTAAAACCCGTTGTGAAAGGGCAAACCAACCTGCAACCTGGGGACCGTAATAAAAAGCTAAGAGGATAGATGGTAATTGCAGTCCTGCGGTATTGACCAGGCTCCCGAAAGCAGAAAATTTAGGGAATCTTTGGTAACGTAACGCCATTTTTTAACTAAAGCTAATCTTACATTAAGTGATTTTTATAGCTGTGAGCTCGATAGAGTTTTTCTACGGCTCTTTGCCCAATAATTTGAACACTTATCAGATCTTTTGGATCAATCTTGGTAAAAATTAATTTTCTTTTAGTTATTACTGAGAAAAGCCCTTGATAAAATTTCATCTTTGCAATTATGGTTATAACTCCACTTTGTACCGCACAGGGCTTGAGTAATTGATAACTACGTACCAGAAACATAGTACATAAGTTCGCCTAAAATCGTACTTAACTATGTCATACGTGATTTTTGAAATTCTTAACTCGGTATATTTAGTCTCTTCTTCGTGTACATAAACATGTTTGAGCAGAATAAAAATGCAATTATTAGTACTCGTTAACTCATTGTGACATCGCCGTTCAATTATTTCGAAATATTCTCAGTACAGTATGACTCAATTAATTGGTAAGTTTGAAACCCAAATTAATGATTTTAAAGTTCCTTGAAACATTTCTCGGTTCGAAGTTTTGGAAATGTTTATTTAGTCATGATTGTGTAATACATTCCAAGGTTTTTATGTACAAGTCTCTTTGCCATCGTTCACTCAAAGTGCTGTTGTGCCAAAGTAGCGTAAAAATACCATTAAACTGACGGCTTATTTTGGATAAATGTTCTATCCATTCCATGGCTTTTTCCGGGGACAATGCCATATATGAGGTGCCAAGCAATGTACCTTCCATAATAATGAGCGGACGTTCTCGCAAGCGTAAGGCCTTTCGTGTTATCAGGTTGAAAACTGGGAACTCTTGGCAAGTGCCACATCTAAAACCTACGTGGTCTGCGAAACCAACCGTAGAATCATAATCCAGGCCTACATCTTCCCAGATTTGCCAACTTATAGGATTTTCCCATCTTAAATAATGTTGTCGTCCTCCCCATTTTTCCTGCTTAATTCCTAATTTTTCTGTTATTCTAAGAAGCCTGTTAAATTCATTACGCGTTCTTTCAAAATCTTTGTGAGCTTCATAGCTCGTGTGGAGCCCAATCTCATGCCCTCTTTCATGGATTTGTTTTAGCAAATCTTTCATCCAGGGTGTTTCTAAATCATAATAATTGTCGAATTTAGGATCACTAGCGTCAGTTTTGAAATAAAAAGCACTTATTAGGCCGAAGCGTTCACTTAAATCCATTATGTAAGCAAATGTATTATAAGGATCTCTGGAATAATCTTTGGTGAGTTGCGTTTTAAGCCGGTTGTAAGCTAAAATAAAGTCTTTGCGCTTCAGGATGTCACCAAATACCGATTTAAGGGATTTTATCCAGTAGTTATTAGCAAACCATAGTGGTGAATCCACATCGTGACTAAGATATATTTTGTATGCCTTTTCTCTGCGATTAAGATGGGACCATAGACGCTTCATACAAACCCAAAGGATTTCTATGTACTCATCAACAATTGGTCGATCTAAAAAACCTTCTTTGTATGCTATTGAAGCAAAGGCAGGGAAACGTCCATGGATATCCCTGGATTTCAATACTAGTTCTTCATATCGTGTAAGCAAAAAAAAGACACTGCCCGCAATGTCGATACCGAGGTAAATGAGTTTCCCGTTGTGCTTAAACCACTCTTTATTTTGAAAAGCTCTGCCATAAATAACCGGTATTGTTGATCTTAATGTTTTAACCTCTGGTATATCTTTACTCACATCCCATTGGGGAAGTGGAGTTTTAGGAAGAGATGCCTCTTGAAGCCAATTTTGTTCTTTATTTTGAAACAGTATATCTGGCCAAATTAAGATACCTGCTTGGGGTTCGTTAGCAAGGGATATTTTAACATCATTACCGGGAATCTCTTGACATTTATAATTAAGGCCGAGTAGCTCCTCAAAAATAATTTTGAAAATGTATTTTCTTTCTTCCAAATATCCAGAAGGATGTTGGATTAGTAACTTATCTTTCATAGCGCTACACTATTTGTTTTAAATACTTTAAGGATAGTCTGATTAATGACCTAAAATTTAAAGGACTTACTGCATAATAAGGGGTTAAACTTCCTCCCCAGCTGGCTTTCATTGCACTTACAGTGGGTAGGTTAGCACCGCAAAAGTCAAATCCTTTTATCCCTTGGTGAGAAAGATCATTTAGAGCATTCCAAATAAGAAATTGAGTAGCTCCCTCACTTAAAAATTTCCTTTTAGTTCCAGCGACCCAGTCAATGGCTCTCAATCCGGGAAAGCTTAAAATGATGCGAGCAGAAGCAACTTCACCGCTATTATCTCTGCAAAGGTACACGCGAAAAATCTCCTCTCCCAGTAATTCTTTTGCAACTTCCAAATCTCTTGTTGTTAGCCGAAACTGAAAATTTTGTCTATGTTCGGTTTCTAAGAGACATTCAATAACTTCTTTATACACTTTTTGTGTTGCTATTTCCCAAGTAAAACCGCTTTTTTCTGCTTTTTTTATATTTTTGCGTACTTGGTGATCAACATCTTCTATATTAAGGGGCAATGCAATATAAAAAGTATATCTCACTTCTCCTAAAAATCCGTTCCACTGCCATTGTCTGATGTCTACTATTTCAGGTGGAAAAGCAATAGTGCCTCTCATTCCACGATTTTTGAACTCTTCAACCAATAGTCTGCTTAAATTTACCCATTGACGATAAAGCCTCGGTTTTTTGTTGGTTGGAGTGGAATGAAAAATTACCGGAAGATATGGGTTCAATGGTGGTTGAACTATACGCCCTTTCTTATCTAAATAGAAAACTGCTTCTACGAAAGGTAGTTCTTCTCTGTCGTTTTCAGTCAGTCGAACTCTCAATGGCTTTAAGCCCCATTTATATTCATTAAACTTTAACCAACCGTCAAAAGCAAGTACGTAGTTACAATTTTTATTCATCGATTTTTGCCTCCGGGTGTTTTGCTTCTTTATTCCAGGACCATTTTAGCAAAATTGTACGAATTTTAGGTATTCTTAGTGAATACATAGTTATCACTCCTGCAGGTATAAAACCCACTGCCTCTATTGCTTTCCTTGAAGGTAAATTGTTTGCGTCAGTGTCAATATATATTTCAGCGTTTGGATCTTGTCTTCTTGCTAAATTGCATAAAATATTCAGACTGGCTTTGTACAGACCATGGCCTCTATATTCTTCTCTTGTTCTACAGTAAAATATCCAATAAAAAGGGAGCATTTGTACTTTGCGTGGTAAATGAGGAGGTCCCAGTGTTTCTGGTAAACTCATCCAAGCATATGACATCCAACCGGTTTGATTGTACCATGCAATCCCGTAAAACCCCTTTTCCAGGAATTCACAAAAAGTTCTCTGCAAAATTTCGTCATATGAGAATAATTGTTTTATTGTATCTTTGCTTTTCAATTCAATATAACTTATACCTTCACCCACCGAATAAGGGTTCTGCCTCCATTCATCGGGGAGTTTGTAAACTAAATATTTAGAGTACTTTATTAAACACACTTTTTACCCTCCTGCTTTATTGCATATAAAGAAAATAATCCATAAATGAAGTAAAATATTACTGTAGCAATTGAAAATACAATGTTCATTGACAATGGTTTCAATTTTAATATTGACCCAATTATTGTTGCTCCTATAAAAATAATCAAACGGATAAGTTCACGAATAATGAAAAGGTCCTGGCGTTCTAACACATCTAAAAAACAACCAGTTGGGCTAAAGATAAAACCGCCTAAGAGTGCGGGGAGCCAAACTGAGGCATAGATTCCTGATGTTCTCCAAGTACTGCCGAAAAATATTTGGAAAAGATATGGCATAAATGGGATAAGTAGAAAAATTGGCGCACTTACAAGGGCTTGTTGCCTTAAGGATTTCCAGAATAGCGGCTCCATGTTTGAGTTTATCCGTTTGAAATTTGCAGCCTGACTGAGTAAGACTTGGGATGTTGAAGTGCTGATAATAGATAGTGGGACTCCAATAGTTCTTTGCATTAAAGAAAAAAACCCCGTTACTTCGGGACCATAAATTTTATTTAGTGCAAAAATAGGGAGGGATAATCCAATGGCGTTAATTAGTGCTGGAATCACTGAAAGCTGGGGGAAGCGTTTGTACCTTTGGGCTAAATTTTTCAAGGGATGTAATTGCAATCTTGGAGTAATTTGTTTTTTGAAACTCGAATAGAAAGTGACAATACCCGCACTCTGTCCAATAATTGTGCCTAAAATTAAACCTAATGAACCAGCTTGTACCAGGCCTAACATAATTTGAGATAGAGGCGCCGAAAAGCCTTGGATTAGTTTAGTCTTTGCTATTACGCCGTAAGATTTCATCCTTAGAACTATTCTACTAAAAATATTATAGGAGGAAACTAACAGCATGCCAATTGGCAAAAGCCAAAGGTAAGGTTTTAGTCCTTGTATATTTAAAAGTTTCACGACTTTGGAGCCAAAAATAAATATGAATAAACCAAGTAAGGTGCTTGTAAGAGTAGTTGTAAGTAGAGAAAGAACCAAAAGCGATACAGCATCCTCATCTTTTTCTGGCAAAAGAATTGCGATTTCATAACGTAAGCTTGCTATTACGGAAAATATACCCAAAATTGATGAGTAAATAGCTACAATTCCATAATTTTCTGGTTTGTAAAGTCTAGTAAGAATTGGAGAAACTATAATAGGAATAGCTTGTGAAATAGCAGTGGCGCCTGTGAGTTTAATGACATTTCGCATAAAATAATCTCGGGGAATTATTCTATTTGCTACGCCTCTAACTTGCCCCCAGATAGATATTATCCCTTTTGCCATTAAAAGGTTTCCCAAGAAGTTTTATCAGAGATCACTTTTACAATTTTGTATGCAGAATTACCATTACCGAAGGGATTTGAATCTTCAACGGGTTTTAAAAAGGTGCTGTTACTCACTGCTACTTGAATCCTTTCAGGTTCACACCCTGCTAAAGTATTCCAACCCGCTTCTACTGTTTCGACCCACTCTGTTTCGTCCCTTAAGGTGACACAGGGTACCTTGAAGAAAAAGGCTTCCTTTTGAACTCCACCGGAATCCGTTAATATTACCCTTGCGTTCTTTTCCAGAATTAACATGTCTAAGTAAGATATCGGATCAATTAGCATTATTCCGCTAATGGAAAAGCCTGCTTCTTTTATCTTCTTTCTCGTCCTAGGGTGAACAGGAAAGACCACAGGAAGCCCATTTTCGGCAATACCTTCTAATCCTTTTAGGATACCCTCGAGACGGCCGCCTTTGTCTGTGTTCTCTGCCCTATGCACCGTTGCCAGTGCATAAGACTTCGCTTCTAAGTT
>DIJZ01000023.1 GCA_002421425.1 Caldifarciminota bacterium UBA5631
ATTAGTGAAATTATCACTTCTGGTTTCAACGAATAGAATTCTGCTATGGAGCTTATGGCAGATATATAGTTTAGAGGGAAAAGATGCTTCGCAAGATATAATGGTAAGTCCTGATTACAGTAATTATTCATATACCTGGCGGCCAGGGTTATCCTCAGGTAATCATTTCCCAGATTGTCAGCTATTCTGATAGCTTCATAGATTCCATTTCTTTCATCAGGCAAGTATTTTAGTGCTTCCCCGGCGTCTCCCCATAGGACCAAATACTTGAAGGGTAATAGTCTTTCTTTCGTGGTGCTATCTACCTGGGGCTCGTATTCATTCTTGGAGATTACTAACCCCCGGTTGAGGATAACGAAGTAATCCAGCATTAGTTCTGAATTTTCGTCGTCTTCTCTGGTTCCATCCAGTTGATGCAGGAAATAAAGAGCACGTTCCTTGATTCTTCTGCTGTTGCCCCGAAGGCTGTTTCTAAGAAAGGTTGCAGCCTGGGAAGAGTCACGCTTCTGTAAGAAGTAAAGCCCAAGAGCGTAATTCAATTCTTGAGATTCAGCTTTTGTATTTCTGATGTATTCTTCAAAAATCGAAGAATCTTCTTTGATGAGAATATCAACGACTTCCCTTGCAGCTATTTCATTCCCTGTGTTAGCTGAGTAGTTCAAGAATTCTAACGCCTTCAAAGGCTTTCCCATTCTCCAGTAAGCATAACCGACGGGAACTAATAACTGCTTCTTCTCACTCTCCTTAAGGTATCTCTGCAGGGATTCGTACAATTTCAGAGTCCTCTCATAGTCCCTCGTCCTGTAGGCACTGAGAATCTGCTCGTAGGGGTGTTTTATAAGGTTGAGCTTCCTGAATATGCTGTCTGCATCTCGATACCTCTGATTGGAGTAAAAGACAATGGCCTTCAAAGTATCGTCAAGCATTGGAACGAGTTTTAACGAATAGGGTGACTGTGGCTTTGAGACGGCTAGCTGTCTTGAAAGTCTTCGTGCTGCAATGGTATCTCCCCTGACTATTTGCCTCAGGGCTTTCAGAAAAAGCTCCACTTCCTCACCTATTCCCTTTTGTGAAAGAACGGTGTCAATAAGTAAGGTATCACGGGATTCCCAGAGCTTGTTTGCCAGCATTTGCAGTGCTATTCTTCGGTACCTTTCGTTTTCAACCTTTCTGAAACAGTAAATCGCATCCATTGTTCTATCAGCTGCAAGGTATTTCTCTGTAAGTTTTGTCAGAAAATAACCTCTAAGGTCTTTGACAGTGTCAGCCAGGAGTATCAGATTGTTGATAGTGACAGAATCGTATTCCTTTATCTCGTAAATTGCTGATGTGTATACTATTCTGGTTTCTAAGTCGAGGTTTTTTGGGTCACCTATAAATACAGGAACATCCTTGTTTTTCAGCATCATCTTCATCGAGAAAATTACGAGAAGGGTATCGTCATGATCCTGGGCTTGCTTTCTTAGAGTTGTGACTTTCCAGAAGTTCCTGGACTGAAAGTTCTCTTTAATGGGACTGCCCAGCAGGAGGAAGAGCAAGAAACTTATCATTCCACAAATTTTAAGGGTTTTACTTTGATTTTACAATTGTTTGACGGTAAAATTAAATACTCCTGGAGGAGCGGTTGATGGAGAAGGTATTTAATTTACGGAAAATTGAGAAGAAGTGGCAAAAGCACTGGAATGATATAGGATTGTACAGAACCAAAGAAATTCCAGAAAAGAAGTACTATGTCCTGGAAATGTTTCCTTATACTTCCGGTGAGCTCCATATGGGTCACCTCAAGAACTACGTAATTGGTGATGTGGTGGCCAGGGTGAAGATTATGGAAGGCTACGATATTCTTCATCCAATTGGGTGGGACGCCTTTGGCCTTCCTGCTGAAAATGCGGCAATAAAACATGGGATACATCCAAAGACCTGGACATACCGTAACATTGAGAACTTCAGGAAGACTTTTGAAATGCTCGGCCTGTCCTATGATTGGGGAAGAGAGCTGGCCACCTGTGATCCTGACTATTACAGATGGACGCAGTGGCTTTTCTTACTCCTTTATAAGAAGGGTCTTGCTTACAGGAAAAGTGACTATGTAAACTGGTGTCCTTCGTGCAAGACGGTCCTCGCAAACGAGCAGGTCGTCGACGGAAAATGCGAAAGGTGCAAAACCCACGTATTGAAAAAGGAACTTGAACAGTGGTTCTTCAAAATTACAGATTATGCAGATAGGCTAATAGACGACCTGAGTCTTTTAAAAAACAAATGGCCTGATAATATTTTGAAACAGCAGGAAAACTGGATTGGAAGATCTTACGGGACGAGGATAGTTTTCAAGTACGAAAACGATGGCTCAGAACTGCCTGTGTTTACCACTCGTGCTGATACTTTGTTCGGTGTGACTTTTATTACCGTGGCACCTGAGCATGGAGTGGTAAGGAGACTTATTGCAGATTCTCCTTATTCGAAAAGCATTGCAGAGTACGTAAGGAAAGCAGTTCAGAAAAGCGATGTGGAGAGGGAATTCGGAAAGCAGGAAAAGTCTGGAATATTTACTGGGCTTTATGCAATTCACCCGCTCACTGGCCAGCGAATTCCAATATGGATTGGTGATTATGTTCTTGCACATTATGGGACCGGTGTTGTAATGGGCGTGCCGGCTCATGACCAGCGTGATTTTGAATTTGCAAAGCGCAACGCCTTGCCGATTAAGGTCGTTGTTAAGCCTATCAACGGAGAGCTGGACCCTGAGGCAATGGAATGTGCCTATGAAGAATACGGAATAATGGTGAATTCAGCTCAATTTTCGGGTATGACATCGGAAGCGGGGATTGAAGAAATCCAGAAAGAGCTTCATAAACGTGGGCTGGGAGGCCTTACGGTTTCCTACAGACTCAGGGACTGGTTAATATCCCGCCAGAGATACTGGGGCGCACCTATTCCTATGGTACACTGTCCCAGTTGTGGCATTGTTCCGGTACCTGAGGAAAATCTGCCTGTTCTACTACCGGAAAATGTAAAAGATTTCAAACCGAGAGGTCGTTCGCCTCTGGAAGATGCCGAGGATTGGATAAACACAAAATGTCCATCCTGCGGAGGAAACGCAAAAAGAGACCCAGACACTATGGATACTTTTGTGGATTCAAGCTGGTATTTCCTGCGATACATTGATCCCGATAATAAGTCGCACATCTTCGATCCAGAGAAAGTAAACAGGTGGATGCCAGTGGACCAGTACATCGGTGGAGTAGAGCATGCGACGAAGCACCTTATTTATGCAAGATTTATACAGAAGGTTCTCTTTGACGAGGGTCTTGTGAGTTCTCCTGAACCCTTTGATAACCTGTTCACTCAGGGTCTTGTTCATAAGAGTTTTTACTACTGTAACCATTGCGGAGAGGTTGTAAAAGATGAGGAAGTTAAAGACGAAATTCATACTCACTGCGGCAGCAGGGTTGAGCTGTTAACGGAAATGATGTCTAAATCCAGGGGAAATATTGTTGCTGTTGCTCCTTTTGTTGAAGAACATGGTACGGACGTTGCAAGGATAACGATTCTATTTGCGGGACCTGCGGAGAAAGACATGCTTTGGTCTGATGCAGGAGTAGAGGGCGCCAAAAGATTCCTGCTTCGAATTCTGAGATTCTATGATGCTTACGCAAGAAATCCAGAAAAAGTTGGGAAAGAATTGGATCCCTCAAAGCTTTCCGGGAATGATCTGGCTCTCTACATCAAACTTCAGCAGACCATAAAAGCGGTGCGGGAAGACTCATCGCAGTTTCATTTTAATACCGCCCTTGCCAGGATGATGGAGTTTCTCAATGATCTGTATTCTTTTGAAAACAAGAATTCACCAGTAGTGGGCAGATCTTGCGTGGATTTTGCAATACTTCTTGCACCTTTTGCTCCGCACATTGCTGAAGAAATCTGGAATATGATGGGCTTTGAAAAAACGATCTTTTTTGAGAGATATCCGGAATACGATGAGCGGTACCTGCATTTTGAAGAGATTGAAATTCCCGTGCAGGTAAATGGAAGGGTGAGGGGAAGAGTTTCTGTTAGAAAGGGATTGAGTAAAGAAGAAGTTTTTGAAGCAGCACTTAAAGATGAAAAGATTAAGAACTATGTCAAAGATGGCACTATCCTTAACGTTGTATTTGTTCAGGATAGGCTTCTAAATATTGTGATAAAAAGTGAGGGAGGTATTAACTGATGGTTGAGAAAATTAGAAACGTAACTATCGTTGGACACGGAGGATGTGGGAAGACAACGTTATGTGAGGCGATATTTTTCAAGGCAGGCATCACATCCAGAATTGGATCTGTAGAACAGGGTAACACAATTATGGATTATGAAGAGGAGGAGATCAAAAGGAGATTCTCCATCAGGCTTTCCGTTGGTTATCTGGAACACAATGGGCATCTTATTAATCTGATTGATACCCCCGGCTACCTTGACTTCGCAGGTGAGGTATATGCCGGAATAAGAGTAGCTGATAATGCTCTTGTAGTCGTTGATGCTACTTCAGGTGTTGAGGTCGGTACTGAAAAGTACTTCGAAGCAGCCAAAAAGAAAGGCATACCTATTTTCATATATATAAGCAAGATGACAGGACAGGAAATCAATCTGGATGCCCTATGGGATGACATGAAGCAAATCTTTGGACATCACGTGACACCGTTCCAGGTTCCTCTGGGCAAGGGGAACGGGTTCAAGGGTGTATTTGATCTGGTTACAGGTGATGTGAGTTCTCTTCCTGCAGATTTGAAGGAGAAAGCAAATAAGGAGAGGGAAAAATTTAGAGAGAATATAATTGAGACTTCCGAAGAACTTTTAGAGAAATATATGGCTGGCGAGGAAATCAAAGATGAAGAACTGATGCCTGTGTTGAAAAAGTCCATCCTGAATCAGGAAATTATCCCTGTATTCTACGGAGATTCAAGGGAAGCTTTAGGTATTGAGGAACTTATTAATGGTATTGTGAACTTCGGCGCGTCCCCTAAGGACCTCAGACCTGAAACGGGGAAGCTTGCAGGCGCTGAGGTTGAGGTTAAACCAGATCCTGATGGGAAGACGGTGGCCTTCGTCTTTAAGACATTTCAAGAAGCTCACCTTGGGGAGGTCAACATAGTAAAAGTATTATCCGGTAAGATAGAATCAGGAAAAGAATATCTTAATTCAAGAACTCAAAGGACGGAAAAGGTTAATCAGATGTATATGGTTAGGGGGCAGGATCGTAAGGAGGCTCCTTCTTTGTCAGCGGGAATGATTGGTGCTCTTGTTAAACTGAAGGAGACCAAGACCAATGATTGCCTTACTGACAAAGATTACCCCGTTGAGCTTATGACCACCGAATTTCCAGAGCCACTGGTTTCCATTGCAATAGTGCCGGAAAGTAGGGAGGACCAGGATAAGGTTTCGGAGGGTCTGAACAGGCTCAGAAACGAAGACCAGACAATTGATTTTAAGTATGATCCGGAGTTGAAGCAGACTCTTCTCTGGGGACTTGGAGAAATGCACCTTGATGTGGTGATTTCAAAACTGAAAGACAGATATGGCGTCAATGTTAGAACTGAAAAGCCAAGAATACCTTATAGAGAGAGCATTAGAAAACCTGCTGATGGCTTTGGGAAGTATGTGAAACAGACAGGTGGTCATGGTCAGTATGGAATCTGCAACATTAAGATTGAGCCTCTTCCAAGAGGTGGAGGTTACGAATTCGTTAACCAGATTTTTGGTGGTGCCATTCCGAACAACTTTATCCCTGCTGTTGAGAGTGGCGTAAAGAAGGCTATGGAGAGCGGTATTCTCGCAGGGGCCAAGGTTGTGGATGTGAGGGTAATCCTTTATGACGGTAAATATCATCCTGTAGACTCTTCTAACCTTGCCTTTGAAATCGCAGGATCTCTTGCCTTCAAAGAGGCACAGGCAAAAGCTGAACCATACATTCTTGAGCCAATTTATGAACTTGAAGTTACCGTACCTGAGGAGTTTATGGGTGACGTCATTGGTGACATCAACTCCAGAAGGGGAAGAATACTCGGAATGGATTCTCAGGGGAGATATCAGGTGATTAAAGCACTTGTTCCGCTGGCCGAACTCTACAAGTACTCGTCCATGCTCAGATCTATCACCAAGGGAAGGGGAACCTACACGATGAAGTTCTCCCACTACGACGAGGTGCCTTCTGAGATTGCTAAGAAAATAATGGAAGAGGCAAAGAGAGAGAAAGAAGAATAAGTTTACTTATAACTTAATATATTAGCAGTATTGAAGCTTCTGAAGTCCAGGCGAAGATTACAGAAAGCATCCACCATTGAGCCTCTTACACCAAGAGGCTCGATGGTTCTTCTTGTCTTCGGGGAAGTTGGAGATTTGTAAATAATTTCTACATAACGATTTTGCCTGCCCAGAAGGAATATGTCCCTTGCAACAGGGTTCATTTTGATGTCAAAGTAGCCTCGTTCGTGAAGTTCTTTCATAGTCTTGAAACCTTGATTTCGAAAGTGTTCCATAATTTTGATCCAGATTTTAAGGGTTGTTTCCGCGTCTGGCATTGCTCTGTGAAGATTTGAGGTTGCTATGTCCAGGTCTTTTGATACATTGTATAGTGAACGCTCCTTTGGAGTGCCAAGGATTTTTGATACCACTCCCTGGACGTCAATAACATAATTGTAGAGGGGGTCTTCTCCATGGAGTCTTAGCTCTTTGTTAAGCAGTGAAAGATCAAGGGGAAGCACATTGAATCCCACAATTATTGAGTCTCCAATGAAATCTTTGATTTTTTTCTTGAAAGTTCGGAATTCTGGTGCATTCTGGAAGTCCACTTTTGTTATACCGTGAACGTTCACAGAATACCTTGTCGGTTCGATTCCCGGGTTAAAAATGGATTCCAGGTATTCTTTCTTACCCTTGTAGCCCCATTTGATCAATGCAAGTTCAAGAATTCGATCGTCCTTTATTCTCAGACCCGTTGCTTCAATATCAATGGCTACAAAAGAACATTTTTCAAAGGGCAGATCTTCCTTTAGTTCATTTTCAAAAATCATTTCAGCTTCTCCAGGAGTTTTAGAAGTTCAGGGTTATATTTTGCAATTTCAGTGGCCGTTGCATTGTGTGTCGTAGCCATCAGGAGGCACTTAATTGCATTCAAAGTGTCCTTTTCTTTTATGTAAAGGTCTGAAAGCATCAGGCAATAATCTTTCTTGAAGGGGAACTCCTTAGAAATATAGTAGTTTGATACGTTGTTAAAAGTTTCATTTTTCCCCTGGATTTTGAGGGCTTTGAGGTAATACTCTACTATTTTGTAAGATGAAAAATCTTTAATCTCGTCGGGCAGTATTTCCATTCCAGTTACTTCCACTTCATAATATTTCTTAAGGTTAAAATAGATTTCCATTGCTCGCATCTGGGCTTCAGTAAGATAACGGCCGCTTTTGACATTTCCGTAGTACTTCAGGGCCTCATCGTACATACCGAATTTTGAGAAAAGAGCGCCTTTAATATATTCGGTCTCATCGAGATTCTTTGGATTCTTTCTTTTATAGTCGTTCAGCATCGTTGTATCTTCAAGAGCAGCCAGTGGACTATTGAAGTATAACGCTAAGGCATCAATGGTCTTAAGGCTCAGGGGATATCGAGAAATCATATCATTCAGAATCCTTTTTGCACTTGCTTTGTCCTTTGTGTAAACGTATTTAAAGGTAAGATCAAAGTATATTTGTGGGACGAGGGGGCTTTCCGGATATTTAATTATGTAGTTGAAATATGCCTGTTCAACGGAATCATAGTCCCCTCTTTTGAACTTAAGAATTTCTATGTTGTAATATATCTCGTAAGATTTCGCTTTTGAAACGTCAAGTTTTAGAATAGAATTGTAAACATTAATTGCTTTTGAGTATTCTTTCTCTGCTTCGTGAATTTCTGCCTTTAGCTCGAGGAATCTTACCTTGAAGTCCGGTTCAACATTCATATTCAAGGCTTTTTCAATAATTTCTTTTGCTTTTGCATTTTCGTTTTGCTTGTGATAAATCCTGGCAGTGTTGTACAGGGAAGATACGAAAAAAGGAGAAGATTCACTAATTCTACCAAAATAATCCAGCGCTTTTTTATATTGACTGAATCTCTGGTAAGTGTATGCGAGATAGTAGTAGCAGGAGTCGCGAAGCTCGTTACTCCTCGCATTCTCCGCCACGAACAGTAAATTCTTAGTGATTTCGCGAAGACTGCCGCTGGAAAAATAACAGTTTTTCCCTTTCACCCAGTAATAGTTTACTTTGAAATCGGGATAACCTTCAAAAAAAGTGAGGGTGTCGATGGAACTTAGGATGTCATTTGATGCAAGCCATTTCCCCTGTTTGTTTAGATCAACGGAATATAAGTATTTAACGTAATCCTTCAAGGGATGGCTGCTGTACGTAGTGATCCATTTCTGATATACTTCAAATGGAACTTCAAGGCTTAAATTTCTCAGCGCAAGAATGTAAATTACCTGGAGGTAGGAGCCTAAATCCGTGTTTGAGTTTTCTGATAACCTCTCCTGGAGAAACCTCACAGAGTCCCATATTCCAAGGGCACCTGCAGAAATTACGAACATCTCATACCATTGGATAGTTCTGCTCAGTTCCAGTGCATCTCTGTATTTCCCAGTAGAGTGGAGGAGATATGTTCTCAGTATTTTCCCTTCAGTCAGGTTGTTAGTTTTTAGAAGTTCAATTCCTTCTTCAATACGACCAACTCTTACCAAAGCTAAAGCAACCACAAAATTTATGGAGTCATCATCTGCAAATGGCGTTTGAAATACAACAATTCTCTCGTACTCTCTCGTGTTGTAAAGAAAGAACATGTAATCTCTTGTAAACTGCAGGGAATCCTGCAGTGTAGCAATTTTAAGCAGTTCGTAATAAGACTCCTCCGTTTTTTCTATATCTCGCTGCTTTTTGTTTATATGGTATTGTAAGAAGAGCGCCTGTTTTTTTTGTTTCAGGGTTTGAGCCTTCTTCAGGTAGATTTCTGCGTAATATTCGGCAGAGTCGACTTCTCCTTTTTCCAGAAACATTTTTGTTTTTGCCTCGTAATATGCAACGGGGTCGAGAATATCGATGGTAGGTATGAAAGAGAGAAAGGTAAATAGAACAAAAGACATGTCACTCTCGTAGGGACCTGAAAAAAGTTTGCATAAGATTTTTTGCCCTCTCTCTTAAATTCGGGTCATTGTATTTTCTGACTACAAAATCGTGATTGAACTTAAGAAGATTTTCAATTTGAAGTTTACTTTCAAAACAGCCAAATTTTGGGTCTTCAAGAAGGTATACTGCTTCGGAAATCCTGGAGAAGATCATCGCACCGGTACACATTAAACACGGTTCGAGAGTAACGTAAAGAGTGCAGCCAGTAAGTCTCCAGTTGTTCAGGAAACTTGCAGCGGATCCGATAGCAATTATTTCTGCATGGGCTGTAGGGTCCTTCAAAGCCTCGGTTCTGTTGTGACCTTTCGCAATGATTTTTCCATCGTGAACTATAACACATCCTACGGGTATTTCACCTTCTTTGAAGGCCTGCTCTGCTTCTTTTAAAGCCTCTTCAACATAGTATTTGTCGTCTAAAAGCATTTTTAAATATTAACTCTTCTTGCGCCCGGAGGGATTTGAACCCCCAGCCTACGGATTCGTAGTCCGCCGCTCTATCCTGTTGAGCTACGGGCGCTATTGTAGTTTAATTTTAAATTCTATCGCGCGTATATTCAATTTTATTGGATATTACAAGCTTCAGGTCTATTCGCAGATAAGGAAAGTCTTGACTACGTTTTTTTAAAATTGTATAATTTAACTATGCGAAATTTACAGGACGTAAAGAAGGATTTATTTAGAGCAGTTCAAAGAAAGAGTTTTCAGGAGGCACTGGAATATTATCATATTGCAGTGAATCAGCAGACAGACGACCCTTCACTTCGACTCATTGGTGCAGACATTTATCTTAGTATGGGAATGAGGCAGCTCGCTGTTGGTGAACTGAGGCAGGCTTTCAATCTCTACCTTCAGGCAGGGAGAAAACCCCAGGCAATAGCATGTGCTGAGCGTATCAAGGCTCTGTCACCTGGTGATCTTGAGATACTTGAAACTCTTGCAAAGCTTTACAGAGAAATGAACAATGAGGAGAAAGCTGCCGGTTACTATGGAGAGTATATCAACGAACTCATTAAGACTGGGAGGGTGAACGATGCAAGGAAGATTATCCAGAGGGTTAGAAACGATGGACTCGAAAAACATATTCTGGGAAAATATCAATTCTTGCTTTCTGATACCCAAGTGCAGAATTTACTTGCTGAGATTTCTAAGGAATCAAACTATCCGGCATTTTTTGCTCTAATGCGAAAAGAAATCGCAAGGTCTGAAAGATATCAGCGCGAATTTTCTATTATTTTGATTGAAATGGATAAAGTTCTGGTACAGGATAAGAAAGCACAGCTTCTGGAGATTTTGAAGAGGGTCTTAAGGGAGTCAGATATGTATTCCATTGGCTACAGGTGGTTATTCCTTATTCTTCCTGAGACCAATAAGTATGGACTTGAAGCAGTGTTGAACCGTTTAAAAGAAAAGATGAATGCTTTTTTTGGCGCAAAAAGATACTATGTGGCAAATTATCCTGAGGATGGCAAAGACGTAAAGGAATTGATTGTAAGTGCTCTAAAGTACCGAGTATTTCTGTAAGTTAGTATAACAGGGAATACAGGACAAGGTTTGTCCCGAATCTAAAAGCAAGTTCACGCAGTGAGTCAGGGTCGTTATACCTGTTGGTCCAACCGTCGGAAATGTTTGAGTTGAAGGTGTACAGGAGTGCGAGACGTCCTCCAATAAAAATGCCCAGGGCCTTCGGTGCTCCCTCATAGTGCTCGTGGATTTTTGGCAATCCTCGCGGGAACTTGTAGAACACACTGTAAATCGGATGATTCAGCGGAACCTCTTTCAGTTCATATTGCGGAAGCCATCGCTTTATTTCCTTTCTGAAGAATTCATCCATCCCGAAATCATCGTCTACGTAGACAAAACCACCATTCATTAGATATTCTCGTAAATTCTCGATCTCACTCTCATTTAGATGTATGTTTCCGTGTCCTGTGATGAACAGGAATGGGTAATTGAAAATATCTTCACTGTCAAGGGTAAGAACTACTTCTTCCTGTTTTATTCTAATGAAAGGAACTCTCCTTTTGATCTCTCCACAAAGATTGACAAGAATGTCAGGATCGTTGTACCAGTCTCCCCCACCATCGTACTTAATTCTCACAGGTTGAAAAACATAAGAAAACATGAGGAGAACTAATAGGCTCATTTCTTATCGGTTTTTTCCTCGATCCGGGTAATGAGTTTTTCAATCAGCTGACGGTCTTCAAGGATCCTGTAAAGTTTGTCATAATCCCTTGCAGTGAAAAAAGCTTTTACTATTGGTTCAAAGAAGACCATAGCCTGACTGGCAAGAAAAGATAGCGGTTTAATACTCTCCAGGGTCACTACTGCAAGAATTGAAAAGTTCAGGGCTACTATCTTATCAGAAAATTTCTCAATAAATTCATCAAGTTCTTTTTCCTGTATAACTTCTTCTGGTTTCCCCCCAGTCTCATTCAACATACACTTTCCCCCGGAACTTTATGTTCCTCAGTGCTGGGTCTGACTCGAGCCCCGTAGATCTTATCACTTTGTTATTCTTATAAAGAATAGATTCTGTAGGACTATATATTATGTTCGAACTCTGATTCCAGATGAGAGTAGATGAAAGCAGGGAATCGCCGCCGGGAGTCGCCAGCTTCACCTGACCCTTTGCTTCCATAAATCCCTGATTTTCAACTATTACACCAGTGTCACCTGTCATCACAGCACTTATAGTGTCCCTGTCAAAAAAATTCACCTTAAAATCGTAGATAAAGGTGGTGTCGCCCGAGTAGTCTGCTTTGACAGTATAGATGTCAAGTTTTTTGGTTTCGTATTCTTTTATTTCAAGGTAAACATTGTATGTTTCCTGTCGGGAGGTTTTTTCGTCAGTCTTTTCCTGTTTGGGAACTTGTTCTTGGCAGGATATTGCCAAGAGCAAGGAAAAAATGGAAATCGGAAAAATGCTATTCCTCATATGACCTTCGCCCTCATCAAGTCGTGAAGGTGAATTATCCCAATGGGTTTTAAGTCGCGATCAACGACTATTAAAGCCGTTATGCCGAAGTTTTCCATTTTGAGGGCAGCCGTGGCCGCGAGTTCATCCTTTGTAACTGTTTTGGGGTTTGTGTTCATTACGTCCTTCGCTCTCAGATTAAATATATCATGACTCTTCTCCAGAAGTCTTCGCAGGTCACCGTCGGTAATTACACCCACAAGCACGCCCTCATCGTCCACCACACTTGTGATACCTCTCTTCTGGGTCATTTCAAGGATAGCCTCTTTCATGCTGGCTTCCCGGTGTACCACGGGGAGGTGCTGTGGACCTGTAAGCATCATATCTTCAACCTTAAGCCAGTACTTTTTCCCTATAGTTCCACCCGGGTGGAGTGTAGCCAGTTGTTCTATGTTGAGGCCTCTTAATTCCGCAAGGACGATGGCCATAGCATCTCCCAGTGCAATCATTGCCGTGGTGGAAGAAGTAGGCACTATGTTGTAAGGGCAGGCTTCTTTTTCGATTTTTACAGAGATTACGATATCTGATTGCTTTGCGAGTTCTGAGGCTGGATTTGCTGTAATGCCAATTACTGGAATTCCAACTCTCTTCACAAAGGGAAGGATGACATTAAACTCTTCAGATTGTCCACTTTTGGAAATGGCGATGAACACGTCTTCCTTTTGAATCATTCCCAGCTCTCCGTGAAGTGACTCTGCGGGATGAAGAAACACCGAAGGGACTCCAACACCATTGAGGGTTGCTGAGAGTTTCCTTCCAACAATTCCAGATTTTCCAACGCCGGCAACAACAATCCTGCCTTTACACTGGAGAAGGGTCATTATGGCTTTATAGAAGCTATCATTAAGGGAATTCTTAACTTCTCTCAGTGCTTCCAGTTCAATGTTTATAAGTTCTTTTGCCCTTCTGAGTATTTTCTCTTTCATAATGGAATTTCCTTTATTTTTCTGTATATAGGCCCCGAGGGCGTCAGTGTACTCTGGAAGAGGGTCAGGTTTGAGATGTGAATCTCCTCTGAGGAAAAATCGATGAAATTCTTCTCCACCGAAAGGGGTATTTTCACACGGCCGATTGTGAGATGCGGGATATAATTACGTTCCCTTTCACCGATCTTTAATTTTGATGCTGCTTTTTCTACCTCTTCCCATACTTTTACCAGTTTTTCTTTTTCCCCTTCCACCCCTAACCATAGAACCCGTGGCCTCCGGAAATCTGGAAATGCCCCAAAGCCCGTGATTTTAACTCTAATACTGATACCTTTTCTGAGGTTCTTCTCAAGTTCTGAGATAAGTTCTTTCAGCTGGCTTTCGGATACTTCACCAAGAAACTTACAGGTGATGTGCAGATTTTCTTTTTCCACCCATTTTACGCCTGTAAGTTGTGATTCTTTTTGTTCTATGATTTTGGATAGTTTCGATTTCAGTTCGTCAGGTATCTCAAATGCAGTAAAAGCTCTCATAGTATTTTCTTCGGAGGGGGTGGGATTTGAACCCACGATCCCCGATTAGGAGGATACACGATTTCGAATCGTGCGCCTTCAACCACTCGGCCACCCCTCCATAATACTTAATAATGAAGGAAAAAATAGGAACAATCAACGACAGTAGCACTGTGTAGTGACTCTGAGTCAATTGCTACTCCTTGGTTTTGAGCATATAATTGCAACAATGAAGTCAAAGCTTATTGTTGTTTTTCTCCTGAACCTTTCCATTGCAATAGCAGAGACTGTAGGTGGTATATTTTCAAGAAGTTATGCTCTTCTTTCTGATGCTCTCCACAATTTTCAGGATTCTATTTCACAGCTTTTCTCACTTTTGGCCATATACCTTTCTGAGAAAGGAAGAACAAGAAGATATACCTTCGGCTTTAAGCGGTATGAGATACTGGCAGCTCTGCTGAACGCCAGTGTCATTTTCTTTCTCTCTTTTCTAATGATTTACAGGGGAATTGAGCGCATCATTAGTCCTGTTGTGGTGAAATTCTCCGTACTTCTGCCTGTAAGTGTTCTGGGTCTCGTTGCAAATTTTGTTTCGATCCTTCTCCTGCACGCACACGCGAAGAGTAGCCTTAATATAAAGTCTACATATCTGCACCTTTTGAGTGACACCTTTTCTTCGGTGGCGGTGGTAATTGGAGCCATCATAATGAAGATTTTCAACTTCTATATGCTGGACGGAATTCTTGCCATTCTAATTGGAGTCTTCATTCTTAAGGAGGCATTTGAGGTTGTTAGAGAATCTCTTAGAATTTTTCTTCAGGTATCCCCCTTTCCCGTCGACGAAACTCAAATTTTAGACCTCTTGAAACACATTAAAGGGTTTAAAGGAGTTCATCATATTCATGTATGGAGTCTCAAAGATGGTGAGACGCACCTGGAGGCGCACCTGGAGATGGAGGATATGATGCTCAGCGAGACAGCGGGCATTATGAGAGAGATCTCAGAGACGTTGAAGAAGCATTTGAATATTAACCACATTACCCTTCAACTCGAAACGGGTGACTGCAACCAGAAGGAGTGTTAGCTAATGTGTTGCAGGGGTGGAAATTCCCCTGTGTTTGACTTTCCAAAAGGAAGTTGGTACAATTGTAAAGATGAGAATTTTTCACACTTCAGATGTTCATATTGAAAGTTCACACCCCGAGAGGTTTGATGCTCTCCTCACAACAGTGGATAAGGCTAAGGAAGCGAAGGCTGATTATCTTGTTATAGCAGGAGACCTTTTTGATGATTTCGAGTCTGCCATGGAGAACGCTGTGAAGTTAAGGGGAGTTTTTTCGGGACTTCCCTTCAAGGTAATAATTGCTCCTGGAAATCACGATTTTTTGATTTTTGATTCATCCAGGGATTTTGGTGAGGATTCCATTGTCCTTTATGAAGATTCAAATGTTTACGAGGATAGAGAAATGGGCGTTCGTTTTTCAACGGTGCCCTATTCCACTAAACTGCCGCCATCGGCCTTTATGGAGAAGCTTTCAAGGCTTGCGGGTAGGCTTTCACCTGATTTGTTTAATATTTTTATTTTTCACGGTGACCTAGAAGAGATCGTTCAAAAGGTCGGTTTCCGAAGAGCAATAGCGGGAGAAGAGAAGGAAGGAGCCTTCTCGCTGAGTCTAAACGCATTGAAAAGATTTCCTAATATAAAACTGGTACTTGCCGGCCATTATCACAATGCGGGAGAACCGATGTCAATTTCAGAGATTCGGGGTAACCAATTTTTTGTGTATTCGGGTTCCCCTGTCTCCGTGACGAAAAATGATAGCGGTCCAAGGAACATTGTGAACGTTGAAATAATCGAAGATTTTGCTCGAGTTTCCCTTTCCAGGATTTTACTGGATTCCTTCTACTATGAAAAGTTGAGTATCTACCTTAAGGGAACAGAATCGGAGCCGCTGGAGGAGATTAAGAAAAGGGTTGATGATGCGCTCCTTCGAGGCCCTAGCAGTCAGATACTTTTAAACATATCAGGATACGTGAACAGCGCAATTTCGCTCCCTGAAGCACAGCTTAAGGACAAACTAATGGAACTCTCGCAACAGGTGTGGAAAGAAAGAGTTGTCCTCTATCAGGAATGGTATCAGGTGCAGGATGTAGCGTCTCTCCTTGAAAGGTCTTACAGCAGGAATATAATTGAAAGAATTGATAGCAGCAGCGAACTTTCAGACCAGGAAAAGATTAAGGTGAAAGATTGGTTCATTGGGGCATTGGGGAAAGTTTACTCGTACAGAAAAGGTAAATTATGAGAATTTCAAAAATTGAAATCAAAAAGTACGGTCCTCTCAGTTTTAAGACGTCAATAGAGCCCTCCGATTTTAATCTGTTCTGGGGCCTGAATGAAAAGGGTAAGACTCTTGCCATTGAGGCAATCCTTGCAAACCTTCCTGTTGTTACGCCTAACGAAAGGGTTTCCTGGCCCAGCGTCTTCAGAAGTGCGGAAGGGAATGACGTGATTGTGGAAATCCAGGAGGGCGGCAAGATATACGGTCTAAGAATTGGTGAGTTAATGAAACTCCAGCTTACGCGTCCCGAAATATTCAATCTTTTTTTCATTCTGAACAGCAATGTCCCTTACGATTTTGAGCAAAAAAGAGATAAAGAGCTTTTCCAGAGAGTTCTTGACAGGATGAGCAGCACCTACATAGATGTACTGCAGGAGGTTAAGAAAAGAATTCTTGAGATGAATAAATTGACGGAGAAACTTGAATTGAAGAGTACTGCCTCCGATGATTACCTGGGTGAGAGGTACAGGTCTGCGAAGGAAGTAATTGGTTCTATTGACGCGCTTTTCAACAGAATTGAAACAGAAAAATATCAGGAAATAGAGTTCAGAATTGCAGAAATAAAAAAGGAGTTAGAAAGTATTTCATCCAGGGAAGGACTTGTCAAGTCCATGAGAGATGCCCGGATACAGGAAAAGAGCACCGAACTTATGGAAATGTACTATGATTACAAGAACAGGACAGACATGTTCAAACTCTATACCGATGAAGCCCTTGAATCTTTTAGAAATTTGCACAAGGAACTGGAAAAGGTTACAGAAAACATCGGGAATTTGAGAGACAGGGAAATCAAGGACCTTGACCGGCAAATTTCGGAGTTTACTGGCAAATTAGCTGAGGCTTCGAAGGTGAAGAGCGACATCCAGCGGGTTGATGTGACGGAGAGGTTACTTAAAGAGAAGATTTTGCAGCGGAAGCTGGGCAAGCCAAAATACGAAAGTGACTTAAGAAAGAAGAAGCAGATGAATATACTATATTTGTTATTTCTTTTGTGCTTTGTTTTGAGCCTTGGCATTACCTTTTTCCTTAAAATTACTTATCTTGTTGTACTTCCTGTAATTTTTGCCATCGCTTCAATGGCATTTGCGTATCTGTACGCGGCTACAAAGCAATCAATCAAGGATTTTGAAGCGCTGGAGAGGGAAGTAAAAGATAGAGCGAGAAGCGTTGGACTCAAGTCAGAAGAAATTGATGAAATGGAAATTGAGCTCGACAACATAAAAAAAGAACTTCTCGAGAGGGATCGAGAATTTGAGAGATTGAAGGCAGAAAAGGACACTCTTGAGAAGCAGAAAAAGGTGAAAGAAGAAGAACTCAAAAGACTTGAAGAACGTAAGATCGAGCTAGAAACACGCATTAGCGCTGAGAGTGAGAGAATGAGGGTTGAAGACCTTGTGGATTTTGAAAATAAGGTGAAAGAGCGGAAGAATCTTGAGAACAAGAAAAGGGAATTTTTCAAGGAGCTGGAAGGACTCTGGCACAATGTAATTCTTGAGTATGAGGATGAATTTGACTTCCTGGCAAAGGTTCAGGACCAGCTTAAGAAGATGAGAGTTGCTAAAGTGGAAGGCGTTGAGGTGGAGTATAACCCTGAGGAACTGGAAGGAATAGAGGAAAAAAAGAAGTTGTTGGCTAAGGAAAAGGAAGAACTGGAGGAGAAAATTCAGAACCTTCACAGGGAGTATGGGAAAATTCAGTCAGCTGCCGAGGACGTTCTAAAGGAGGGAATCACTCTCGAAACCATAAGTGATTTGATCGAGTGCAGGGCGAAACTTGAACAATTCGTAAAAGAACTGGATGAAAGAAAGAAACTATCGAAGTTTCTGGTGGATGCTATTGATGGCGAGATTACAAGTAATCAGGCGAGGTTCAACGAGCTTTTCAGCGACCTTACTAAAACCTCTGACTTTTTTAAGTTCATTACGGGAGGTAGGTACAAGGCTGTGAAGTATGATGAAGTTTCAAACTCTATATTAGTAGAGGACACAAAGGGTAATGTCCTTGACATCTTCAAACTATCAGGGGGAACCATTGATCAGCTTTTCTTTTCCATTAGAATCGGTCTTGGCATGAGGATTCTCGGAGGTGAAAAGGGATTCTTCGTCTTTGATGATCCATTCGTAAAAAGTGATAGCAATAGACTAAAAAGGGAACTTGACCTCCTGGTAAGGATTTCTGGGGAGGGATGGCAGGTGTTTTATTTCAGTTGCAAGGAAGAAGTTAGGAATTACCTTATGAAGAACTATTCTGAGAAGATCAAATTTGTGGACCTCAATGAGCAGTCCGTGCTTTCTTATGAAATTTAGTTATTCTCCCTCCTTCACGTTAGATTTCTGTGCATTTTTGTTTTCATTTACTCAGAATGGATAGCGAAAACGTTGTCACTTCAAAACAGCCTTTCATCATAGTTTCAACTTCAGCAGGTTCAGGTAAAACAGAACTCCTTGCAAAAAGATTTGTCTATTTGCTGCTGCGCTATTGCAGTAGAGATGACGACCTAAGGACATTCCTCGCCATTACCTTCACGCGGGAAGCAGCCCGAGAAATGAAGCTGAGAATTCTAAAGATTCTCGGTGACCTCAGGAGTGGTCAGTTTGAACGGTATACTGAGATAGTTGAGGCGTTTGAGAGGGAAGATTTTCTGAGAAGGAGAGCCGGGGAAATCTACTGGCTTGTTCTTGAAAACTACCCTCGCCTTCAGATAAGTACTATTGATAGCTTTATGGACAGAATAAGACAGCTGGTGCTGGTGGAACTCGGTTTGAAGCCAGGCATAAGGATCGAGAAAGCCCTGGACAGAGAGGTATTTGATGTTGTGATGGAAGATATTATCAGCGCTGAAGATAGGTTCAAAGAAGTTCTTGAACTGTCCAGAGTAATGGCTGAACAATCTTCAAAATTTGAGTGGGACATTCTTTCTGCTTTCAATGAGAGAGTGATGAGACTCAGGGACCTGGAAGATAAATCCCTTCACGAGATCGTTCCCATTTTTGATGTCCTTGAATCTGATAAGGGGAGTTACAAAGAGTCTCCTGTGAGCGAAGAACTTGCAAGTCTATTCAACGAGGTTCTTCCCGGCTCCAAAGATTTGCTTTCCGCCGGCGTCGATTTTAGCGATTTTTTGAGGCTATTCAACAGCAGGACATCCAGGAGAGTTTCCGAATTTGTCCAGAAGGCACTCAATAACCCAAAAATCGCTGCAGAAGTTGAGAAGGGATTTTTGAAGGAATGGAGGTCTTACAATGAGACCTGGGACAAGGCATCACGCTTTTACAGGTCAGTTTACCGCAAGGATTATTTGAAGATCCTCAACAAAATGCGAGTGATGTCCATTTCGGACACAAGCCGTGTCGTATACGGTTATCTCTCTAACCCTGAAAATTTAAGCGACAAGGTAATCTCGCTATTGATGAGATACAGACACATCCTGGTTGATGAATTCCAGGATACTGACCCCCAGCAGTGGGAGATTCTGCTTTACTTCATAAGTGAACTCTTCGCTACCGGAGGTACTCTATTTATCGTGGGGGATATAAAACAATCAATCTATGTTTTCAGGAATGCCGATTACAAGATTATGCATACACTGATTTCTCCCGAAGGCTACAAGACATACGGGCTTTTCCAGGAGCCAGAGATTTCCTCGGGAACCGATAGAAATTTCAGGAGTGCGGAAAACATTGTTAGATTCGTTAATGAGATAGTCTTCAACGAGGATAAATTTCTCTCCTTTCTAAGATCTGAGATGGAGAATATTCTGGGGAAAACGGAGGGTGAATTATCCATATCACAGAAGGCAGAAAGTCTCGCTCTGAAGTACAGAAATATTTGGATTCCCATAAAGCAGAAACCTATGGATAGACCGTTCAAAGGGTATGTGAGAAATTTTCGAATTCCAAAGCCTGGAAAAAACCCTTCGGGACAGGACCTCATAGAGGCTGCATTTCCTGTAGTAAATGAAATCCTTTGCGGACTCAGGGATAGATATTCCTATGGAGATATTGGCATCCTTACGATGAAAAATGATGAGGTAATCGCTTATTCGTCAATGATTAAGGAGATGGGAATTCCCGTAATTTCCTATTCAAGCCTTGATATAAGGGGGCAAGCGGTTTTGACCGAAGTAGTTTCCCTGGTAAGATGCATAGCCGACAAGAAGGATTTGAATTCGGGTCTGAATTTTGCAACGGGCCATCTTATGCAGTGCCTGAGTAAGCAAAGTGCTGGGGAGCTTGCAAAGGAATATTACAGGAGAATTGAGGGGCAGAGATACTTTGATGTTGTTAGATACATTGCAGATTTGTGCGGAATCGATCTGGAAAAATACCCCGATAAGGTGAATGAAGAACCCCTATCGAGGGTTCTGGTGGAACTCGTAGAAGACCTTGGCTTGAATTCCCCTGAAACGGTGCAATTTTCTGGAGCTATTACGCGATTTCTTGATTATCTATATAAACATGAATCGAAAGGGGGATATATTTCTCTTGAGGTACTCGAGGCCCTCTTTGAGCGGTTTCAAGAGGAGAACGGGTCCGCAGATGAGGAGCTTTCCTTTCCAAAGACCACCGGTGTTGATGCTATTCAGGTGATGACTTTTCACAAGGCGAAGGGTCTTGGTTTTCCAGTAGTAATAAGCATTTTCTCAAAGATTAGAAGCCTGGGCGGCAGTGAAGATAAGTATTATTTCATAAAACATTACCATAAAGGTAAAAGATCATTATCGCCCTTTAAGTTGAAAAGTGAATTAATAAAACCACTCAGGACTGGTCTTGTCGCAAGGGAAGAATTTAATAGATTATTGGAGGCATATACACAGGACCAGGTTGATGAACTTGTACAGGATATTAACACTATCTACGTTGGACTTACAAGGTCAATGGAGGAGCAGTACAACATCTACTTTGAAGGTACTAAAGTTGCATCCCTTTTTGAATCAGCCGGGATAAAGCCTGACTCAGAGTATGGAAACCCAATGCCCTGCCACGTCGATACCCAGAGACGGGCTGGTGTGATCACAGATATACCTGAATTCCGGAAGAAGAGGCATCGGGAACTTGTCCCTGAAACAATTGTTTTTTCAGATGAGGCAGGAATTCTGAAACAGCTGGAATCCGCGCTTCTCGGGGACGCAGTTCATGACTTTCTCAGAGGCATTGAGTATGTTGAGGATATTAGGGATTTTGAGAAGTACAGGCTAAGGCTTGAAGCCATTCTGAGAAAGTATTCTTTTGAAGCTACGATGGCTTCTGAAATTATTGAAATGCTATGTACCTTCTTCTCAAAGGAAGATAGGTTAAGGGTTCTAAGGCGTAATCCCGAAGGTGCAGTGTTCAGGGAAAAAGAGGTGTTATTGCCATCGGGAGAGTTCTTAAGGTTTGACAGGGTAAGAGTTTCTGAAGGTTTGGTGGAGATCAGTGATTTTAAGACTGGAATGCCGCGGGAAGAAGATAGCATTCAGCTCAGAAACTATATGAATATTCTGAAACAGGTTTATGGACGAAGACAGATTATAGGATATTTACTTTATGTTTTCAATGATGTGATGGAGGTCCTCACCGATGTTTGATAGGAAATTCATTCTCTTACCTTCCAGAGATTTCCTCCCGGAACTTGCTGAAGAATTCATTAGATACCAGAGTAAATCTGGCAAGGAGTTTTCAGATTTTCTTTTCATAATGCCCAACCGACGCTCGGGGGTTTACCTGAAGTACTATATTTCCAAAAGAATCAAGGGGCCTGCTTTCTCTCCAGAAATTTTTTCTCTTGAAGATTTTATTGATTTTTATTATGAGAACTTTGTTATTGCTGATGTAAAGATTTCCCTGTGGGATGCTCTTTATCTGTTGTTTGAGATCTTCAAAGAGCAGGGGATTTTCTCCGACTTTCTTGATTTTATGCCTTTTGGTGAGAAAATTTTCAAGGACTTTGAAGATTTTAAGATTTATAGAAAGAACAAAGATGCTATCAGGACAGTTTTGCAGGATCTGGAACTTCCGGCTATATCAAAGACGAAAAGAATCCTTGAAAACTACTCGGAGGCCTATGACAGGTTTTATGATTTGGTGGTGGAGAAGGGATTCTCCACCCGTTCCCTGCGCTATTTCAGAGTCTCTGATGAGATAAAAAATGAGGGCTGGCTTTCGGAGAAACAGATTTGCCTTTGTCCTCCATTCCTCCTTTCTGAATCTGAAAAGATTCTCCTTGAAAAACTTTTGGAGTGGGATAACTTCTCCGTCCTGCTTCAAAAATCAAAATTTGTTCTTGATGAGTACGAAGCCTATATTAAAAGACATGACTTCATTTTAGAGCAGGACCTGCGGAGTCTTAAAAAGTTTCAAGGAAATGTGAAAGTGGATTTTGTTCCCACCGATGATGACCTTTCGGAGGCCTTTGTCCTGGAAAAGAATTTGAAGAGCCTTGATGATGATTCTCTGAATTCAATTCAAACGGGCGTTGTTTTGCCAGATGCTCAAAAACTTATGCAGATAATCGATCTGGGACTTCCTGAACAGGTAAGAGATTTCAATGTTTCAATGGGTTACCCTTTAAGATTATCTGGATATTATACCTTTGTGCAGGATTTGAAGGAACTGTTCCTTTACAGTCAAATTGATAGGGAAAGATACCTCTTCAATCTGAGAAAATTAAGGCAGTTCCTGGACAGGAATGTGGAGATTAGAAAGGATAGGGAGGCGGTTTCGGATTTCGTTGATTTTCTCAATAGTTTGATTGATAAGGGGTACACTTCCCTGGATACTCTGGCAGTGAACGAGTTGATGGTGAATCTTTCCCCTGAAGAGGCTAATCGTCTTTCTCAAATATGGAGTCGAATTTGCGAAGGTTTTTTGATGAAAATCCTTAATTGCAAAAACTTTTCGGATTTTGTGAATATCCTGATGGAGTTTCTTTCCGGTGCAGATAGCCTTGATGTTATTTACAGAGCCAGGACAGAGCCAAAGGGTATGCTGGAAATGCTTCTTACAGAACTTATGCGTTTGAGGAATTCCCTTGTAGCGGAGATTAGTTTTCTGGGTGAGAAAAGCCCTCTGGAGAATGCTGTAAATTTTCTCGAGTTTCTCGCATTGTCGGTGGGGAAGATTTCTGTGCCTCTGAAGGGGACGCCCTTGAAAGGGCTTCAGATTATAGGATTTCTCGAGGCCCGTCTTTTGAGTTTCAAGAAATTATTCATTGTTGATGTCCAGGAAAGCCTTCTCCCACAGGCAGAAAGAGAGTGGGACAGACTTATGCCTTACGACCTGAGGCTTAAACTGAATCTCCTTGACCTCAGGTCCAGGGAGAAGCTTTCTGAGTATCTATTCTTTACACTAATTGAATCTGCCGAAGAGTGTTCCATTATTTATAAAGATACTGAACTGGACGAACCCTCTCACTTTATCCTTATGTTGAAGGAGTATCTCAGAGAATCTGGAAATCTGGTGAAGGAGCCCGAACATTTGACTTTCTACAGTAATAAAACCATTTCCTTCGAAGTAAAGCCGTCCTTTGAGGAAGGCATAATGAAGACCCCGGAACTTCTGGATAGTATGAAAAGGATGGTATTTTCTTATTCAGCCATTGAAACGTATCTTGAATGTCCCGTGAAATTTCTCTTTACGTATGTCTTTGGGCTCAGGGAAGAAATTAAGGATGAATTTGACAGAAGGAGAATTGGTTCAGTGATTCATAAGTGCCTTGAGAGGTTCTTTAGTGAGGCTCCCGCAGAAGTTTCTAAAAATTCGCCATATATTGAAAAGTTTGACGAGATTGCCGAAAAGGTTTTAAGTCAAGAATATCCTGTGGAAACACCTCGAATCAGGATTCTGAAAGAGGGTATCAAAGTCAGGGTTAAGAATGCCTTGATACAACTTCAGGACCAGGTGAAGAAGCACACAGAAGGATCTATTTGTGGAGAGTTTCTTGGATATAGAGTAGAGGAGAAGGTAAGTGCCGTGCTGAAATCCCAGGCAGGGGACGTTCATTTTACTGGAATCATTGACAGAATTGACTTTTATGAAGATGGGATCGTTATTCTTGATTACAAATCCTCGTCCAGTGTAGCGAAATACAGAGATGGCGCTGACATTGAAAAACTCTGGACTTCTCTTCAAGGGGCTGAACGCGTTTCCAGACAGGTGAAAGATCAATATATACAGCTGCCTGTGTACTATTGGCTCTTTCAAAGCAGCTACGGAGTGGGGAAGACAATGGGTGACCTAAAGGAAAAGCAGGTCTTTGTAGGTGTAGTGCCTCTGAAAAGTAAACAGGTAAAGGTGGAAATGATAGGGTACGCGCCCCAGCAAGCCTCCGAACATCTGGTCGCGGAATGTCTAAGCGCAATAGTCTCAGAAATCCTCAACCCGGAGGTCGAATTTTACATTCCAGAGGATAAAAGAAGAAAGACTGTTTGTAAATGGTGCGCATACAGGAAAGTATGTGGGGTGTGAAATTTTCCCTTATATGCACCTTAATAAGAAAAGTGAAATTCAGCTTAAGAGGTGAAATTCAAATAAGATGTTCGAGGTTTGAGGCTTAGGATCAGAGCGAGGTGCTTGAAGAAATAAGAGATAGGTGTACAAACCCGAATAAAGCATTATTTCAAGGGATAGGTACGAAGTAACATAAATGAGGCAACTTTGGATTTTCAGACCGCAATGGTTATCCAAAGGAAAGAGTAGACCATAAGAGAGTTTTTAAGTTTGGTTTAAAAGATTCCATCTAAGGAGATATCGTCCGTATTCTGAACGACTTCCAGCATAGTCTTGAATGATCAAAATTTCTGTTTTGAAGTTGCAACTTGTTAAGTTAAAATTATCTGGGAGGGTATTATGATGTGGGTTATTATACTTTACCTTTTAACAGGAGTGCAGAATATGATTAAGTTACCGGATCCCGCAAGGGATAGTAATTTCTCTATAGAAAGAGCGATAAATGAAAGAAGGTCCATAAGAAGCTATCAGGACAAGCCCATCACTCTGAAGGAAGTTTCCCAGCTTCTCTGGGCGTCTCAGGGGATTGTGGCCAGTGGGAAAAGGGCGGCTCCATCAGCAGGGGCGACGTATCCGATGGAAATATATCTAATTGCAGGTACCGTGGAAGGTCTGAAGCCGGGGCTCTATAAATATCATAATAAAGAGCACTCTATTGAGCTTGTAAAAGAAGGAGATCTCCGTAAATCAGTATCTGACAGGGCGTTGAGACAGGATATGATTCTGAAAGCACCGATTACTATTATTATTGCAGCTGTGTTCGAGCGGACCAGGGCTCGATATGGCGCCAGAGCCGAGCGTTACGTTTACATGGAAGCAGGACACATTGGTCAGAATATAATGCTTCAGGCAACGGCGTTAGGACTCGGTACCGTACCCGTTGGTGCGTTCATTGACACAGAAGTTAAAGGCGCGCTGGGTATAAAGGAGGAACCATTGTATCTTTACCCAGTGGGGTGGAAGTAGAAGCCAGTAGATCTTCTCTTCATTTGAAAATACAGATCCTTGTTGCTATAATCTTTTCACAAAGGAGGCTTCCGGATGAAGTTTCTCAGAGTTGTAATTTCCCTTGCGGTGATGGCTGCAGTTGTGGTCATAGGATGTCAGAAAGATCAGTATACAGTAGAATATCGGGTATCTGGAAAATCTTCTACAGCTTTTGCCATTGATTACGTATCAAATAGCGCGGGGGACACTACACTGACGATAAACGCAGCTCTTCCCTGGACCTATTCCTTCAGTGCCGACAGGGGTGATACTGTGTACGTAAGGGCATGGTGTTCTGATTCTGTTAATGCAAAAATCTATATTGATGGAGATTTAAAAGCGCAGGACTGGGACGAAAGTGTTGCCGAAGTGCGGTGCGTAGTAGAATAACTCAGAAATATTTGAGCAATATGAGACATTTTGTTTTTACTTGGTTCCCGATGGTATATGTTAAAGTTTCAATTCTACCAATGTAAACGGGGGCCTGCCAATCTATTCCTTTATGTACCGCACTTTTACCCATTTAACGGCCAGAGCATCATCCAGCCTTCTTACGGGTGTCGATTGAGGAGCAGTTTTTAAGATTTCCGGGTCCTTTTCTGCTGCCTCTTTAATTTGAATCATAATCTCTGCAAAGCGGTCCAGGGTCTCTTTTGTTTCTGTTTCTGTGGGTTCGATCATAAGGGCTTCAGGGACGATAAGAGGAAAGTAAATCGTTGGCGCATGCATACCGAAGTCAAGAAGTCTCTTTGCAATATCAAGGGTTCTAACTCCGAACTTTTTGAAGTCTCTTCCTGAAAGGACAAACTCGTGCATGCAGGTAGTTTTATATGGAAGTTCATAGTGATCCATCAGTTTCTTTCTTAAATAGTTTGCATTAATTACTGCATCCTCACTTACTCTTTTCAAATACTCTTTTCCCAACATCCTGATGTAGGTGTATGCACGGACCATCACTAGAAAATTACCATAAAATGAGTGAATTCTTCCAATAGAATGTGGTCTGTTGTAGTCAAAGTAGAATTTTCCGTTTCTTTCTGCAATCACCGGGACGGGCAGGTAAGGCTCAAGAAATGCTTTTACCCCAACGGGACCGCTCCCTGGTCCACCTCCGCCATGGGGTGTGGAGAAAGTTTTGTGAAGGTTAAAGTGCATTACGTCGAATCCAAGCATTCCTGGTTTTATATGGCCAATGAAAGCATTCAGATTTGCACCATCCATATACATTAGTGCACCAACAGAGTGGACGAGGTCTACAATTTCATGAATGCGGTTCTCAAAGATTCCGAGAGTATTAGGGTTCGTAACCATAAATCCGGCAACGTCTTCGCTTAGATGCTGTTTCAAATCCTCAATATCAATCCTTCCCTCGGCATCGGACTTAATGGTTATTGTTTGATATCCAGATAAGGTTGTGGAGGCAGGATTTGTCCCGTGGGCGGAGTCTGGAATCAAAATATACTTCCTGGGATTCCCTTTAAGTTCGTGGAATTTTCGGATGATCTTAATCCCTGTATACTCTCCGTGGGCGCCAGCGGCGGGTTGCAGCGAAATGAAATCCATTCCACTGATCTCTGCAAGAAGATTCTCTAATTCTTTCATAAGTTTTAGAGCTCCCTGGACCGTCGGAGCTGGCTGGAGGGGATGAATGTGGGTAAAACCTGCAAGACCTGAAGTGTATTCGTTTATTTTGGGGTTATATTTCATTGTACAGGAACCAAGGGGGTAAAACCCTTTATCTACGTGGTGGTTAAGATTTGAGAGTTTTACAAAATGGCGCACGGTTTCATTCTCGGGAACTTCGGGGAGTTCTGGTTCATTTTTTCTTAAAAGTCTATCCGGAATGCCAATTTTGGCCTTTCCATCAAACTTTTTAACAGTGTATCCAGTACGTCCCGGCTTTGAAATTTCAAAAATTAGCTCCATTTAACACTCCTTTTAAATTCTATAGAGTTTGACCGTCTTAACAATTGCTTCAATGGCTTCATTTAAATTCCCGTTGATAGTGCAGCCTGCTGCGTTGAAGTGCCCACCGCCACCAAAGGTTTCCGCTACTTTTGAGAGATTCACTTTGTTTTTCCCCCGGAGGCTTACTCTCCAGGTATCTCTGTCCATTTCTACGAGGCTAACACCCACAATGGCTTCATCTATTGACAGCGGGTAGTTCACGAAGCCCTCGGTTTCACTTTTGTCCAGATTCAATTCGTCGAGGAATTCCTTTCGTATCGTGATGAAGGCAACTCCCTCTTTTACCGAAATTGTAGAAAGCACCCTTGCCAGAAGAACGAGCGTCTTCAATTTCTTCCGCTCATAGACAAGAGATGCAATGTCAGTGACGTCAAGACCGTTACTGACGAGAAAGTAGGCGTCTTTGAAGGCCCAGCGGAAACTATTGGAATGTCTGAAGGAAGAAGTATCAGTGAGAAGGCCTGTATAAAGGCACTTCTTTATATCAATCTCCAGAAGTGTGGCATCGTATTGCTGAATTAGTTCAAGGATAATGCTGGCAGTGCTTGGAGCCTCTGTGATTATAATATCGAATTCTGAATAGTTCTTTCCAGAGATGTGGTGGTCAATGCGAATGACGGGCGTTCTTTCAGGAACCTCAAACCCGGTTCTTGAAAACTCGCTTGCATCGAGGAGGATAAGCAAATCCAGGTTATGGTCAAGCTTATTTTTGATGCTGTTCAATCCTGGAAGAAAATCCAGAAAAGAAGGTACCTTATCCATCATATATGGTGTTACATCTTTGCCGGCTTTTTTGAGAAAGAGGTATAGTCCCAGAAGACTTCCTATTGCGTCACCATCAGGGTTCAGATGGGTTACAAGACCTATCCGGCCTCCTGTGGTCTTTAGGAAATTTGCCAGCTGTGCAATCTTTTTGTGCATAGATATGAACTATTTTAAAGGTCTAAGGAAGTTCTTACAATTTGCTGATGCTGGATTTGGTCTATAAAATGGAAATTCAGAAAAATTGAATGTCTTCTTACATAGGTTTATCCTCATAAGGGAGGTGCCTATGATTTTTTTGCTGTTCNNGGTCCCGTTATGGGACGTTTTCCATCGCCGCCTGCGATACTCTTTCTGGCGAAGTCGGAGTTGCTGTAGCTTCAAAGTTCCTCGCAGTGGGTGCCGTTGTTCCTTTTGCTGAGGCAGGTGTAGGGGCTGTTGCTTCTCAGGCTTATGGAAACACGACTTTTGGACCTATTGCCCTCGAATTATTGAAAATAGGGGTTTCTCCGGACAGCATAATAAGATACTTAAGAACTATAGATACCCTCTTTGATAGAAGGCAGGTGGGAATTGTATCAGCAGGTGGAGCTTCAGCCTCCTGGACGGGGAAAGGATGCAATGCCTATGCAGGACACATAAATGGCGTTACTTACGCGATTCAGGGTAATATTCTCGTAGGGGATACGGTGATAAAGGAGATGGAGAGAGTTTTTCTGAGCACACCCGGTGATTTGCCTGAAAGGCTCATCGCCGCTCTTGAGGCAGGAGATAAGGCGGGTGGAGATGCAAGAGGTCGCCAGTCAGCAGCCCTGCTGGTAATGAGGAAGAACGGTGGGTACGGAGGCTACAGTGACAAGTATGTGGATATTAGAGTAGATGACAATCCAGACCCGATCGCCGAGTTGAAACGGATTTACGGTCTCTGGGAGAGATTTTTTCTCATTGATGCCCATGGCAGGATTGGCGATGAATACGTGAAGGAGGGGAAATCAGAACTTGCCAGTTTGGAATACGACAGAGCAATGAAGATTCTTAATGGAGTGATCGCAGAGAACCCTGATGACCCAGACCTTCTAAATGAAGTAGCTTGGTTTATGGTGCTCAGGGACATCAGTCTGAAGCAGGCAAGAGTATTGATTGACAAAGCACTGGAGATCAAACCTGAAGATGCAAATATCCTCGATACTGCGGCTCTTATATATTTCAAACTTGGGTATAAAAAGAAGGCGGTTGAGCTGGAGGAGAAGGCTCTCAAACTTGATCCCGAAAATAAGTACTTTAAAGAAATGCTGGAGAAATTTAAGAAGGGTAAACTGTAGTTTGTAAATTTATTTCAGGAATTTTATAATTTTCAAATGGCAATGCCTCTGAAAGTCTCCGATTTAATGAGTTATGTTAACCCTGTAACCAGTGATACACCTGTAGCGAAGGTTGCAGAGATAATGAAAGAGGAGTTCACTTCAATAGTTCCCGTTGTGGATGAGAGTGGAAGGATAAAAGGCGTAATATATGCGGAAGATTTGCTTGCGCCTTTCATACCGGATTTTTTTGACCTGATTGAGGATTTTGACTATGTTACAAGTTTTGGCGCCCTTGATGTGGATGTGTTTTCTGACTTCACCTACAAACTTTTCCTGGCTGAGGATGTAATGCAGACGAAGTTCCGCTACCTAAAGCCTGAGGATTCGGTGTTGAAGGCAATTTTCTATATTGTAAAGGAAAGAAGGACCTGTCTCATTGTGGTTGATGAAAAGATGACCTATAAGGGTATTATTACCCGCCTTGCAATACTTAAAAGACTATATGGAAATGGGAAGTAATGTACAGCTTCTGATCGGGATTTTCGTTGTTGCCTTTCTTCTGATTGCCTTTGAAAAATGGCACAGAACCACAGTAAGTTTTTTCAGTGCTATTCTTGTAATTGTCCTTGGCTTTCTTACGCCTGAGGAAGCCTGGAATTTTATTGATTTTAACACCCTCGGTCTTTTGCTTGGAATGATGATCATTGTTGCGTTTTTTAGGAGAACGGGTTTCTTTGAATTTGTTGCTATAAAAGCTATTAGGATTTCTAAAGGAAACTTTTTTGCACTATTTTTCTTCTTTTTTATGCTTACAGGATTTGTCTCTGCGTTTCTGGACAATGTAACAACAGTGTTGATATTTTCTCCAATAATAATCCTCGTGGCCAGAATGACAGGGATTTCGCCTTTTCCTTTTCTCGTGGGAGAAATTATTGCTTCAAACCTTGGAGGAACAGCTACCCTTATTGGTGATCCGCCAAATATTATCATTGGCAGTGCCGCGAATCTTTCTTTCAATGATTTTGTTGTAAACCTAACACTTCCAGTACTGCTGGTAATGGTGATTACAGTATACTTTCTGAAGTTTTTGTTTAAGAACAAATATAAGATTGATGGGAAATTTGACCTTTCTACTGTAAAGATTGACGAGCGAGGTGCCATAAAGGACCGTGTGCTTCTTTTCAAGACCCTCGGAGTGTTCTTCTTTGTTATTGTTGGTTTTATTTTGCATGACAGACTGCACCTTTTGCCTTCCATTGTGGCTTTAACTGGTGCAGTCCTTCTTCTATTTGTAACCAACTATGACCCTGAAAAGCTTTTACATGAGGTGGAGTGGACGACTCTATTTTTCTTTGGGGGTCTTTTTGTTCTAGTGGGTGCTCTTGAAAAATTTCACGTTATTGAAAATCTCGCAAACCTGTTGCTACGGTTTTCAAGGGGTGAGCTGGGGTTAATACTGGTAGTTAGCTTATTATCCTTCGTATTTACTGTCATAATGGGTGCAATTCCTTTTGTTGTAACAATGGTACCTATCCTGCAATCAATTATTACAAAAACTCCTGGAATCCATGCAAACGCCCTTTGGTGGACACTTTCTCTTTCTGCCTGTTTTATGGGAAATGCGACCCTCATAGCTGCAGCTGCGAACCTTGTCGTAGCGGGTATCTCAGAAAAGACTCAGGATAAAATTACTTTTAAGAATTACCTAAAATACGGACTCCTGTCGTCCATAGTTAGTTTTTTGATTGCACTGCTTTATATTATCATCAGATATTACGTTATCAAGTGAGGTTTTGGTGATTTTAACTACAAAGCAAAAGAATGTTCTTGAGTTTATTCAGAACTTTATCCTTACCAGGGGATATCCTCCCACAATAAGAGAAATTGCGGAGGGCCTTGGATTGGGTTTAAATAATATATACAGTGTCCAGCGCCACCTTAAGGTTTTAGAAGAAAAAGGGTTTATAAAAAGGAATCATAAGAAGCCCCGAGGAATAGAACTCCTGCATTTCAAGCTTTCGAACGCAGTAATGGTGCCTCTGGTTGGGAAAGTCTCTGCTGGCTTTCCAATTCCTGCTATTGAGGAGGTCGAGGGAAACATTGTTCTTGATGCGATCTTCATTAGAGATACGAAGAATACTATTGCCTTGAGAATTAAAGGTGATAGTATGATTGGTGCGGGGATTCTTGATAAGGATATAGTGATTGTGAGGCTGGGTGCAGAGGTCAGGGATGGTGACCTTGTGGTGGCCTTTGTCGATAACGAAGTCACCTGCAAAAGGTTGCAAACAGACAGGGAATACGTATACCTCGTTCCTGAAAACCCTGATTACAAACAGTTTGTCCTCCGAAGGGAAGAGGCAAGGCTTTATATTCTGGGGAAAGTAGTCGGATTATTCAGGAGACTTGATTGATATGCCCGACCTACTTCAGATCGTCAACGATTATTTTGTCGAGCAGATAGAGAAAAGCAGGGAAAGTAGAATTGTAGTTAAGATTCCCGCAGACCTTGTAAAGCACATTATCAAGTTCTATCTTTCGCCATACCTTAATGACCTTGAGGTTCTTTTTGAAAATGGCGCCGTAAAGGCAAAGGGAGTCAATGTCTTTCCCATTCAAATAAAGGTTAGTGTAGAATCCATTGATTGGAAGGACGAAGAAAAGCTGATAAAGCTCTTCATTGATACAAATGAAATGGTTCTGCGTTTCATTGAGGTCCCTTTGAGTTCTCTGGAGCAGAGACTCAGAGGAATTGTGGCAAGGAAAGGTAATTACTTTGTCTTTGACGTGGAGAAAGTGTTCAGGTTAAACCCAAAGTGGCACAGCATCACTTTTGCCCTCAGGAACAAGGTTAGGCTCTCTGAAATAAACCTTGAGCTCGATGCTGTGGAACTTATTTTTGAAATAATTAAGCCTTAATAATATTTGATTCCCTGAGCCCCTTTATCTTGAAAGCGTTTCTTGTGTCCAGGATTAGAGTGGCGTGTTTTCTGATAAATTCGTAATCATAGGAAGAATGATTTGTAACCACTATTATAAGGTCATATTTTTTGAGGTTTTCAGGTGTAAGTTCCACTGATTTCAGGGGTATCTGATATTTTCTGACGGGTACTAGTTCAGGGAAAAACGGGTCATTATAATCTACTTTAGCCCCTTCATCTATAAGGATTTTGATAATTTTCAGGGCGGGGCTTTCTCTCATATCATCAATGTCGGGTTTGTAGGAAACTCCCAGAATAAGAATTTTGGAATCTTTAATGCTCCTCCCCTGAGAATTCAGCACTCTAATAGCCTTGTCTACCACGTAGTACGGCATCATAGTGTTTACTTCGCCAGCCAGCTCAATGAATCTTGTGGTCATATCATATTCTTTGGCTTTCCACGTAAGGTAGAATGGATCGATGGGAATACAGTGTCCTCCAAGTCCAGGGCCAGGGTAGAAAGGGTGATATCCAAAGGGTTTTGTTTTCGCAGCTTCAATTACTTCCCATATATCAATGTCCATTCTTTCAAAAATCATTTTCAGCTCGTTAACAAGAGCTATGTTTACGGCGCGATAAATGTTTTCAAGAAGCTTAACTGCTTCCGCAACTCGGGTAGAGGTCACCGGTACAGTTTTTGTTACAATCTGGTCATAAAGAGTTTTCACAATCTCAAGGCATTGAGGGGTAATCCCACTCACGACCTTTGGAATTGTAGCTGTTGTGTACTCCCTATTCCCTGGGTCCTCCCGCTCCGGGGAGAAGCCAAGATAAAAGTCAACTCCCACTTTGAGTCCAGATTTTTCCAAAATGGGGAGCACTTCTTCATCTGTGGTTCCGGGATACGTTGTGCTTTCAAAGATTACAACGTGTTGTTTTCGCAGGTTTTTTGAAATCGTTTCGGCGGTGTTAAGGACATAAGACAGGTCCGGCTCCATATGTTCCCCAAGGGGGGTTGGAACGCATACAACAATTGCGTCAACTTCTTTTAGCCTCGTAAAATCTGTTGTAGCCTGAAAATGTTTTTGAAGGACAGAGCTGCGTATGAACTCACTGTTTATATGTTTAATGTAACTCTCACCCTTCATTAGCATTTCGACTTTCTGTGAGTCGATGTCAAAACCGAGTACTTGAAAGCCATTTTTTAGAAATTCTCTTACGAGGGGCAATCCCACATAACCGAGGCCTATAACGCCAATTTTAGCTTCCCTGTTAAGAATCTTCTCTTTTAAACCGTGGAGCATTTCTCCTCCTTTATCTATTAATTACGTCGCGGTATACACTCCAGAGAATCCCGGTAGTGGCTGCAAATTTGTAAATATCTTCAAGACTTACTACAAATTTTCTTGGTACTTCTATTACTGTCCCCGAAGTTATATTAAGGTCTTTGATGCTAATGTCGTCTTTCACGCCTTTTCTGAAGCTGATTCTCTGATGCGTCTTAGCAGAATATATCCGTATAGAGCCAAGGGCAGCATCAGGTAAAGGTCCACCGCTAATGGCTAAGACGTCCCCGAGACCTGCATAGGGGGGTAAGTAATAGATTCCAGGCTTTGAGACTCTTCCAATTATAGAAACTCTGTAAAGGACAAAGACCGCAATATCTGGTTCCTTGAGGTATCTTTGATATGTTTCAACAAAGAATTCCCTTAAATTTTCTTCTGTAATTTCTGAAACATTTGTTCTACCAATGTAGGGCAGTTCTGCAGTGGTATCGGCCAGTACTATAAGGGTGTCATTCAATTCTCTGTAATTTGTAGATCTTATAACCACGGCGTCCCCTGGAACTAGCGTATAAAACAAAAGAGAAAGTAAAGTACCAAATAACATTTCTGCCTCCTTACTTTATTCCAAGCTTTCTCAGGATTACATTAAATTTCCCGTTCTCTTCTGGTTCATGCTGATACTTGTAGTATCTGTAGAAACCTTCACTTCTCTGGTAGAAATTAATTACAGTTCCGAGAAAATTGGTGGTTTCCGGAAGAGAGGTGGAAATCTCATGGAGAAGCCTCTTCGAGGTATAATCTGCCCTTGCAACCAATATAAGGTTACCAGCGAAGTTTGCAAGGGTATTTACTTCTGCAACGGGCAGCAGCGGAGGGGTATCGAGGATTACGACATCAAAGGTTTCCAGGAGCAGCTCTCTGATTTTTCTGAGATCGAAGGCGTCAAGAACTTTTAATACATTAAGGGAGTTTCCACCGGTAGGAAGGACAAAGAGGTTGGAGAACTCTGAAGCCTGTGGCTTTAAGATGTTCTTTGTAATCAGATCAGTAAATCCAATTTGGTTTTGTATTTTAAAGATTTTGTGTAGCATTGGTTTTCTCAAATCGCCGTCGATGACGAGGGTCTTGAACCCTGCAAGGGTGTATGCGAGGGCAAGGTTTGCAACGACCGTTGACTTCCCTTCGTTTTCCAGAACACTTGTTACGGCAATTATTTTAGGATTTCTGTTATTTAAAATTTCAATATTAAATCTCAGTTTCTTAAAGGCTTCAGATTCCGGGCTTAATGGGTTTTTGTCCACAACCAGGGGATCTTCACTGGCTTTCTTTGCATTGAAGAAGATTGGAATTTTTCCGATGCACGGTTTACCTGTAATGGTTTCCACTTCGTATGCAAATTTCACTGTATCATCAAGATAATAAAGAGTCAGTGAAACAAATAAGCCGATTATTACCCCAAGGATGATGCTAATGAATATTGTTTGTATCCGCTTTGGTGAAATAGGCGAGGTTGGTACCATTGCATAATCTACTATCCTGACATCAGAGATTTTGGATGCCTCTTCAATCTTTGTTTGTTCCAATCTTTCCAATAGCAGATTGTAAATTCCTGAAAGAGCTTGTATTTTACGTCTAATTTTCGAGTAGATCAGTGCATTTGTGGGTAGAGTAGAGATTTTGTTTTCGTAAGTTTTTAAAGCGGAGTCAATGGCGGTAAGCCTTGTGGAAAGAGTAAATTCGTTTACCTGATTTGCTATTAATTTTTGCGCCAGTTGCTGGAACACAGGATCTGAGGTAGAAACGGTTTGAAGTGCTCCTGCTTCTTGCGTTTTTATCAACGATTTTTTGATTTCATCAATTTGCGATTCAAGAGCCATAATTTCTGGATTTTCCTCACTGTACTTCAGGCTCAAGGAGGCCTTTTTCAGTTCGAGGTCATACAACCTGTTAAGGAGTGCAACAAATTTCGGATCTCCACTGGTTTCAAGATTTGAAGCAATTTGAGAGTATTCTTTGAAATAGCCTCTTCCTTCCATTTGTTGTTTAAGGGTTAGTATTTCATTTTGGGCTTTGTCTCTTTCAATAGAGGTCTTGACCTTCTCAAATTCAAGGTCATTCATTTTGGAGAAAATGTCCTTCATGCTTTCTGAGAAATTTTCCAGTGCAAAAAAGTTGTAGGTTCCCAGTTTGTCTTTTACCTTTGCCAGCTCAGTCTCATATTCTGAAAGTTCACTTTCCACCTTTTTGACCTGTTCTTCAAGAAATAATCTCAAAGAGCTTGCCTGAAATCTTACGTCTTCCAGAGTGAACTCATAATAGCCGTTTGCTACCTCTTCTGCGATCCTCTTGGCAAGGACCGGGTCTCCAGCCCTTGCTTTTATAACAGCTATAAAAGATTTTCCTTCCTGGTTTACCTTAATGTTTTTTGAAAGGGATCGAACAGCCGCATTTTCGTCTCTAATCTGGAACTTAAGAGCTTTATCTTGAATTTCCTTTAGAGGGGGTAAAATTAAAATATCAAGATATTTCGATTCCGTGAGAACCCCGTATGTTCCTTCAATGTTAATATTACCTTCTTTGCTTTTTATTCGGAATCCATCGCTTTTGAGTTCCAAAATGTACGTACCTTTGGGCATTGAATCATGAATTTTTAGATACTGAATTTTGACAATTTGATTGAATTTTTTATTCAAGGGTTGAAATTGAAGATTCAGTTCATCCACTACTCGCTTTAGAATACTTTTTGATTTAATTAGTTCAAGCTGAGTAGGGACATCATTCCAAGGGGTAGTAGCGCCAGCAAGGACAAATTCTGTTACTGAAGATGCACCAGATAGCCTTATGCGAATCTCGGATTCGAAAATGGGTTTTTTCAATGTTACGTAGATGATACTTCCTATGAGAAGAGCCAAAAGGACTGCGAGTCCAAATTTGCCTTTTCTCAACAATGCTTCTTTTAGGTCTTGGAATGTAAACTCATCGTTGTTCATGGGAGGAATTATAATATTATGTATTCAGATGTTCAAATGCTTCTAAGCTTTCCAAATGCCGGAGCTTCCAATTGCATTCCTGTCTTGAAATATTTTCTGTAAAGTATTAAATTTATACTTATGAAGCTGAACAAAGTTCTTGCAAAGAAATTTGAAGAACTGGCGAATGCCTTGGATTTTCTTGGTGAGAACCCCTTTAAAATAAGAGCATATCAGAAGGTGGCTAGAATTCTCGATGAACTTCCTGAAGATATTGTTGAAATCTACAAATCTCAGGGCTTTCCAGGACTTGAAAAGATTCCTGGAATTGGTGAGGGGATAGCAAAAAAAATCGTGGAATTCATTGACAAGGGCACCTTTCAGAAGTATGAAGAAGTTATGCAAAAAGTTCCTCCAGATCTTCTGGCGCTTATGGGTGTGCCGGGAATTGGACCGAGAACGCTGAAGCTTATCTATGACAATTTCAAGGTTACAACGATGGATGAATTTTTGAAAGTTCTTGATGATCAAAGACTTTTAGAGCTCCCTGGAATGGGAGAGAAGAAGATTGAAAATATGAAAAGGGGTCTGGAACTATATTTGAGTATGCAGGAAAGGATGCCGCTTGGAGTTGCTGTTAACATCGTCGAGGAAATTCTCGATTATATGAAAAAGTCAGGTTCTGTGGAGCTGATTTCTGCGTGCGGGTCATATCGCAGGATGAAAGAAACAGTGGGAGATATTGACATTCTTGCAGTAGGAGCAAATGGTAGCGAAATCATAAACTATTTTACGCAATTCCCTATGGTCTCTGATATTCTGGCCAGTGGGGATACCAAGGGCTCTGTAATCATTGATAATAAGTATCAGGTAGATCTTAGGGTGGTTCCCAGGGAATCCTGGGGGGCTGCCCTGCAGTACTTTACAGGGTCCAAGGGTCACAACGTGAAACTAAGGTCCATCGCAAAGGCTAAGGGGTTAAAGGTTTCTGAATATGGGGTATTCAGGGAAGATGAATACGTGGCAGGAAAAGAAGAGGAAGACGTATACGAAGCTGTGGGTATGCAGTGGATACCACCGGAACTGAGAGAGGATCAGGGCGAAATCGAAGCTGCTATTTATCGAACTCTTCCGGACCTCATTGAATTCAATGACATAAAGGGAGATCTGCATGTGCACTCAAAATACTCCGATGGAAGTTCGAGTCTCGAAGAATTAGTTGAATATTCCATACGTTTTGGATACTCTTACCTTGGCGTTTGTGATCATTCCAAATCGGTGAAGTATGCAGGTGGGCTTGAGCCGGACGAACTCCTCGAAAAGAACAGAGAGATTGATCGAATAAATGCTCGCTACCAGAATTTCAAATTGCTAAAGGGGGCAGAAGTTGATATTTTAAGTGATGGAACGCTTGACTATCCAGATGAGGTCCTTGCAGAACTTGATTTCGTTGTGGCCTCAATTCATATTTGGAAGAAGAATGAAGATGCGACGGATAGAATTTTGAAAGCTATGGAAAACCCTTTTGTAACTATAGTAGGACATCCAACGGGGCGGCTTATAGGGCAAAGGGAAGGATATCGTATAGACATTGACGCTATTATCGATAAGGCAGCACTGACAAACACGTACATTGAGATGAATTCTTATTATGAGCGCCTTGACTTTAATGACGTTAACGCGAAAAAGGCAAAAGAGAGAGGGGTCCTTCTTTCAATCAACACCGATGCTCACCATATGGGGCAGTTTAACATGATTAAATTGGGAATCGGGCAGGCAAGAAGAGCATGGCTTACTGCTGCCGATGTAATAAATACGCAACCTCTTGAGCACCTTATGAAATTACTGCGGGTAAAAAGAGGATAATTAGATTAGGTATTCTGCAGGATCAATTCCAAATTTCCAGGGTGATTCGGTTTTCTTAATCTCGATATCGGACTGACTCAAATCCAGCATCTGGTGCGGTCTGTCCTTTCCTTCTGCGTCCTTAATAACCAGAACAAGTGGCTTGTGAAGCTTTGATGGATCCTGAGGCTGCCCGATTACAAGTGCCCATTCACCGGTTGAAAGGAACACGAGGCTTCCGAGTGGATATATTCCCAGCAGATTAATGAAGTGTTTTGAAAGGAGTGGATCAAACAGCTTTCCAGAATACCTGATTAAATAAGCAATTGCTTCTGCTGGAGACATCGGAATTGGGTTGTAAAAACGAGGTGTGGTTACAGCGTCGTAAAAGTCTGCTATCTGAATTATTCTTGCGTAAAGGGATATTTTGTGGTTCTTAATAAACTCAGGGTATCCTGAACCATCGTATCCTTTCTGATGTTCAAAAATGGAAGTCAGGATTGGGGCAGTATCCTCTGATAGTCCCATAAGATCTAGGGTAATCCTTACTCCTGCGATTGGGTGAGTTTTTACCATTTTCCATTCCTCATCGCTCAGTAAAGATTCTTTTTTCAGCACGCTCCTTGGGATATTTATCATTCCGATATCATGGAGAAGAGCAGCCTGTCCGAGACGCAGCAGCTCTCTACTCTTAAGGCCTATTCTAACTCCGAGAGAAAGGGATAGAATTGCAGTGTTGACAGAATGATTGTAAAGAAAGTCATCGTAGTTTTTAACTACAGTTAGTCCCAGTAAGAGGCTTTCGGAGGTTTTCAAGGTATCTATCAGATACAGAACCCCTACTGTGAACTTTGTGTAGGTACTCCTCTGAAGGTTTCCCTGGGTAGCGAGGTTTTTTACAAGATTTATCGTTTCAAAGTATACCTGTTTTACTCGTCTTTTAGGATCAAGAAGCTCCGTAGGTTGGTTAATTAGAGGGATAACTCTTATGGATGAAATCTCTAAATCTGACAGCTTTTGTGTTATTTCCTCTGGTGTAATTTTTTCTTTTGTAAGTATCTCCATGAATGTCCCAAGCTCTTTGATTTCAGAATCTCTGGAGACTTTTATTCCGCCGATGTTCCGCTCCTGGAACAGATCTACAAGCTGTTTTATATAAGGAAAGTTAATAGAAGATATTTTTACTCTCTCGCCGCAAATGTATACGTGCCATCCCCTGAACACAATTGTGAATTCTTCCATCTCTTTAAAAAGAATGTCAAGGACTTCTTTTAGGTCTGATAAACTTTTCTCACTAACATTGTGTTTGCTTCCATAGAGTTTAATGTTGTTGTAAGCCGCTAGCAATCTTGCCATAACACGATTTTGAATGTTTTCATCGCGGAGATTCACCATAGCTACTCCTTTAACTGCTTTAGTGCCTCAGAACACATTTCCCTGAGTTTTGTATCTTTTGTATTCTTAATGGTTTCAATGAGAAGAATGTAAACCTTTTTGTTCTTAGATTCAACGAGGGAATTTACAAGAAATTGAAGGGTCTCATAGTACTTCCTTGCTTTTGTAATTTTACCGAAAATAGAAAGGGTCTGGGTTAGAATGTTTTTAACCGCGTCTTCCACCAGTTGATAGTCCAAATACTCTGGTACAAGACTCATAAACTGCTTCTTCTCAAGGGCATCAAGCTTGAAGAATAAATCTGCACTCTTCAACCGTTCCACCACTAAACTTGCAAAGGATTTCTTCGGATTTTTCTTCATTTCAAGGTATGCGCTCATTCTGACCTGTACGTCGGGGTCGTAGAAAAATGGTGTTAAATCGCCTTCGATTGCAGATATTGCCTCTAAAAGATTTTTCTTCATCCGAGGGTCATTAGCACGCTCCAGCTCCGCGAGAAAATCCTTCGCTTCCTTGAATTTCCCAAGGGTTATGAATTCAAGCCCTGCAGTTAATACTTTATCTTCACTTTTGTTAGATTCTACATAGTGAAGTATTCTTCTGAAATCAAAGCCCTGCAAATTCAGTATCGATCTTAGTATTACCTGTCTCTGGCTTTTCTGGGGAAGGTCCGTTGCAATTTTGAAAAGAGAAAATCCAGCGTCGGGGTCAAGTTTTGACAGGAATGCTTCCAGTTCGTTAGGTTTCAATTCTATATAGCTCTTTACAATGGACTCAAGAAGCAGCGGGTCTGAAAGTCTTCTAAAAAGCATACCGACGATTTTCGCCTTCTCCGGGTTTTCCAGCTGCGATTTCAAAAGTCTCAGATCCTGCATTATCCTTGATACCTTCTGGATTCCAGAGTTATTAATTTCAAGAAGGATCAGTTCTTCAACAGCTTTAATTACGTCATTTGCTTCATCTTCGGATTCAAACTCTATCAGTTTATAGAGATAACTCATAACTTTATCAATCTGGGAAGATTCTCTTTCCTTAGCTATTTCTTCATTTAGGAGTTGCTCTTCTTCTGAGGTGATAGTGAATACCTCTCTGGATTCTATGATTATCGGAATTTCAATTGAGGCTGAAATCTGGCCCTCCACTTCAAAAGGTTCTGATGAAGGCTCTTTCTCTTTAAGCTTTAAAAAATCCTGGTACGTTTCGGGAATAAATACATTTTGATCCTGAAGAAACTCGGGTATAAACTCAAATGAGACACCACTGTATTCCCTTTGATTTATTTCGAAAATCAGAGAATATTTATCCTCTGAAACATAAGCGTTTTGTATCGCTTCAAAAATGTTTTGAAGATCAATGAGAAGAACTTCCTGATTTATGGTAATCCCTCTTATTCCATATTTGTAAAGGACCCACGCAATATTATCATCATTTTCTTCCTCTGACCAGATTTCTGACCCATACATATCAAGACATCTTCCCCTATCAAATATTAGATCAATTTTGCTGGTCTCTGAGATGGCTAATTTAACATTGTCCCATAACTGTCGCAGGAAAAACTTGGGGATATCATGTCCCTTCGGATAAATTTTGTAAGCCCGGAATGTTTTGTTTATAAGGTTTAACAAATTTTTTAATTCCATATTTTTAATTTTATATCAATTTCAGCCTTTGTTCAAATTTTGAGCTGCTTTAAGAACGTTCTCATATTTAAACTTTTGCAGTACTTCGCATAGTTGCAGAAATTTGGAAGATTTCAGATCTTTTTCTGAGGGATCAATCAGCTTATACTGAATTGTTCTCAAAATTACACCGAGAACTGCAAAGCGCAAAATCTCCACCTGCGTCAATCCCTCTTCGATGGCAATCGATTTATCAACATTATCAATTTCTGGGTCAAAGACAGTCCTTCCAATTTCAAAAACAATAGAGCTCTCTCTTAAGGCTCTTACTCTTGTGTTGTAGCCCTTTTGTTTCACAATGTAAATTCCCCTTTCGTTATTGTTCGAGAGTACAGATTGGAGGAGTGAAATCGTGTGGAAATGCGAAAATTCCAGAATTCCATCCAGACGGTTTGAAAGAACGAAATTCACTTTGTTCAGATACTCTTCAAAGGCTCTGGAATCGAGGTAGAATGATAGGAGAAGGAGGAAGTAAGCAATCAAGATCAAAGTTTCTGAATCTACGAAAAAGTGGTTTAATTTTTGCAGGCGATTAAAGGCTTCTTCAATGCTACCTGCAACCAGGTGTGTTAATGCTGTGAGTGCCTCAATGGAATTTCTGTTCTTGAAAAAATCTGATGAATCTCTCGGCTTTACCGAATTAGGGAGGTCCTCAAAAAACAAGGTGTTGCCAAGGCTTAAGTTTGCCTGCCAGAGGAAAATTTTGCACTGCTCCGTATATCTCTTCTCTCCCGTTGTTTGAAAAGTTTCTAGGGCATTATTGAAGTGGGTAATTGAACTCAGCCTTTCTCCTGAGTAATTTAATGACAGTCTTCCCAGTTCGAAAAGAGAAACCCCCTTGATGTAAAGACTTGGAATCTCTTCGGCTACACTTCGGGCGAAATTAAGGAGTTGCTGTGCTTCCGCAAATTCGCCTTGTTCCCTTTTAATGATAGAATCGAAAATTAGAAGGTGTGCATACTTTTCTTCATTGTACTCTTTCTTTATGAGTGCCCTGAGGGCCTCAAGCTCCTTTGACGCCCTTTCAATTCTTTTTGCAGCAATAAAGGATTTAATTTTTTGCAACTTGAAATCCTCAAGGAGATTTTCTCCGACTTTCTTTTCTAACCCCTCAGTAATTTCCAGTAATGCATCCGAGAATTCCTTCAATCCGGAAGTGTTGAAGATGTCCAGATAAGCAGAAATAAGTTCGGTGGCTTCTAGTGGATTTGCGTGCTTAATCTTTTTGCTGATTTCGTCAATGGACTCTTTTTCAGGATCAATTTTCCCCTTCTCAACCTGAACTTTTGTCCTCAAGGTTTCATACAGGTTACGATCAATGAACTTTGAAAAGGATTCCAGATCTCCTGAGACAGAATCAAGGTCACCTATAGTATAATTCACTTCCAATTTGAGTCTCAGGCACTCTCGAATCTTAATTGTGTCATCTTTGTTTTTAGCAATAGCCAGGGCTTGCTCTATTTTTGAAAGAGATTCGGTAAGATGTCCAGTTTTGTAGAGAACCTTTGATGTTGCAAAATAGAGCTGATACAAGTCCTCCTGGCTCACCTTATCTAATTCCGATTTTGGCATTTTTTCAAGTAATTCTTCGGCCTTCCTCAGTTTTGATCTTGAAGCAGCGTACATTCCGATATTTAGGAGGTTTATTCCTGACTTGTAGCTATAAACGAATGCCTTCAGGAAGTCTTCCCCTATCTCAAAGTGGTACGCAAGGGTCTCAAAAAACTCCTGAATTCTATTTTCGTAGATTTTTTCAATGGCTTCACCAATCTTTGAATGAAGTTCTTTTTGTTCGCGCTTTGGCAGAAGGCTGTACGCTGCATCTCTCACAAAGGAATGTTTGAATATGTACTGGTCTTCTCTTGCGCGATCTGCGAACGCCAGGCCGGATTCTTCGAGCTTTTTCAAGTGCTGGTCAATATTCTCAATTTTTATAACTTCCAGCAGGATGCTCTTTTGAAACTCTCTTCCAATGACTGATGCAACCTTTGCAACCTGTTTTGTGTCGGGTGGAAGCTTGTCTATTTCCTGCAGGAACAGATTCGTAATTTTGTCTGGGATTGAAGCAGTATCAAGATTTTTCAGAAGCTTTAAAGTGCCGTTTTTGATTTCAAAGAATCCCTCTTTGTAGAGTCTTTCTGTTAGTTCCTCTATGAAGAGAGGATTTCCTTCTGTTCTTTTGTAAATGAGATCAAGAAACTCTCGAGGGACTTCCCTGACACCGAGAAGGTTTTTAATCAATTCACCGGAGTCATCACGGGAAAGGTTAGTAACATAAAGAGTTTCAAGATAAGGGAGATCCAGTAAAGAAACTCTATGGGAAGGTCTATAAGTAATTAAGATGAAAACGTTCATTTCTTTAACCTTCTCTGATAGAAACTTAAGTAAATCAACGGAAGCATCATCGATCCAGTGAGCATCTTCAATAATGATAAATATGGGTTTCTTCCTTGATGCAAGGCGAATCGTGTCACATATTGCATTGAATACTTCAATTTTTTCCTTTGGTTTCACTTCGGTTTCAATCCCGAGAAAGTTCCTTAAAACACTGCACTTTTCATCATCGAGTTGTATTTCTTGTAACAGTTTCGAAACTTTTTGTGTTCTCGACTCTCTGTCATCTCCGTGTGCCACTCCAAAAAATGAATTTAGTATCTCAATGAATGGGGCATAGACGGCATCCCTATTTTGACTCTTACAATCTGCTTCCAGTACAGTGAGATCCAGGTTCTCTTTGCAGTAGTTTTTAATTTCAAATTTCATTCTTGATTTTCCAACACCTGCTTCTCCTATTAAAGTTATAATCTTTCCCGATCCCTGTACTGATGAATTCAAAAGATTTATCAGAGTTTCAAGCTCTTTTTTACGCCCGACTAGGGGCACCAGTTTTCCTTTTATTGTTGAAGGACCATATTCAGAAGACTTTGTACCAATATACTGATAAAGCATAATGGGTTCTTCTCTTCCGGGAATCGTAAAATATCCCAGCCTTTTGAAATCGAAAGAGTTGGAAGTATATTCTGCGATTTTCTCAGTTAGAACGACGGTGTCGGGTTCTGCTATTTCATTTATCTTTTCTGCTACGTTTACGGTATCTCCAATTACCGTGTACATTTGTTTTTTTGTACCGCCGGTATACCCGCTTATTACGTAACCTGTATTCAAGGAGACCTTTACATGTATTTCTTCACTTAGATTCTCCCTTATTTCTTCGACACTTGCTAGGATTTCTGCTCCACACCTTACAGCCCTTTCTATGTCGTCTTCGTGGGCAACAGGAGCACCAAATAAGACCATAATACCATCCCCGAGGTATTTATCAACGGTCCCATCATATTTGTATACGATCTGCTCAAAAACCTCAAATATGGCATTGAGCATGTTTAGGACATCTTCAGGGTCTTTGTTTTCGCTTATTCTGGTGAAATTCACAAGGTCCGCAAACAGGACCGTAACATTTCTTTTTTCCGGAATAACAACGTGCTTTAAAGGAGCTCCACAATTTAAGCAGAAATTAGCATTCGAGGGATTTTCATATCCACAGTGCGAACATTTCATTATCAAAATAAGTGTATAACTTCCTCTTAACATAATCAAACAGTGCTTGAAAGAATGGTATTTGATAGAATTTATCGGGCACATTACAATTGTAAAAGGAGGAGTTATGTTTTTCTTATGTCTATCTCTTGTAGTTGTTTTAATAATACAGCCTGAGGTCTATAACTATGGACAGGTTGAGGAAGGAGATACAGTAAGGGCAATTTTCTGGCTGAAGAATCCTTCATCTACTGACACAGTGGTAATTAAATCGATCCGTCCAAGTTGTGGTTGCACCTATACTACATATTCCAGTGGTAAAATACTCCCGGGGGACTCTCTCATACTTGAAGCTGTTTTCAATACAAAAGGATATTCCGGCGAGGTAACTGAGTATGTTAAGATTTCATTGCTAAGTCCGGAAAAAAAAGAGATTTACCTGACTCTCAAGGGCACCGTAAACAAGAGGTCAATTGATCCTGAAGCGCTTCAGAGATATTATGTTTTGATTTTTGACCTTAGGGAGAGGAGGAAATATGATCGCGAACATCTAGTCGGTTCCATCTGGATTCAAAAGGATCGTTTTAATGAGGAATTCAAGAAGTTGAGAGTCCCAAAAGGAACGATGATTGTCCTTATTAGCGACTCCCAAAAAGACAAAGAAATACTAGAATACTTGAGAAAAGAAGGCTTCGGAAACAGCTATATGCTGCGAGACGGTTTTGAAGGGTGGAAGAGGGTTATGAAATTCACTCTGGTAGAATCCAGGGATTAATAGAATGCTGACGGTAATCCTTATTTTGATTTTCCTTGGAATTCTAATTACAGTTCATGAATTTGGACACTTCTTTGCGTGCAGAAGTCTAAAGATTGGTGTTGAAGAGTTTTCTATAGGCTTTGGACCCAGGTTGCTTTCTTTTAAAGACAAATATGGTACGCGATATTCTGTATCTTTAATACCTTTTGGTGGCTACGTAAAAATCCAGGGAGAAGAAAAGAAAGATGTTTTGAATTCGGGGGACTTCTGGCCTCAGCCTTTCTATAAGAAGATGCTTGTAGTAATCTCAGGGCCTATTTTTAATTTAATACTTGCGATTGTTGTTTTTGTAGTAGGGTATTCAATTATCGGGTACGAGACAATTCCACTATACAGAGTCTATCAAGTTCAGGACACCTTAACTGAGTTTCAAAGGGGCGACAGTATCATTTCTATTGATGGCAAATCTGTAAAAACCATTGAAGACCTGTACTACTACTTTTCAAAGCGCGAACTTCATCACGTAAGTGTTTTGCGGGCTAATGAGGTTGTTGACATTACACTAAGGGGGAGAAAGTTTGATTCTTTGAATGTTGTTTTTTATATCCCCCCGGTTGTCAATCGTGTAGAAAAGGGTAGCCCGGCCTTCAAAGCTGGTATTAAAAGAGGGGATCGCATTCTGAGTTTCAACAACACAGAGATTCAGACCTGGAGCGACCTTGTGGATTCAATAAGGCAAAGTGCCGGCAAGGAAGTAAGACTCAACGTTCTCAGAGATAGTGATACCCTACAATTTACCTTGAAGGTATCCGAAGAAGTTTCTATGGAGAATGTGAAGATTGGAAGGATTGGGATTACTGCGCCTTCAATAAGAAAACGCCTGAACATCTTAGATGCAATTGCTGTTTCAGTCACAAGAAGCGCAGAAGTGACGTGGATATTTATCGTCTATCTTCTGAGGCTTTTCAGGGGAAAGGTTCCCATTTCAAACCTTGGTGGACCAATAATGATCGGAAAGGTAATTTACAGTGCTACAAGTTATGGGTTATTCCAGTTATTCTATTTGCTTGGGCTCATTTCGATTAACCTCTTCATTGTGAATCTTCTTCCAATTCCTGCACTTGACGGCTGGCACTTCTGGGTCTACCTTCTCGAAGGTATCTTCAGGCGGGAGTTTTCACCCGAGGCGAAGAGGATTATTCAGCTTATTGGTTTCACAATTCTTATAATACTGATGATTTTAATTGCTATTTTTGATATTTTGAGACTTATTCGTTAAAATTGATAACAGTCAGAGTGGGTTAGACTATATTGGGAGGTTAAAATGGCGGATGGGAAAGATCTCGAGAGGATAATTGCAACAGATTGTGGCAGTACGACAACAAAGGCAATTTTAATAGAAAAGAAAAATGAAGGTTATAGATTAATTACCCGTGGAGAAGCACCCACAACTGTAGAAGCTCCATTTGAAGATGTCACTAGAGGGGTTTTAAATTCCTTTAGAGAAGTTGAAGAACTTACTGGAATTAGATTTCTTGACGGTGAAACGATAATTAAGCCAAAGCACGATGAGAATAGTGGAGTAGATGTTTACGTGTCTACCTCATCTGCCGGTGGTGGTTTACAGATGCTTGTCTGCGGAGTTGTGAAGACAATGACGGCTGAAAGTGCAGCCAGGGCCGCACTTGGTGCCGGTGCCATTGTGATGGAAGTAATTGCGTCGAATGACGGAAGAATGCCTCACGAAAGGGTCGAACTTATCAGAAGGCTTCGACCTGATATGATCCTTCTTGCAGGTGGCGTCGATGGTGGAACAATAAAACACGTAGTTGAACTTGCCGAGCTAATAAGAGCAGCGGACCCAAAGCCAAGATTTGGCACAGGGTATGCCCTCCCAGTTATCTACGCAGGTAATAAAGATGCAAGACAAGAAATAGAAAAGATTCTCGGGGATAAGGTTGCTTTGTTCGTTGTTGATAACATAAGACCGGTTCTGGAGAGAGAGAACCTTGGACCTGCACGGCATAAGATTCATGACCTATTTATGGAGCATGTAATGCAGCATGCTCCCGGTTACAAGAAACTTATGAGCTGGACAGATCATCCCATTATGCCCACTCCTGGAGCCGTAGGTTTGCTTGTTGAAAAGGTTGCAAGGAAAGAGAACATTGACGTTCTTGGTGTAGATATAGGTGGTGCTACAACGGACGTCTTCTCCGTTTTCGGTGGTATATTCAATAGAACAGTTTCTGCAAATCTCGGAATGAGTTATTCTATTTCTAACGTACTCGTTTCAGCCGGCGTGGAGAACATTTTGAGATGGGTACCTTTTTCCATTGATGAATATGACCTTAAGAACAGAATCAGGAACAAGATGATCAGACCTACCACCATTCCGCAAACCCTTGAGGAACTGATTATCGAACAGGCTATAGCGAGAGAAGCGTTGAGACTTGCCTTCGAGCACCATAAGACAATGGCCGTTGGTTTGAAGGGAGTGCAGCAGGAAAGAACTATTTCTGAAGCCTTCGCTCAGACTCTTTCGGGGGCAACCCTTGTTGATATGATGTCGCTTGCCCTCGTTATTGGCTCCGGAGGAGTCCTTTCTCATGCTCCAAGAAGGGTTCAGTCAGCCCTAATGATGTTAGATGCCTTCCAGCCTGAGGGTGTTACAATGCTTGCTGTTGACTCTATTTTCATGATGCCCCATCTTGGTGTTCTTTCAGAAGTTCACGAGGCAGCAGCAACGGAGGTTTTCGATAGGGATTGCCTTATAAGGCTTGGATCATCCATTTCCCCTGTAGGTGTTGATAAAGAAGGTAAAAAATGTATTGGACTTACCCTTGTAATGCAGGATGGGTCAAAAATTGAAAAAGAAATCAACTTTGGTGAACTTATAAGAATTCCTTTTGGTCCTGGAGAAAAGGCAAAAGCGATCATTGAGCCATCCAAGAATTTTGATGTTGGGGCAGGAAAAGGGAAACGCCTGGAAACGGAAGTTGAGGGTGGAGTAGTGGGAATCGTGATAGATTGCCGTGGGCGTCCTCTCGATATTCCTGCGGATCCGAAGGATCGAGTTGAAAAACTTTCTTCTTGGGTCAGGTCTCTTGACGTCTATCCGCTTGAATTGTACGAGAAGCTGCTCAGGTAAGCAGTGTAAAAAGGTTTCAATCATTTATTGATGACAGAAAAGCGGAGTGACAGTTCCTTCGAATACCTTTTTAAGGAAATTGAGCACGTTTCGAGAGAGTTATCCCCCGAAACGGAATTGGAGTACATCAAGAGAGCTAAGTCTGGTGATAAAGAAGCTGTAGAAAAACTTATAGTCGCCACACTCCCGCAGATATTTGAAATGGCCAAGTACCTTGCGAGCGTCTTCCAGCTTGGGAATGATATAATTCCCGATCTCGTCAACGAGGGGAATAGAGGTGTACTTGTGGCCATAAAGAAGTTCGACCCAACCAAAGCCAACAGGCTCTATTCCTATGCCTGGTACTGGGCGAGAGACTACATGATTAAGTTTTTAAAAAGCTATCTCGGGGACATTAAATTCCCGGATTCCATTATAAGAAAAATCAGGCAGATTAAGCGTGCAGAAAGAGAGTATATTTCAAGAGAAGGCAAAAATCCTACCGATGAAGATATTGCTGATGCTGTTGGCCTTTCTTCTCATGAGGTAAGAGCGCTCAGGGCCGTTTCCCTCTCTCCAAGAAGCCTTGACCGGGCCATCGACGAAGAGGAGGACAATAAAGAAACTCTCGTTGACATTGTGGGTCAGAAAGCTCTCCCTTCACCAGAAAAGTATTATGCAGAAGTCAAAATGAATCAGCTAGTTAAGGAAATATTTGGGTTCCTGAGCAAAAAGGAGTCTGAAATAATAAAACTTTCCTTTGGATTTGAAGATGGGAAAAGATACACCCTTGAGGAGATTGGAAACAAGCTCGGAATAACTAAACAAAGGGTATCGCAGCTGCGGGATAGAGCGTTGAGAAGGCTTCGAGAGAAGTATGGAGACCGTGCAAATGATATCTTTAAGCAGTTGTACGAAGAGTAGTTTAGTAGAGTTAATTTAGAAGATTTGTAATCAGTCTTTCCTGTCGTCCAGTATTTTTATTCCGGGTAAGTCCATGCCTGCGAGGAATTCGAGGGTTGCGCCTCCTCCAGATGAAACGTGGCTGAACCTGTCTTCATCAAGTCTTGTCTTCTCAAGGACCGTTAAAGTATCTCCGCCTCCAAGAACAGAGAAAACGCCCTGACTGGTTTTGTATGCAATAGCTCTGCATATTTCGGTGCTTCCCTTTGAAAACTCGTCAACTTCGATCACTCCAAGAGGCCCATTCCAGAATACTGTTCCAGTTTCAGGAATCAGGGAAATGTACCTTCCAATGGTAATGGGTCCGATATCGACTCCCATCATATCATCAGGGATATCTCTCACCGCTTTGTAGTTTGCGTCCTCAGCAATTTTGTCTGCCACCACGTGGTCTTCTGGAAGAACAATTTTATCTGTAGAAATATAGTCTTTGACTTTCTCTACCATCTCTTCCTCAAGAAGAGATTTTCCTATCTTGACCCCTGTGGCATACAGAAAGGTATAAGCCATTCCGCCACCGATGAGAAAAGCATCTGCTTTTGGAAGAAGATATTCGATAAGTCCTATCTTGTCCTTTACTTTGGCACCACCAAGAATCACCACGAATGGATGTTCAGGATTCTCCCGGACTTTCGTCAGGGCTTCAACTTCCTTCTTCATCAAAATCCCTGCCGCTCGAGTTTTTACATTCACAGCCATACCGTAAGTTGATGCGTGGGCTCTATGAGCAGTGGCAAAGGCATCATTAACGTAAATGTCGCAATAGGATGCTAACTTTTCCGAAAATTCCGGATCATTCTTCTCTTCTTCTTCATGAAATCTGAGATTTTCAAGAAGAAGTATCTCGCCATCCTTCAATTCGTCGACTAACTTCCTGGTGTTTTCGCCAATGCAATCATCAGCAAATTTTACTTCTTTTTTGAGTAACCTTGAAAGATGTTCAGCCACGGGTTTCAATGAATACTTTGGATCTCTGGAACCTTTTGGTCTACCAAGGTGAGAAGCCAAAATGACCCTACCATCACGATCTGTTAGATATGTAATTGTAGGAATCGTTTTGCGAATTCTGATATCATCGACAATGTTCCCATCCTTAATGGGAACATTGAAGTCCACTCGTACGAACACCCTTTTACCCTTGAAAATATTGTCGGGTAAATCAAGAATTGAAAGTTTTGCGTAGCTCATAGCCTTTGTGCCATGTATTCAATAAAATCAACAAGTCTCGTTGAATATCCCCATTCGTTATCATACCACCCGAAAACCTTCACCATCGTTCCATCGACAACCTGAGTGAGGGATGGATCAAAAATTACAGAGTGAGTGTCTCCAACAAAATCAATAGAAACGAGGGGTTCCTCACAGTACATTAAGTATTTAGATTGTGCTTTTTTGAAAGCCTCGTTTACAGCCTCTTGTGTTGTTGCTTTTTCCACTTCACATGCGAAATCAACTATAGAAACATCAGACACGGGAACGCGCAGAGAAATCGCCTGTATTTTACCCTTTAGTTCTGGATAGATTTCAAAGATAGTCTTAGCAGCACCCGTTGATGTTGGGATAATGGACAAGCCTGCTGCTCTAGCTCTTCTTACGTCCTTGTGAGGCTGGTCAAGGATTCTCTGATCATTGGTGTATGCGTGCACAGTAGTCATTACGCCGCGCTTTATGCCAAAGTTATCGTGCAATACTTTGACAATGTGAGCAAAAGCATTTGTTGTACACGAAGAAGACGAAACAATGTGGTGCCTTGCAGGATCGTATATATTTTCGTTAACTCCCATCACTATTGTTGCATCAATTTCACCTTTCGCGGGGGCGCTTATGACTACCTTTCTGACGCTACCTTTCATATGAACACTTGCTTTTTCTTTGCTCGTAAACAACCCGGTTGATTCAACTACGATTTGAACCCCAAGAGCATCCCATGGGAGATTCGCAGGGTCCTTTTCTTTAAGTACTTTTACTTTCTGGGAACCGACAATTATAGAATCGCCTTCAACACTGACGTCTTTTGCGTATTTTCCAAAAACAGAGTCATATTTTAGCAGGGTTGCAAGTATCTCAGGTTCTGCGAGGTCATTTACTGCCACGAATTCCAGGTCTTTCCGCTCCAGTCCGATTTTTAGAACCTGTCTTCCAATGCGCCCAAACCCATTAATTCCAACTTTTACTGCCATAAAAACCTCCTTCTTGTCGTTTACAATATCTACTACTTGCTAGGTTTTTTCTTCTTCGATTTTCTTTTTGATTATTTCGACCAGATTTTGAGCGTATGATTTGATTTTTTCACGGTTTTCCTTGCCCGTACCAGGTGTGAAAAGCAGGGCAAGAATTGCACCTACTATTACACCTCCGATGAATGGAAGTGCAACACATTCTTTTTTTTCAGTCATTTCTTTCCTCCCTTTTTCTGAAAAACCCCAATAGTAGCTTAAAGAAAGAGGAAATCGGCAGGAAGAAGGACATCGTTTTGGATACCTGTTTGAATCCCCTCTCTACATCAGCACTTACAATTTTGGCTTTCAAAGTGATTATCCGCAAGTTTTCAAGGATTTCAGGAAGCTGGGTGCCAACGGAATCCATAAGGGTATTAAGTTTTTTGAGGCTTTCATTGAGTTTCAGTAGTAGCACAAATACATAAACTTGCAGTGCTACAAGAAGAACTAACGCCACTGATATTAAAATAGAAATTAACACTTTCATAGTTAAACATATAAGGCTTATGGCTTATTTAGTCAAACTGGGCGTTGAGGGCCTTGAAGTTTTAGTATTACTGGGGAAATTCCACTTAATTAAGGCATTTTCTGCTGCAGTTCTCTTTTCTGTCTAAAAAGCTTAGTTTATAATTATGCAAAGGAGTTTTTTTATGCCATTTGAAAAGCCAGTTCTTAGTGAGACAGAAATAGCAGAACTTAAGAATCTCGGAAGAGTAGTCAGGGGCGATATCATCAAAATGACCACCCTTGCACAATCAGGACATCCCGGCGGTTCTATGTCGTCATGCGACCTTTACCTTGTAGTGTGGAGATATGCAAGAATTAATCCTGAACACCCTGATTGGGAAATGCGTGATAGGATTGTCGTATCCCATGGACACACGTCGCCAGGGGTATACGCTGTCCTGGGAAGACGTGGTTTTTTCGATATAAATGATGCAATCGCATACTTCAGAATGGCGGGTTCCCCTTTTGAAGGTCACGTGGAGCGCGAAGTTCCTGGCGTTGAGTGGACAACGGGAAATTTAGGACAGGGATTATCAGCAGGAGTCGGATTTGCAATTGCATCCAGGATTCTTAAAAGGGATTTTCATGTCTTTGTTCTTATGAGCGACGCCGAGCAGGCAAAGGGACAGGTAGCCGAAGCACGCAGGATTGCGAAAAAATTTGGCTTGAACAATATCACTGTCATCGTAGACTATAATGACAAGCAAATATCCGGAAATGCTCATGAAATAATGCCTGTGAACATAAAATCTAACTACGAAGCTGATGGCTGGAGGGTAATTGATATCGATGGCCACAACTATGCGCAGATATATTGGGCGCTTCGAGAAGCTATTTTGAACAAGGACGCTCCTGTGTGCATACTTGCACATACAGTAATGGGAAAGGGTGTTTCCTTCATGGAAAATGTCGAAGCTTACCACGGAAAAGCGTTAAATTATGAAGAATATAAGAGGGCAATTGAAGAGCTTTGCGTTGTGGATGATCTTCAATTCTACGAAGAAAAGAGAAAGAGGGCCGAATTCCCGGAATTTAGAAGGAAGTTTGAATATGATATTACGATTTCAATACCTGATGTCACTTTGTACGGAGCCAGCGAGAAGGTGGCAACAAGGGTAGCTGTAGGGAATCAGTTGAAACGTTTTGGTGACGTGAATCTTAATCTCTCCGGCCATACGCCCGTAGCGGTTTTTGATTGTGATCTTGCTGAATCTTTAAGATTTACTGAATTTCAAAAGAACTTTCCTGCCCACTTTTTTGAGAATGGAGTTCAAGAGCACTCAACGGCAACGGTGGCAGGTGCTGCAAGCACTCAGGGAGTAATTTCAGTCTTTGGAGATTTTGGTGTTTTTGGCATAGATGAAACATATAATCAGCAGAGGCTCAATGACATAAATAGAACGAACCTGAAACTCGTGGTTTCCCACATAGGAATTGACGTGGGAGAAGATGGCAAAACTCACCACTGTATTGACTATATCGGAGTATTGAGAAACCTGTATGGATTTAAGTTAATTATTCCAGCCGATGGTAATCAGGCTCAAAAAGCATTCAATCATATTATGAAAGAGTTCGGGAATTTTGCTATTGCTGTTGGCCGGTCGAATTGGCCAATAATAGTTGATACTTCAGGAGAACCATTTTTTGGGGAAAAGTATGAGTTTCAATATGGAGTCGCAGATTTACTTAGAGAGGGGAATTCCGGGTCCATTGTGGTGTATGGTGCGACGGTTCATAAGGGAATTGAAGTTTACGAGCACCTGTCGTCGAAAGGTGTTACACTTAATGTGATAAACATTTCAGCACCTTTTCGCCTGGACGAGGACCTCTTATTAAGGAAGGAAATTACCCAGCATCCAATTTTTGTTTATGAGGACCATAATGTGCTAACAGGTCTTGGGACGATACTTGCAGACTTTTACGTTTCAAAAGGTATTCCTGTAAGTATAATTAAGTTCGGTGTTCCGGGTTACGCCCGCTCAGGGGCTGCGAAAGACCTTTATCAGATGTATGAACTTGCACCCGAACAGGTTTCAAAGAAAGTTTTTGACATTTTGAAGGCCAAGGCATAAACTCATATTTACAAAAATTAAGGAGGCAGCGTATGAATATAGTCCTCACGGCAAAAAACTTCGAAATCACTGATGCACTGAGGGAGTACATTGAGAAGAGACTAAATATACTGGATAAGTTTTCCAACTATATTATTAGTGTTGATCTAACGATGGAGGAACAACGAAGCCGGTATTCAGGAACCCTGGTCGTAAAGGTTAAAGGTCAAACATTGACAGTAAAGTCTACGGAGAAGGACCCATATATTCTGGTGGATTCCATAAAGGACAGGATTAAACACCAGCTGGTAAAATATGAAGAAAAACTTCAAGGTAGAAGAGCCTGAACATGTTCTTTTAAGCAGTTTTTTTGAGGAACTTAAGGAGGAGTTGATTCTTTCTGCCTTAAAAAGGGTCTCCGGGTTGTACTCAAGAAAGATAAGCGAGAAGGAACTTCAGAGTGTAAGGATGCTGCTTTTCCCTGATGCCTTGCAGTCCCGAGAGTCTCTTTACATTTTTGAACCTGAAGATGAAGAATATATTATTAGCTTTCGTGAAGATGAAATTAGGGAGAGGTTATTGCGTGTGAACTGGAATATGATTTCTGGAATTATCTTTTTTGAACCGATGTCTCAGAAAGTGCAGGCGATTCTGAAACAGATTCCAAATTCCGTTCCTGTTCTGCTTACGGCTGCATCTCCTGAGCATGTTCATCGTTATATAAATTTATACCTCCTGTACAAATTCTCCCCCTTTACCCTAATACATGCCAGCGCCGTGGAGGTTTTTGGAGAGGGAGTAGTGCTGATGGGGGAATCAGGTTCAGGAAAATCTGAATGCGTTTTGGAACTTATGAGGAGAGGTCATTTCTTTGTGGCCGATGATCTTGTAAAGCTTGTTGATTACCCTTATGGGGCTGTAACTGTTACCTCGGGTAGCAGCAGGGCAGAGTTGAGATATTTTATGGAACTCAGAGGATTGGGGATCATGGATGTTATGAAAGCCTTCGGCCCCGGCAGGATAAAGAGCAAAACTGAATTAAGTCTTATTGTAGAACTTTCAAAACCAGAATCAGTTAAAGGAACAGTTGCTCACGAGGAAATTGAGATATTTCGCAGAAAATTTCCTATTATCAAACTCCCTACCAGAGTCAATGAATTGATTGTCTCAAGGATTGAAGCAGCAGTCCTGGCTGAGAAACTGAGAAAAACGGGTTTTGATACATCGGATGTATTGAGGAAGGTACTGGATGAAGAACATGATAAAGAGATTACCTGAAGAAGTAATCAAAAAAATCTCGGCAGGCGAAGTGATTGAAAATCCCGCATCCTGCGTGAGGGAGTTAATTGAAAATAGCATTGACGCTGGAGCTGATTCCATCGTAATAAAGATAGAGGGTGGTGGCACAGATTCCATAGAGATCACTGATAATGGAACTGGCCTTCAAAGGGATGAAATTCCCGTTGCAGTGGAACATTTTACAACCAGTAAGATTAATTCCTTTGAAGATCTCAAAAAGCTAAATACCCTGGGATTTCGAGGTGAAGCTCTTTACGCTATATCGCAGGTATCTTTGCTTACTATAAGGTCTTCTGTGGATGAAAGAGTGGAAAATGGTTGGGAGTGTGAATTTGAGGCAGGTGTTCAGAAGGTGTGCAGACCTGCACCCCAGAAGAAGGGCACAACGGTCATAGTTCGAGATCTCTTTTTCAATATTCCAGTTAGAAGGAAGTTTTTACTCTCAAAAAGAGAAGAAGGGAAGAGAGTGCTTTCAGAAATTATTTCATATGCACTGTGGCATCATGACATAGAGTTTGTCTTTTATGAAGATGGGGTTAAAAAGCTGGATTTAACAAAAGGGGACTTTGCCCAGAGGGTGCTTGCAATTTTTGGTAACGATTTTGTTGAGAACGCCTTACTCGTAAGATATGACGATAACAATCTAAACCTTGTGGGTTTCATTGAAAAGCCAGATAAAGTGGCAAATAAAGTTTCCGAGCAGATTATTTTGGTAAACGGAAGACGCGTAAGGTATGATCAAATAAGGAAGGTTATATATAGGGCATATGACATACCACAGGGCAATCCATATTTTGTTATAAAGTTTAATATCAATCCTGAGTATGTCGATTTCAATATACATCCGCAGAAGAGAGAAATTAAGGTTGCACCGTATTTGAAATTGAGCGAGAGGGTTTTCAGTATCATAAGCAAGCGCATCGCAGATTACAGAAAAGACTTGAGTCAGTCTATATCGGATGTTTATTTACCATCACTGAAATTGCTTAAGAACGTGGAAGAATCTCAGGCTACAAGACAGCTGGAGTTTGGTGAAATTCTTAGATCGGTGGGAGAGAAGCCTGGAGATAGCGTAGAGGAGAAGCTAAAAACCCCTGGTCTCTGGCAGGCTCATAATAGCTATATTTTTGTTCAAACTGCCAGTGGGGTTATGATTATTGACCAGCATGCCGCCCATGAGCGGATCCTTTATGACAAGCTTAAGAAGAGAAACTTTGTTCCCCAGTTATTAATGTTTCCGATTCTGGTGGAACTTTCCGTTAGAGAACAGGAGATTTTCAGAGATTACTCTGAGCTTTTCAATTCTTTTGGATTTGAGTATCGTGTTTTAAGTGATAATTCTCTTGTAATTGACAAGGTACCTTCGATTTTCAAAAGAGTCACCAGGGACGATATAAAAGAGCTGATTGATTCGCTGGGAGAACATCCTGGACTTCCCGATCAGCTGGATATTTTCATCAAGACGATTGCGTGCAAGTCAGCAATTAAATTTGGTGATCCTCTCTCAAGGGATGAAATGGCGGTGTTGGTCGATGAGCTGTTCACAACAGAGGCACCTTTCCATTGTCCTCACGGGAGACCCACAATATACTTTATTTCTCTCGAAGAACTTGCTTCAAAGTTTGCGAGGTGATTAATGAGAAAAAAGGCATGGGATATTGCAGGAAGGGTCCATTATCCATATACGGCGTGCATTATTGATAATCAGCTTGTTGGTTTTCATACAGACTTCCCCGAGAGCAGTAATGTAAGACTTCTAACAGTTTCTGAAGGTGAAGGTAGAAGAACTTATGAACGGACACTTGCTTTTCTGAGTGATTACCTTTTGTCTACGGCTGGATACAGGAATTCGTTGAAAATGGAACATTCCCTGGGCGAAGCGCTGTATGGCGAAGCCGAAGGAGTAAGTCCTGATATTGCAGTAGAAATAATCGGAAGGGGTCTTCATGAACTGTCCAGATCTGAAACACGAATTGATACAGTGGACCTTACAAAACAGGAAGCTATAAGGTATCTTAAGGAACAAAAAAGGTATGATCAGTTAAGGCTGATCGAGTATATGGCAAAGAACATATTCACGTTTTACAGGATTGGTGATCATATGGCCTATATGGCAGGGCCCCTCGTGCCCGACGCTGGGTTTATTAAAGTATTTGATGTGAAAAGGTATAATATTGGATTCCTGATCTTTCTTCCTGATCATGAGGACCCATATAAACTTTCGAAACCTGTAAAAAGAGATAAGCTCTTCGAGACCTTTCAAGAATCAAAGACCTGGGCTGAGATTCTGGAAATCGAGGATGTTGGTCACCTAAATGAAGCAATTGAATCAGGGCGTATTTCAGATCTTATAAAGATCCAGGAAGGGCTTCATGAAAAGAAAATTGCTCACATCGCTGATATTATCACGCGGAGAAGCCAGGAGATTAGGTTAGTGCTCATTGCAGGTCCATCTTCCTCGGGAAAAACCACGTTTTCAAAGAGACTGAAAATTCAACTTATTATTAATGGATTGAATCCGAAGACCATCTCATTGGACGATTATTTCCTCGATAGAGAATTAACTCCACTGGACAGCGAGGGACAACCTGACTATGAGAATTTCTACTCTATAGATTTCAAGCTCTTCAGGGATCACATCAGAAAGTTAATTTGCGGGGAAAAGGTAGGAATTCCAAAATTCAATTTTCTAAAGGGGAAAAGAGATGGTATCAGAGAGGAAATGGAACTGACTGGTAAAGATATCATCATCGTTGAGGGGATTCACGGGCTCAATCCTGAACTCACTGAGGGAATTAAGGAAGAGAACAAGTTTAAAATTTACGTCTCGAGTCTGACACAGCTTAACATCGATAGGCTGAACAGAATTCCCACAAGAGACACCAGAATTATTAGGCGGATGGTGAGAGACTATCGCTACCGAGGGCACTCCGCTTCTGAGACTATTTCTATGTGGCCAAAAGTTGCAAAAGGCGAAGAAGTGTTCATTTTCCCGTATCAGGAGGAGGCTGATGTAATGTTCAACAGTGCACTGACATATGAACTTGCAGTTCTCAAAAACTACACGGAGCCTCTTCTGAGGTCTGTTAAGTGTGATGATGAAAACTACAGCGAGGCGCTTCGGCTTCTTAATTTCTTATTCCATTTTATGGGTATAATGCCTTTTGAAATACCTCCAACTTCAATCCTGCGGGAGTTTATTGGTGGAAGTTCCTTTGAATACTAAGAAGGAGGTTTTTCGATGATTAAATACAAAGTAAAACTAAGGGTTGTAGAAATTCAAGGGAGTGGCAAATGTCCGCTGGGGCACAAAGTTGGGGATGAGTTTGTTTATAAGGGTTGGCCGATAGCCAATCTTTGCCCCGCTGCTTTTAACACACTATACCCTGTTGTAAGGGTTCTATCATATGGTGGGAAAGTGGGTGATGGAGAAAATGAGCACAGGATAAGACTATGTTGCTACGACCCTGCAAATCCAACGGTTTTTGAGCTGGAAAGATTGGAAGAAGAGTATACGTACTAGTTGTAAAGCTAATCTTTTTTAGTTTCGTCCTGGTGTTTATTAGAGTTGTAAGAGTTGATTGCACTGTGTTTTAATAAAAGAAACAAACTTCTTAGATCTTTCTCAAGATTTTTTCCTTTGCAAGAATAGTTCAAGAGTATCTTCATAGTTTCGATTACTTCTTCGTCAAAATCACCCTTTGTAGTTCTAAGATACGAGTCCAGGAGTTCTTTGCAGGGTATATCTTTGTTGAGCCGTCTGAGCTTTTCAATAAGCTTCTGACCCATAAGGAGTGCGGGAAGAGATTCGGGTATTGTTTCCAGGGGAGATTCTTTAGATTTTTCCCAGTTTTCAAGTAATTCCCTGAGGCTCTCAATTTTTTTCTCTCCAAAAACATGAGGGTGTCTCAATATCATTTTTTGTTGCACTTCTGCAATAACATCTTCAAGGGTAAATTTTCCTTCCTCTTCTTTGATTCGAATGTGCATCAAAACCAAGAAAAGGAGATCACCCAGTTCTTCCCTGATTTTTACAATGTCATCTTTTTCAATTGCATCGTTTATTTCGTATGCTTCTTCTATTAAATCAAAAGCAATGGTTCGGGATGTTTGCTGTCTATCCCATGGGCATCCACTTTCAGAACGCAGGCGCTTTACGAGTTTGTAAAGATCATCGAATTCTTTCATTTTTCTTTTCCTTCTTTAAGCCAAATTCCTTCTGCCAGTCATATTTTTTCAGGCTGTTTGTGGATTTACTGCCTCGTTCTGCTTTTGAACCAACAATTCTCTCCTTTCTTGCTTTAAAAACTGCTTCCGGATCCGCTGGAATAGCCCCTCTGATCTTGCAGCGGTCCATCAGGCTCCGATCTCTTGAATATACGTAAACTTCATTATCTTCTCTCGCATATCTCGTAACCAGCTCTACTATAACTTCATCTGCTTTTACACCCTCTGTGGTAAAGATGGTCGACGAACTTTCGGGTGCGCGCCCGCCCACTTTGCCGTCAAACACAAGAAGGAAATACCTTCCAAATTTTTCTTTACAGAGGCGTATTAGTTCTTCCCGGCATTTTTCCAGCCCTGATTCAGAATTTTCCAAGTATTGCTTGAAAAGAGAAATAGAGTAGATTACATTGTATCCATCAATGATGTGCATTTTCATTTCTTTCTGTACATGACCTCTTCATAGTACTGGAGTACCCTTCTTGCAATGGTATCCCATGAATAACTTAGGGATTTCTTTCTTCCTTTTATACCTACCTCGATTCTCAGGTCTTTGTTCAGGATAAGAAGCTCGAGTACTTCGCAAAGCATGCCCACGTCTTTCCTTCTGAACAAGAAACCATCTTCGCCATGTGTAACCAGTTCCCTGTATCCTTCATTGTCTGAAGCTACCACAGCCTTTCCGGAAGCCATAGCTTCCAGAAGCACGATTCCGAAGCTTTCTCCTCCCGTTGCAGGAGACACAAAAATATCACAGGACCTGTAAAGAGCAGGTAATTTAAAACTTGAAATGAATCCCAGGAAGTGGACTCTGTTTTTCAGTTTGGGTATGACTTGATTCTCAAGGGATTCTCTGAGGGGCCCGTCTCCTGCGATCACTAATCTGGTGTTTTCATACTTTTGACCTAATCTATTGAAGGCCTCTATAAGGTACCTTGTGCCCTTCCTCATCTCAAGTCTTCCAACAAAGAGAATTACGATTTCGTCTTCCTTTCTTTCAAAAGGAAATTCGTATTTCTCACCCTCAGGGATGAATTTTTCAACATCAATTCCATTTGGAATTATCTTATAATTTTCGACGGGGAAGTGCCTCTCAATAGTTTCAAGGGCGGGCTTTGATACGAAGATTTTTCCATCCAGTTTTTGGTAGACTGGCAGTAGAAGTGGCTTGAATAGCTCGTAACCAAGCGAAAAGCCGTGGTATGAGTGAAACGTTGCAAAGTTAATTGACTTTGAATACAGCAAACTAAGGTATGGAATGGTAGGAGCCACAGAGTTTTGCGAATGGACAATATCAAAGTTACCAATTTCGACTATTGTTTTTATTTCAGTGGTTAATTTTCTTGAAAAGGAAAAACAGGTCTGCGATTTATTTGCCCTTATATAGTAAGACTTCCCAACTCTGTGGACCGGGATGATATGTGAATCAGGTGGTGCATCTATAAAGTGATGAGGAAAGTTTGAAGTAAGCACCTCGACTTCTACACCCAATTTGATTAGTTCTCTGCTTAGATGGTAAGTATGTTCTGTGATTCCTCCCGGGTAAGGGTAGTAGTGATCAGTTGCCATCATAACTTTCATCTTATTCCTCCGCTTTTACAATGTTAAGAAAAGCTTCCTGAGGGAGTTCCACCTTTCCAATTCTCTTCAATTTCTTTTTTCCTTCTTTCTGTTTTTCGAGCAACTTTCGTTTCCTGGTTATATCGCCACCGTAACATTTTGCCGTCACATCCTTTCTGATAGGGGCAATTCTCTCTTTTGCGATAATTTTCTTCCCGATGGCAGCCTGAATAGACACCTCAAAGAGCTGTCTTGGTATTTCTTTTCTGAGTTTCTCTGCAATCTTACGGCCAGTATAATAGGCTTCATCCCTGTGAACCACGAGGGAAAGTGCATCAATTCTCTCGCCTGCAATAAGGAAGTCAAGCCTCACGACATCGGATTCGCGGTAGTCTATGATTTCGTAGTCAAAGGAAGCGTATCCCCTTGAAATGCTTTTAAGTCGATCGTGAAAATCAAAAATAATCTCACTCAGGGGCATTTCAAATTCAAAGAGTACCGTGTCCTCGTCGAGAAACTGAAATCTCGTTTGAATTCCCCTCCTTGATAGGCTCAATTTTTGGACTGCTCCAAGATATTCTTTTGGGGTTATGATTTCAACTCGCGCGTAAGGCTCCAGAGCTCTCTTGAATATTTCTGGGAACTCTGACGGATTGTCGACTATAACTTCTGTTTCATCATCAAGAATCACTCTGTATTCGACGTTTGGTGTTGTGATTACTATATCTACGTCAAATTCTCTTCTAAGTCTCTCTTTGAAAATTTCCATGTGTAGCATTCCGAGAAAGCCGCATCGGAAGCCTGGTCCCAGGGCAGGGGAGTACTCTGCGGTGAACTGAAGTGAGGCATCGTTTAGCTTTAATTTTCCTATTGCCTTCGAGAGTAAATCGTAATCGGACGGTACTGTCGGGTATATCCCTGCAAATACAACAGGCTTTGGCTCTCTATAGCCTGGTAAAGGTGGAGTCTCCGGAGCACGAGCGTCAACAATTGTATCGCCAACCCGTGCTTCTGAGATTTCACGGATTGCTGCAGTGAGGTACCCCACTTCTCCTGTTTTGAGTTCTGTAGCCTTTGTCATTTCGGGTTTAAGATACCCAATTTCCACAACTTCGTAAACCATCCCGGTGGATTTCATCATTATCTTCATTCCCGGAGTGATACTGCCGTCAAAGATTCTTACGAAAACTATTACCCCTCTGTAGTCTTCATACTTTGCGTCGAATATTAGAGCTCTTGCATGTGAATTAGGGTTCCCGGTAGGGGGTGGGATTCTCCTTACAATTTCTTGCATAAGTTCGTCAATACCCCAGCCCAACTTTGCAGAAATTTTAAGAGCCCGTTCACCAGTCAATTCATATATCTGCTTTTCAACTTTCTCTATCTGGGCATTTGGCAGGTCAATTTTGTTAATTACAGGAATGATTTCAAGATTCTGCTCAAGGGCAAGATAAAAATTTGTAATAGTCTGAGCTTCTACTCCCTGTGACGCATCGACGAGGAGCAGTGCCCCCTCGCAGGCCGCGAGAGACCTTGATACTTCATAGTTAAAATCGACGTGTCCTGGAGTGTCAATGAGGTTCAGAATATAAGAATTACCATTGAGGTCCAGCTCCATTCTCACTGGATGCATTTTTATTGTTATTCCTTTTTCGCGTTCGAGTTCCATAGAATCCAAAAACTGTTCCTGGAGTTTTTCGGGTCTAACAGTTTTTGTAAATTCAAGCATTCTATCGGCTAATGTTGATTTACCGTGATCGATGTGTGCAATTATAGAGAAATTTCTAATGTTTTTCATTTTGTTTCGAATACGTCCAGGATTCTTCCACTCAGACTCTTGGCTGTAATTCTCAACCTTTTACGATCTACAGGTTCAATAACGAGATAGTTGAACGTTTTCACATACTTTTCTATAACAATGTCTCTAGAATCAAGTAATTCCTTTTTTAAATCGTAAAGAGGGGCCCCGCCACCCGCTGAGACTATCTGGGTCAGTCCATTGAAGATTTTACCCCTTGCATACATATGGTCATGACACGATATGTAGTATCGGAAACCCAGATTCTTTATGAAGTTGGCAAAGGTGTCTACCTCCGGTGACCTTATACCTCTTTCAGAAATTCCAAGGCCAATTAATGGTTCATGGAACAAGAGTATCATATGTTTCGCACAAGAATTTTCTCTGATTTTTTCTCTAAGCCATTTCCGTTGCAGCGTATCAGGAAGACGAATGGAAGGGTTAGGAAGTTTCTTATATAAAGTATAGTTGTAGTCACTATTCAGGGCGTAGATGACGAAATCACCAATTCTAAGAAAATAGACGTTTTCAACATAAGGTGGCATCCCTTGAGGGGATTCTGGCCCATTTTCTGGTAAGGTAAAAACTTTCGCCCACAGATTTTCTGCACTGTTCGGTGGAGGTGGGTCGTAACGCATTTCTTCATTTTCCATTACTGGGGCTATCATATCGTGATTCCCGGGAACAGGCATAACGGGAACATATGAAATATAAGGCCAGCATGCCTTTATGAAGGACTTGTATTCCTCTTCGGCATATTCTATGTTTTGCATTCTTCCAGTAATGAGATCCCCCGTTACAAAAATTATATCCACTTTCTCATCGAAAAGGGCTTTGAGAACTCTTCTGCCTATTTCTTCATTTACTCCATCCACATAAAACTCTGGATTCAGGCTATTTGGATTACCTCTTGTATCGCCAAAAACACCTATTCTTAACTTCTTCCCATTGCTGATTCTGAAGGTGTAAAGGAAGCCGGTTGAAGTATCTCGGTCGTCATATACGGTTACTGAATATTCATATATACCTGGTTTCATAATACTTACCGAGAATTCGTGCCTTTCCTTCAGAACCGTATCTTCAATTTCTATCAGGTTCTTTATTCGTAGTACAGCCCTTGAAGGTCTGTTAGTATAGAGGGATATTCCCACTCTATTTTGCGCTGGTAGAGACAAATAAGGTCCTGCGTCGATTACAATTCCTTCTTCCAGCTTATTTCCTATTCTCTTAGGTTTAAAGAAGTAATTCTGTGTCGCATAGTAAACCTTCGTTATGGTATCAAAATAGGCTGCTTTGAATATGTAGTGTTGATTTTCGGAGATTCCTGTAATTTTGAACGTATGCAGATTACCTGGAGTTTTTGATATTTGATATCTTTCGAAATGAAAATCGAGGGGATCCTCAACCTTTCCACATACCAGTTTTGCCATCTGGGAAGGGTTCTGAGTATTAAGGGTTACGACTAAAGTATCAGCAGAAAATGCAAACTGTGGCTTCGCATAACTTGGTGGGAAAAGAAGACAAAGAAAGAAAATCCACATTACTTTTCACCAACAATCTTCACAAGGATTTTTCTCGTTCTCGGACCGTCAAACTCAGCCAGAAAGATTCCCTGCCAGGTTCCCAGGAGTGGTTCACCATTTTCAACTATTATGGAAATAGAGCTCCCTACAATAACAGATTTAATATGGGCATCTGCATTCCCTTCCAGATGCTGATAATGTGCATCATCAGGAACTAATTCCGAAAGCCGATTCTGAATGTCTGCTTTCACTGATGGATCTGCGTGTTCATTTATAGTAATTCCGGCTGTAGTATGAGGGACAAATACTAACGCTATGCCGCTTTCAATACCAGATTGCCTGACAATTTTTCTAACGTTTTCAGTGATGTCAATAAATTCCTGCCTTCGCGAGGTATTAACTTTAATTTCAAGGGTCTTACTCATTTTCTCTTTTTTCGCAGATGACCACCTCGGTGATACCGTCAATTTCTTTCACTTTTACTTTTACAATTTCATTTCTAGTGGTTGTTATTGTTCTACCAACAAAATCAGGGCAAATCGGGAGTTCTCTATGTCCCCTGTCAATCAGAACACATAATTTAACAGAGGATGGTCTCCCGTAATCCATTATTTCATCGAGAGCTGCACGTGTAGTCCTACCTGTATACAGTACGTCATCAATGAGAATTACATCTTTCCCTTCCACGGAGAATGAGAGTTCCGTTCCTTTAACCTGAGGCTTCTCTCCTACCATGGAGAGGTCATCCCTGTAGAACGTAATGTCCACTGCACCCAGGGGAATATCTTTGCGAGTAATATTTGCTATCTCATCCCTGATCGCTTTTGCCAGAGGAACCCCCCGGGTCTTTATTCCTATGATTACAAGGCTATCAAGATTTCTAATTTTTTCCACAATTTCATGGGAAATTCTGTTGATAGTTTTCTTTACGTCTTCTTCCGTCATTAGAACGTATTTTTCTTCAACCATTGCAGCCTCCTGATTTATTCTATTATGGAATTAAAGGCTAAGAAAATCAAATAAGGACGCAGATTTTGTTTGATTTTACCGTACCGTGAGTTTAGAATGTTGAAATAATGAAAAGACTGACAAGAGAAGTTAAAGTTGGAAGCATAGGAATTGGAGGCGAGAATCCCGTACGAATCCAGTCTATGACCTCAACGAAAACCACGGATATTGACCTGACGTTGAAACAAATTGAAGAACTTATTAAAGAAGATTGTGAGATTGTAAGAATTGCTGTCCCGGATATGCGTTCACTGAGTGCCTTCAAAGAGATCAGAAAACGGACTTCTGTACCTCTTGTTGCCGACGTGCATTTTAACTACAGGATAGCAATTGGAGCAATTGAAGCTGGAGCTGATAAGATTAGAATCAATCCGGGCAATATTGGAACCATGCAACAGGTGAAAGAAATCATTGCTGCTTTGAAGGCCAACGGTAAATCAGTCAGGATTGGTGTAAATTCAGGATCCCTGGAAGAGGATATTATTGAAAAGTATGGTGGGGTGTTTCCTGAAGGCCTTGTGGAAAGCGCTTTGAGATGGGTTGATTTCTTTTCAGAAGAAGGATTTTATGACATTATCGTTTCATTGAAATCTTCATCAGTAAAAGATACTGTCAAATCCTATAGAATGCTGAGCTCAAGAGTTGACTTTCCTCTTCATGTGGGTGTTACTGAAGCAGGGCCATTAATTCCAGGAACTGTTAAGTCATCTATAGCTATTGGAATACTTCTCAGTGAAGGTATTGGTGATACGATAAGAGTTTCCCTTACTGAAGATCCAGTTATTGAGGTACGCGTTGCATGGGAGATTTTGAAATCTCTGAACTTGCGATATAACGGACCTATCATCATTTCCTGTCCAACCTGCGCAAGAACGCGGATTGATCTCGTGAAACTGGTTCACGATGTCGAAAGAGCGCTAAAAAATGTTAAAGTACCAATCAAGGTTGCAATAATGGGATGTGAAGTAAATGGGCCTGGTGAAGCGAGAGAAGCCGATATTGGGGTAGCGGCCGAGCCGGGGAAGGGGAGTATATTCAAGAAAGGAAAGATAATTAAAAGAGTCTCTGAGGAAGTTATTGTCTCTGAACTATTAAAAGAAATTGAAAATATTGCACAGGAGGATTCAAGATGAGTTTTCTTTTCACAGTTGTAATTTTTTCACAACTTACTTTTGGAGGTGGTCCTGCTGAAGAGCTTTTTTCTGACGAAGAATATGCCCTAGGGCCCGGCGACAGCCTACAGATATTGATTAAAGATCTATCTTTTGCTTTTGGGACTACCATAGATTTTAGTGGAAGGCTTGCATTGGTAACTCCCGTTTTCGGCGGTCAGACGAGTCAGACACCTTTGATGCCTGTGCAATCAGTATCTTACAATATCGTTGATTTCAAACAGGTCTATAATTTAACCCTCAAAGACCTCAAGGACAGTTTGCCTTTCTGGTATTCTAAGTATCTTAAGGCCAAAGAGTTCGACGTAAGAATTCTGAGTCCGCGAGTGTTGAGTTTATTTCTAACTGGAGCAAGCGAGTTCAATGGCCCCGTTCCCGTGAGAGCATCTTTGAGAATTTCTAACGTTCTCGCTGATACACAGAGAATTTGTACATTTGACGCTGATATTAGTAAAATCACTGTTATTACCTATGATGGTAAGGTACTGGAAGTAAATCTGGAAAATTATTACACGAAAGGAGATCTGAGGGATAACCCTGTTCTTGCAAAGGTTAAAAGTATTAACGTCCCAAAAATAAAAAGAGGTGTAAAAATTCTGGGTGCGGTAAAAGGATATCCTGTAAAAAAGTTTAAGTCCCAGGTTCTTCAAGCAGTAGCGGGTACATACCTTGTAACCTTTGATGCAAATGTAATGATGATTCCATGTGATGATAGCATCAGGGTAGAGGATGCCCTTAGAAAGGCAGGAGGATTGAGGTCTTACGCCCTAATTGATGAAATTTACAGTGCTTCTAAGGGTAAGCTCACTCTTCAGAGCTTTATCTCTTCTGGAGACGTGCTTTATGTTCCACCATTTACTGATAAGGTTTTTGTTGCGGGTGAAGTAAAATCTCCTGGATTTGTACCGTACCTTCCCGGGGCTACACTTGATACATACCTTTCTTACTGCGGTGGATATTCCACCAGGGCCGCATCTCATAGATTGTACGTGGTTAGAGCAAATAAGAAAATACCGAAGGGCAAAATTGGCACGGTGCAGCCGGGGGATATCATATTTGTCCCAGAAGTGAGACTTAAGTGGTTTGAGGACTACTTGCAACTTGCACAGGTGATTACTTCAGTCCTCATCACCTGGGTGACCCTTAAGAATTTGTGAGATTCTAATATAAATTGGGCTTAACCACGCCATTCCATTTGAAATCATTGCTTTTATGGTCTCAAATCGCGTATAGAACGCATCAATCTTGTACCTAAGGGATATATCTATTAGGTATACTGAATGACGTGGAATTTCGAGTAAATTTAAGGGCAGTTTTGGAAAACCGCTTGACTTGAATGCATATCTAAAACCAGACTCCATCAAAACGAGTTTAACCCTCCCATTATATTTCCCATAAGGGTAGGAGAAGCACTCGACTTCAGCCCCTATTACGTCTTCTAAAGCTTGCTTTGAAGTAATGATTTCTTCTCTGAGTTCTTTCTCAGGTAACTGCGTTAAATCTTTGTGTGTGTGAGAATGTGAACCGATTATCCATCCCTGACTGTACAAAAATCTCAGATCATTTTTGTCCAGGTGAGGTAGAGGAGGGAGGAAAGGTACCTCCCAGTTGCTGTATTTCCCGAGAAACCCACTCACAGCGAATACGGCACCTTTATAGCCGTATTTACTCAACAGTGGAAATGCTTTGTCCAGAACGCTTTTGTACCCATCGTCGAAAGTGAAAAGCACTGCCTTGTGGACTCTGGCGAACATTTCAGAATCCAGAGCATCGAATTCAAAGTTTCCAAATCCCCAATGTTTTAGGTCCCTGAGGTGTTTTTCAAGTACCGTTCCAGGGCAGATTCCAGGGTTCAATTCCAGGCCTTTGCTAATATGATGATATTGAAGAATTAGCAGCATAAGAGATCTAATTGTATCGCTTTAACTTTGTTAATTCAAAACTGCATTACTACGGATGCGTTAATCTTATGTACTGAGGGCCTTTCCCGTTGGATGAAGTTTCAAGTTTTAATGCGATTCTAGATAAGCCTTGATGGTAGGGCATAAGAATATCCAAATCATAACCCTTGCCGTTTCAGTAAGTTATGTAAGTTAACATAAGATACATTATGGGAAGTGATATTACACGCACTATGCTTGTTGGATTAACACCACCACCGGTACAGTTTGATTTTCCAGTAGTACGAGTTTATCCTTAGTTCATGGAAAACGACGTCATTGTTAATCAAAATGGGAAAATTTATGATTATTTGTTTCTTCTCAGACCTCTTCTTTGGGTTCCTGTTTGGGTATTCCTTTTTATCGGATATATGTATGGTGCAAGAATTGAGTTATTTTCTATTTCGCTTATCCTTCCGAAGAAATTCTGGTTCACCCTTATAACTTACACGTTTCTAATGAGTTCTACATATATTGTGAATCAGATCGTTGACAGAGAATCTGATCGGATCAACAGAAAGCTATTTCTGATACCGAATGGGATTATTTCCGTCAGAAGCGCCACAATTTATGCTGCTTTCCTTGGGATTGTGTCTCTCATTTTATCGTTTTTTATCGGGGGTCCCGTATTGCTATTTCTCTATTTTGTATCGCTGGTGATGGGGCTTTTATATTCCATTCCTCCTATCCAAACTAAAGGAAAGCCTTTCCTCGATATTATATTTAATGGTATAGGATACGGCTGCGTAGCATTTATTGTTGGATGGTCGGTTGCGGAACGCATAAATTTACATTCACTAACAGTCTCATTTGGATATTTTCTGTTAGTTTCAGCAGTATTTGTTAACACAACTATTCCCGATATTCCTGGTGACAGGAGATCCGGAAAGATTACCACGGGTGTTTTCCTTGGAAAGAGGCTTGCACTCCTCTTTTCTACTCTTCTATTTGTGTTCAGCCTGGTTTATGCCTTTCTTGAGATGGATATACTGATAATTGTTCCTTCGATTTTTGGTGCTATTTTTTCGGTTCTTTCTCTGTGGGATAATACCGAAGATATGATACTAACAAAAGTTTCGTATCGATTACCTGCAGTGCTTTTTATATTGCTTGTTTCAGTAAAGTTCCCGACTTTTCTTCTGTTGAACCTTATCCTTCTTTTTGCCTTGAGAAAATATTATAAAGAACGTTTTGGAATGAATTACCCTGCACTTCTAGGGAGATAATCAGGATGTTAAGGACTCATAATTGTGGAGAGTTGAACGAAAATCATATTGGCAAGGAAGTAGTCCTCGCTGGGTGGGTAAGAAGAGTAAGAGACCTTGGTGGTGTGCTCTTCATCGATCTCAGGGACAGGTACGGACGGGTGCAACTAATCGTGGAGCCATCCAGGGTAGATATATTTGAAAAGGCGAAGGAAGCTGGACTTTACTATGTTGTCAGGGCATCGGGAATTGTGAGAAGGCGTCCGGATGATATGATTAACCCTGAAATGCCAACCGGTTCTATCGAAGTTGAAGTTACAGATTTTGAGATTCTGAACACTACTCCACCCCTACCATTTTTGCCTGAGGATGAAGCGAAAATTCAGGAAGAAACGCGTCTTGTGTGGAGGTTCCTCGACTTGAGAAGACCGCAGATGCAAAGAAATCTGATTTTCAGGCACAAACTCCTTCAACTTGTGCGAAATTTTTTGAGTTCTAAAGGGTTTCTCGAGATCGAGACGCCTTTCCTGACGAAGAGTACGCCAGAGGGAGCAAGGGACTTTGTGGTTCCTTCTCGAAACTTTCCAGGAAAATTCTATGCTCTACCACAATCTCCTCAACTCTACAAGCAGATTCTGATGTCCTCAGGTTTCGACAGGTATTTCCAGATTGTGAAATGTTTCAGAGACGAAGATTTGAGGCAAGACCGCCAGCCAGAATTTACGCAGATTGACCTTGAAATGAGCTTCCCTGAAATTGACGACATCTTTTCGTTGATTGAAGAGCTTTTTAGAAATATTTACTCAGAATTGTTTAATAAAAATCTTAAAACACCTTTTCTAAGAATGAGTTATCATGAAGCAATTACACGATTTGGAAGTGATAAACCTGATCTTCGATTGAAGGAAGAGATAATTGATCTTACAGGACTGTTTAGGGATTCACAGAGTGATATCCTTCGGAAGGTAATTAGTGAGGGAGGAAAGATACTGGGACTGCGGTCTAGAAAAGATTTTTCCCGAAAAGAAATCGAAAATCTGAGAGAACAACTTGTGAAAGAAGGCGCTGGTGGCCTCATGTATTTCAAGAAATCCGGAAAGGAGGTCTCTGGCCAGCTGGCGAAATATGTACCACCCAGTATATCATCAGAAGATGGCCTCTATTTTGTAGTCGCAGGTCCTGACACATACAAAACTTACGGTTTTATGGGCAAACTCAGAAGCACTATATTGGAAGCCGACTCTGACGAAGACGCGTTTCTCTGGGTATACGATTTCCCTCTTTTTGAGTGGAATGAGGAAGAAAATCGGATAGATNNAATAGATCCCTGTCATCACATGTTCACTCAGCCCAAAGATGAACACCTGCCGTTACTTGAGTCTGACCCTCTTAAGGTCGTTGGAAAACAATATGATCTTGTTTTAAATGGCGTGGAGATCGCATCAGGGTCCATTAGAAATCATGATGTGAGAATTCAGAAGAAGATTATGCAAATTATTGGCATTGATGAGGAGAGGATGGAGAGAAATTTTGGATTTCTGCTTAAGGCCCTTGAATATGGGGCACCACCTCATGGTGGTATTGCCCTTGGTTTTGATCGAATTGTGGCTATGCTCCTCGGCCTTGAGAGTATTAGGGATTGCATTGCCTTTCCTAAAACAACAAGTGCCCAGTCCCTGTATGAACTTGCTCCAAACGAAATTGATTTAAAACAATTAAAAGAATTGCATTTAAAAATCGAAGAATAGTCTATCCCCGAGGGTGGAATTTTCGGTGTACTTCCCGTAAGTAATCCTTATCAAGGTGGGTGTAAATTTGTGTCGTCATCATTGATGAATGCCCGAGAAATATTTGGAGGGTTCTCAGATCACACCCGTTTTTAAGCATGTGAGTTGCAAAGGTATGTCTTAATATATGAGGATATAAGTTCTTACTGATTCCGGCCTTTATGGCGTATTCCTTTAAACTTTTCCATACTGATATCCGTGAAATTGGCGTGCCTCTTAGATTTAGAAATACTCTATCTTCACCACGGCGCTTAAGAATTTTTGGTCGAACTTCGTAAAGATACATTAGCAAATATTTTTCTGCATATTCATTAAATGGGATAATCCTCTCCTTCCCTCCCTTGCCTGTCACTCTAACGATCTTCTCATCAAGTAATACGTTCTGAAGTTTTAAATTTGTTAATTCAGATACTCTAACACCTGTCGCGTAGAGGAATTCTAAAATAGCCCTATCCCTGATCCCTTTCTTCGTATCGAGTTTAGGAGTATCGAGAAGTCTTTTAACTTCTTCTTCTGAAAGGAAATCGGGAAGTTTTATTAACTTTCTCGGAATCTGGATGTCTGAAGCGAAGCTCTGCCTGGACATCCCTTCGATTTCAAGATAACTAAAGAACGCTCTGAGGCTTGAGAAAACGCGTGAACGGGTATTTTGTGCAAGTTCTTGATCGTCGAGGTAATCTGCAAAGCTATCAATATCTTCAAGGCTGAGGTCTACTGTATCGACATCACCGCGGAACTCGAGAAACTTGAATAAATCTCGCTGATAGGCTTCAACGGTGTTTAGAGACAATCCCCTCTCATCAAGAATGAAGGCTACGAAGCTTGAAATTGCTTCACCTAATTTCATAAGGGCTCAGCGACTCTTTCAATTTTTCAATCACGTGAAGGCTTTCAGAAATCAAAGATAACAATCTTTCTCTTTTTCCTGTAATCTCGATGTGTATGTCCAGAGAGCGATTGCTATTTATGAATTCCTTTATAAGTTCGGGCCATTCTATAAACCTTACAGAATCTGCCTCAGAAAGAAGGTCCATAATTCCTCTAACAAGGATTTCTTCCCTGTCTTTTATTCGAAACAGGTCTATATGATGGATAGTATATAAAGGGGTCTCAAAAGAGTTCACCACTGTAAAGGATGGGCTGCGAACAATTTTGTGCCCCCAGTTTGAAAGAAAGCCCCTCACGAACTCAGTTTTTCCGGAGCCCAGATCTCCGCTCAACAATATGTCAAAGGGTGGCTGTAAGAATTTTGCGAGCTTTTTTCCTATTAATCTTGTGAACCGAGGTGAATAACTTCTTATTAGGACATTATTCATAGAATTCCAGAAGTTCTGGCATAATTTTCCGCAGGTACTCTCCAACGAGTTTCTTTACTTCCCTTGGACTCTCCTTCTCGGTAGCTTCAAGGGATATTTGCTCTGCTTCCTGCAAGTTTATCCTTCGAATTAAGGATTTAACCTCGGGAATTCTGGACGGCGGGCACGATATTTCATCAACGCCAAGCCCGATGAGAAGTATTACTCCGTAGGGATCTGATGCCATTTCGCCACAAGATGCAACTACTATGTTCTTCTCTCTACACACGTCAGTGGTAATTTTAGTTAACTTTAGGACCGCAGGATGGAGGTGATTAAAAAGTTTTGAAACCCTGATACTTTTACGATCTACAGCAAGGGTATATTGAGTAAGATCATTGGTTCCTATGCTCACAAAGTCAACCAATTCGGCAATGTGCTCAAGGGTGAATACAGCTGATGGCACTTCAATCATAATTCCAAAACGAGGCTGGTTAATCTCACCATGTTCTTTTTCGAGAAACTTTTTGCTTCTTATGAATATTTTTTTAGCCTCTACGACTTCTTCATAAGTGGAAACCATCGGAATCATAAATCTTATGTTACTGTACACATTTGCTCGCATAACAGCTCTAATTTGCTTTTCAAAAATCTGCTGTTCATCCAGGAGTACCCTTATACCCCGGAGTCCAAGAAAAGGATTATCTTCAGAGTAGTCATTGTAAAACTTGTCTCCGCCCACATCGAAAGCCCTGATTGTAACTGAGTTTGGATAGATCTTCTGTGCTATATCCCTATAAATTCTGTACTGTTCTTCTTCATTCTGAGCATATTCGTTAAATATCATTTCCGTTCTGAATAATCCGATTCCGTATTTGCCAGACTCCATAAGCTCTTCAACTTCTTTGGGAATATCGATATTTGCGAAGATGCCTATTTCCTTCCCATCAAGGGTTACGGCTGGCAGGTCCTTTTCGCTAGCAAGGCCTGACTCATATCTTTCATACCCTCTTTTTATTAGAAAGTACCTGTCCTGGGTAGATTCAAGGGGATTTATTATTATTACTCCCTTCCCCCCATCAAGAATTACAATATCATCGTCTTCCACGAGTTTTGTAATTTTCTCTATTCCGAATACGGTGGGTATTTTGAAATTCCTCAAGATTATTGCTGAGTGTTCTGTTCTACCACCCTTCTCCGTTACAACTCCTTTTGCATTACTTCTTACGATTCTAAGAGCTTCTTCAATTGAAAGACTCTCTGTTGCAATAATACCGTCAAACTTGAAATCTTCCTTGTAATAAGAGTTATTAATTATAGCAACAAGGTCCATACCTAATCTTTCAATTTCCCTTGCTCTTTCCCTTATATACGAAGATTCATGCTTCATCAGTAGCTCTTTTCTGTTGCTGAAGACGCTGTTTATTGCTGATTCTACGTTTCGCCTTTTGTTCTTAATAAGAAGGATAACGTCATTTTGCATTTCTGGGTCATTTATAATGGATATCTGAACATCCAGGAGTCTTTTGAGATTTTCCTCAGAAGTTTCTGTTTTCAACTCGTTAAGGACAGACTTAAGCCTCTCGACACCTTGCGTGAATTTAGATACTTCCTCTTCAATTTCGGAAGGTTTCAAGATCCTCTCTTTGCACTCGATTTTTTTCTTTTTGATAATCTTCACCGGCGCGATTATAATTCCCGGGGAAATCGGAATTCCTTTGAGCTTGAGTTCTTGACTACTCCTCACCGAAACCATCCTCCACGATCTTTACAATAGCTTTGATGGCTTCATCTTCATCAGCGCCTTCGCATTTTATTGTAATTTCACTACCCTGTGGTGCAACAAGCATCATAAGGCCAAGAACGCTTTTCCCGTTCACCTCAATATCGTCCTTGCTAACGTATACATCGCACTCGAACTTATTCGCAGTCTGAGCAATCATCGTCGCAGGCCTTGCATGGATGCCAAGCTTATTCTTGATAGTGACCTTGACTTCTTTCATAAAAAATTGATTTTGTAATCGAGAATCTCCACAAGGCCTTCGGCTTCAACGAAGTTTACAATCCTGGAAAGCGTGGAATTTGCATCCTTTCCGTCGGATGAAATACACGCAATGCCCAGCTGTGCTCTCCTCCACACATCGTGATCATCAAGCTCTGAAACTGACACGTTGAAAGCGTTTCGTATCCTGTCCTTGATTCTTTTTAGAATACTGCGTTTTTCCTTAAGTGAATTGCAGTTTGGAAGGTAAAGATCAATTATTAAAGTACCAATAAGCATTTCTAAAATTCGAAAACCTGCTCAACATTAAAACACTCAATAATGTCGCCCTCTTTTAATTTGTCGAAGTTTTCGATCTTAATGCCACATTCAAAACCACTCTGGACCTCTCGAACATCTTCCTGGAATCGTTTCAGACTGGATAATTTCCCTTCAAAGATCTTTTCTCCCTCTCGGAAAACTCTTACTTTAGCGTTTCTTTGAATTACACCATTAATCACATAACATCCAGCAACTATGCCTATTTTTGCAATTCTGAAAAGCTTTCGTACTTCGGCTTTGCCAAGCACTATTTCCTTTATCACTGGCTCCACGAGGCCCTTAAGCATTTTTTCGACATCTTCAAGAAGTTCATATATCAGCCTCGTAGTTTTAATTGTTACACCAAGCTCTTTTGCTTTTATTTTTGCCTTCTGATCCACCGTTGTATTGAAACCTATTACCACACCCTGCGCAGTGTGGGCGAGTTCAATATCGTTCTCCGTCACCGCACCAACGCCAGAAAAAATAATGTCAGGTTTTACATCTTTTACAGACATCTTTGAGAGACTATCCTGGATTGCTTCTACAGATCCATAACAATCGGCCTTTATAACGAGGGGGAGTTCCTTCAGTTCACCGGACCTTATCTTTTCCTGGATGGCTTTTAGGATTAACGTATATTCACCCCTCTGAATTTGTTCCTTCTTTACCTTTTTCCTCTCTTCTGCAATCCTTTTTGCTTCATCATCAGTCTGTAATACTTCAAAAGAATCGCCCGCTTGAGGTAACTCTTCAAATCCCTGAATTGCAACAGGAACTGACGGACCCGCAAATTCCACTTTCTCGCCCCATTCGTTAAACATTGCTCTTACTCTTCCGTGAGTCAAACCTGCGACAAAAACGTCTCTCAATCTTAGAGTGCCCTTCTGTATCAGTACTGAAGCAAGTGGTCCTTTCCCTCTGTCAATTCTTGACTCAATAACAATACCTTTTGCAAATCCCGCCGAAGTGGATCTGAGTTTCATTTCTTCAGCTTTTAGCAATATGCCCAGTAGAAGTTCGTCCACATTCTTGCCCGTTTTGGCAGAAATTTCCACCATTAAAGTGTCGCCGCCCCACTCTTCCGGGATCAGTCCAAACTGCGTTAAATCTCTTCTCACCTTTTCGGTATCTGCATTTGGTAAATCTATTTTATTAATCGCAACGATAATAGGTACCCTTGCACTCTTCGCATGGTTAATGGCTTCAATGGTTTGTTCTTTTACCCCTTCAACGGCTGAAACAACGAGAATAATAATGTCCGTGACTTGCGCTCCTCGCGCTCTCATTGCAGAAAAAGCTTCATGGCCTGGTGTGTCAAGAAATGTTATTCTTTTTCCCTGATACACAATTTGGTACGCACCTATGTGCTGGGTAATTTTTCCAACTTCCCTGTCGGCAACATTGCTGTGTCGTATGTAATCAAGGAGTGTTGTTTTACCATGATCGACATGTCCCATCACGGTAACTACGGGAGGCCTTTCCTCGGCGTATTCCTCTTCCTCTCTGGAAACCTTTGCCTGAATTTCCGGAAACTCTACTTCGTAGCCGTATTCATCTGCAATAATGTTAATTGTATCTTCATCAAGGGTGTGATTGATTGTAACCATCATACCCATGCTGAACAGCTTTTGAATTATTTCAGCGGGGGTAATCCCCAGCATCTTCGCCAGGTCTCCTACTGTCAATGAACGACTGTACAACTGAAGTTTTTTCACTTCAATTTCGTGACTTTCAAAACTTCGATCGATTGGTCGCTTCTTAGTCTTCTCGTGTTTCTTTGCCATCTTTGCCATGGTTTCGCGATACTTCTCTTCCGGCTTCACAGGTGTTTTGTTTCTCTGAGCGGCCTTTGCCCTTTGCTCTGTACTTTCTGCGCCTTCACCCCAAATTTGCTTTTTTCTCTCGAGTTCTTTCTGTGCTTCCTCTTTCTCCTTCTTCAAATAATCTCTAATTGCTTTTTCCATTTCAGGAGTAAGTGTATCTCTCGGAGAGCTTACCTTGAAATTCATCTCGGACAGAATTGTGATAATAGTCTTCGCTGTAAGGTCAAGTTCCTTCGCGAGATCACCTATTCTCTTGATTTCTTTATTTTCCATCTTTCTCCTTTTCTGTTATTTTATTTTCGAGAATCTCAAGGAGTTTTATAGCCTGATCCTCTCTGAACCCAATCTTTTTGAATTCAGAAAGGGTTGGTAGTGACTTTAAATCCTTGAAATAGTATAGACCGGCTTCTCTTAGAATCTGAATAACATTTGAAGGCACTTCATCACCTAGCTCCAGCAGCGTGACGCCTCTCGCGGGTCTTACTTTCTCGAATTCTTTCAGTGGATATACCAGCACCTCTTTACCTACCAGTTTTGATGCAAGAATTGCATTTATGGCGTCCTCTCCCTTTGCTACTGGTAATTCCGCATCGGAAACAATAGCTACATATTTTTCATCATCATCAAAAATGCAGAGAATTTCTTTCGCTGGTGCCAGTGCGTTTGCAACGTGCCTGTAAGGGTTTTCACTATACCTTATTATATCAATTTTCTCTCCACCGAGTTCATCAGTAATAGATTTGATAATCTGGCCTTTAACTCCAATTATTGAACCTATATCAACGCTTTCAGGCCTTTTTGGCTTGACGGATACCTTTGCTCTTCTTCCCGGAATTCTTGCAATTTGCTTTATTTCTATTAAACCTGTGGCAATGTCGGGTATTTCATCTTCCAGCAGTTTTTTAAGGAAATTTGGATGGGTTCTTGAGAGTACAACCGGCGAAGTGTATTTTTTCTTTTCCTTAGGGTCCTGAACTTCCAGTATTACAGCCTTGATTCTCCTGATATTCCTCAGGCTTTGAACCTTGTCACCGGGAAGGAGTTCAGAAAAAGGCAGAGAAGCCTCAACGTTTCCAAGGCTCAAAACCACTTCGTCCCTCTCAACCCTCAATACTGTTCCTTCAACCTTTTCGCCTATCTTCTTAACAAGGTTTTCGTACTCTCTCCGCTTTGTCTCTTCAGTAAGCTTTCGGAGAAAAGCATCAGAAATTTGGCTCATGTATCTTCTTCCGATAGCCTTGAAGTCTTCTTTAATTTCGACTCTTTGGTCAACTTTTGCGTCGGAAGAGATCTGACGAGCCTCTTCAATAGAGATCTCTGTATTTGGGTCTAGTGCTTTTTCCTTTACAACCTTCTCTGTAAGAATAATGAAGCCTTCCTTAGGGTCATAAAGGACCCGAAATGAGCAATTTGGATCACGTTTTTTCTTGAGTACTTCCGTAACGGCTTCTTTAAACTTCTCAACAACGAATTCCTTTGATAGCTTCCTTTCATTTGCAATTCGCTGGATTAATTGTTCTATTTCTTTTCCCACCATATTACACCTCGTTTAGTTTAATTTTTTTGATTTCAACTCTGGGGAGTATCTCCCCACTATCAATATATATGTGCTTCTCATCAAAGCCTTTCAAAATACCTGAATATTGTTTTTCTCCGGTATAGATAATTACCTTTTTTCCTCTTGCCCACGAAAGTTCCCTATCGGTGCGCAAGATCCGGTCCAGGCCAGGACTTCCAACTTCAAGGATGTATGGTCCGCGGATAACATCCTCAGCATCCAGCAATAGAGAAATCTCGTTGGAAATCTTCTCGCATTCACTCAAAGTAATTCCACCCTCTTTGTCTATAGCTATTTCAACCCTTTTTCTCCCTCCAAGTCCTTTGATTGAAACGTCAACGAGTACAAGATCGCTACCCTCAACAAGGCGTTGAACGATGTTGAATATTTTTTCCTCGACATTTTTAAATTCTTTAAAGTTCATAGCTTTTTGTCCTCTATTATTTTATTAAGGGTTTCGGGAACGTTCTCAATTCCAACATCGAATCTTGAACCGTCCTTTCGAACTTGAACCTCCACTTCATCCCTTGTGATCTTCGATTCACTTACGACGATGTTTACTGGGATACCAATTAGTTCCGCATCCTTGAATTTGAACCCTGCTGAGATGTTCCTTTCGTCCCATATTGTCTCAAAACCACTGCGGAGCAATTTTTCGTACAGTTTCTTTGTCGTTTGCTCTGTTTTGTTTGGGTTTATTTCAACGATGTTGACGTGGTAAGGTGCAATACTGTATGGCCAGATGATGCCTTTTTCATCACTGGACTGCTCAATAGCTGCGGCCATTATTCTTCCCACACCTATTCCATAACTTCCCATCACGATGGGTTTCAAAGCGCCATCGGAATCTGTGTACTTGACTTCCAGACTTTCCGAGTATCTGGTTCCAAGCTGGAAAACATGCCCAACTTCAATTGCGTTTTTAATCCTTACAGGGTTACTGCATCGAGGGCAAAGGTCTCCATCTTTGATGACGCGGATATCAACAAACTCGTCGATGTGCAAATCGCTAACAGAAAGACCCACCATATGGTAATCTGTTTTGTTTGACCCTGCAACAAAGTTCTCAATGTTTTGTATACTTTCATCAGCGACTATTTTATCAACTTCAATTCCAACGGGTCCAAGAAATCCAGGCTCTACACCAAATCTATTGCGAATGAAATCGAAGCTCGCAAGTTGAAAACCATTCCCAAGAATTTTTGCAAGTTTCACCTCATTTATTTCATAGTCCCCTCGTATAAGAACCAGAACTGTTTTGCCGCTTTCAGAGCTATAAAGAATGCTTTTCACAATAAGGATTGGCTGTACATTAAGGAAATGTGAAACTTCCTCAACTGTTTTTACGTTTGGTGTATGTACTAATTTCTTCCCGTCAAAGGGGCCTTTAATCTGCCTTTCGTATAATCCAGCAGCTGCAACTTCAGTGTTTGCAGTATAGCCACATTTTTCGCAAATTACTACTGAATCTTCACCCGTCTCCGACATAACCATAAATTCCTCGGACTTCTTTCCACCCATCAGGCCAGATGAAGCTTCTACTATAATAAAATTAAGACCGCACCTGCTAAAGATTTTGGTGTACGCTTCCTTGTGAAGCTCGTAACTCCTTTCAAGTCCTTCCCAATCTCTGTCAAAGCTATAGGAATCCTTCATAATGAACTCTCGTACCCTTAGAATCCCTCCTCTTGGACGCGGCTCGTCTCTGAATTTTGTTTGAAGCTGGTACCAGATCTGAGGGAGATCTCTATACGAATGCAAATAATCTTTAGCCAGGAGGCTGATAACTTCTTCATGAGTAGGAGCTAGGGCTACCTCCTTACCCTTTCTGTCTTCGAATTTGAACATATCCTTCCCAAAGCTTTCCCATCGGCCCGATTGCTTCCAGACTTCACCTGAAGTGAGAGCCGGCATCAACAGCTCTTGTCCGCCTATGGCGTTCATTTCGTCTCTAATAATAGACTGAACTTTTAACATCACTCTCCAGCCAAGGGGCAAAAAGGTATAAACTCCCGATTGGTGCTGCGTAATAAAACCTCCCCTTAGAAGCAGACGGTGTGAAGTAGTTTCCGCTTCCTTAGGATTCTCTTTCATTGTTGGTATAAATAAATTACTCCATCTCATAGTAGATGAATTTTAAAGGATTTAGCCTTTACTATCAAACGAAGAGCTTGAAAATCTAATTTTTGAAAAGAAATTGCACCACAGTGCCGAATCGTTTTGCCCAGGATGATTCGTGGTGGACTCCTTCCGGGTCTTTTACAACCATAAGATTGGAATTTCTCACTCCAGATTTGAGAATTGCTTCACATATCAATTCATTGCCTTTAATATACCTTTCGGGATCGTCCCCTTCGAGTAAACCGTAATCAATGTAAATTTTCTCTGGAGTTGCTTTCGAATCAGCAACCAGGCTCACAATATCAGGATTGAACCAAAAGGCTCCACTCATTGATCCTACCTTTTTGAAAACTTGTGGATAGATGTAGCCCGCAAAAATTGAAACAAGTCCTCCAAGCGAAGAGCCTAAGATGCCTGTATCATTGTGTTTCGTTCTGTAAGTAGAATCAATGTAGGGCTTTAACTCTCTTACTATGAAATTTATATAATCCAGAGCCTGACCACCTTGTTCCAACTGCTTATTCAAATATGGAGAATACTCTTCGATTCTGTGCTCTCGTGCATTTTCAATTCCAACAACAATTAACGAAAATCCACTCTCACTGTGCATTCTCTCCAGGGTTTCATCAATATTCCATTCTCCAGCAAAAGACTCAAATTCATCAAAGAGATTTTGACCATCTTGCATATATAAAACCGAGTACGTCTTTTTTGATGAGCTGTAGTCTGGAGGTAGATAAATCCAAATTCTTCTTGGGTTGTAGTATTTTAAAAATCTGGACTCAAATTCGATTACCTGTACATTGCCCGTAATTGTATGAGATTTGACTGCTTTTTCGACAAAGTCCCTCCAGTTTCCAATCTCAATTTCTAAAGCAGTGTCCTTAATTACCTGTATTATACGATTAGGGATCTCTTCACCACTAATGCCCTTCTCAACAGTAATCCAGGAGCCGCGGGTGAATTTGTATTCAAGTCTGAAATTCTTGGGCACAGTAATGGAAATCTGATAAGATCCATCAGCGGTTCTATTCATTCTATAACCAGGGTCCCCGGGGTTCCAGCCATTGTAATTTGATGCAATGTATAGATTATCCTCCGGGGTATAATCTGGCACTTTAACGGTGAACCTAATTGTGCACAAAGAATCGTCCACCACAAGAGAGACTAGCAAAAGAAGTTGAAATATCAACCTGTGATATCCTCTCCTCCATCGACATTAATAACGTTACCTGTCATCCAGTAGAGGTCATCACTGGAGAGCGCTACAATTGCCTTCGCTACATCTTCCACGGTAGTAAGGCGACCACTTGGATTCTTTTTCAGCGCCATTTCAATTAGATACTCATTCCCTGGTATTTTTCTCAGAGCAGGCGTATCCGTCACACCTGCTTTGACGGAGTTTGCAGTAATGCCGTACGGCGCAAGTTCAAGGGCAAGCTGCCTGATGTGTGATTCAATTGCAGCCTTTGCTGCGGAAACAGCGCCGTAGAAGGGCATTACGCGCTGGTCTCCTGAGCTTGTCATCGCAAAAATCCTGGAATTGTTTCTGAATAACCCACGCTTAAAACAACCCTGCACCCAGTATACAAGGCTGTTTGCCATAACGTCGATGGTCATATCCATCTGGTTCTTGTTTATAATTTCAGCTTCCTCTTCTGAGATGAATTTCTTCAAAGTGCCGAAGGCGAGGGAGTGCATAAGTACTTTGACATAATCCTCTTTTTGCTCCTGAACAAAGAATTCTTTTATTGCATCGAGAGTTTTGTTCATCGAATCGAGGTCCGCTGCATTAATGTTGAAATATTTCACCAGTACTCCATAGGTTTTAAGAGCGGATATTAGATCTTCGACTTCTTTGAGAGCCTGTTTTCGGTCAAGATGAATTCCAATTATGTTTATGCCGTTCTTTGCAAATTCGAGAGCAGTGGCCTTGCCGAAGCCACTGGAAGCGCCTAATATTAATGCCCATGGTCTCATAATAAGCCTCCATGATGTTTTTTCATTGCTTCAACAAACCCTACAAACAAGGGATGTGGCCTGAGGGGTCTTGATTTAAATTCGGGGTGGAATTGAACTCCAATGAAAAATGGATGATTCTTATTTTCAAAAATTTCAACCAGCCGCCCATCAGGAGAAATTCCTGACGGAATCAAATTATGTTCTTCAAAAAGCTTCACATATTCAGGATTTACCTCGTAACGGTGCCTGTGCCTTTCAGAGATGTTTTGCACTTTGTATATGGAATGTGCAATTGTTCCGGGCCTTAGGACGCACGGGTATGCTCCTTTCCTCAGAGTCCCGCCCATAGCAGAGATATTACTCTTTTCTGGAAGGATTGTAATAACAGGATGCTTCGTCCGTGGGTCAAATTCTGTGGAATTTGAGTCCTGGAGGCCAAGTACATTTCGAGAGAATTCAATCACTGCTATTTGCATTCCAAGGCATATTCCTAGATAGGGAATCCTTTTTTCTCTTGCGTACCTGCAGGCAGCGATTTTACCTTCAATACCCCTTTCGCCAAATCCTGGACCCACTAAAATACCATCTATCCCTGAAAATACGACGTCGGGGCTTCCTCTTTCCAGTTCTTCGGATTCAACAAAATGCGTGTTCATTTTTACTCCGAGGCTCGAAGATGCGTGGGTAAGCGCTTCGATTATGCTTTTATAAGAGTCTTTCAGTTTCACGTATTTTCCAATGAAAGCAAGGTTCACTTCGGTGCTTGCTGTTTCAAGATTTCTAATAAATCCAATCCAGTTTGAAAAATCAGGTTCTTTCCCTTGAAGGTGTAACTTTGCCATAATCTCAAGGTCGAGATTCTGGTTGTAAAGCATAATAGGGACTTCGTATATAATTGGAACATCCCGTGCTTCCATAACGTCCTTTTCTGGGACGTTAGAGAAAAGTGCGATCTTCTTTATAACGTCATCGGAGAGAGGTTTCTCACTTCTGCATATCACTATATCTGGCTGAATACCAATTTCTCTCAGTTTTTGAACACTATGTTGGGTGGGTTTTGTCTTCAGCTCCTCGGAGGATTTAATATAAGGAACCAGTGTAACGTGGATGAACAGGGTATTATGGGCACCTTCTTCCAGTCTCATCTGTCTAATTGCTTCAAGAAATGGCAAACTCTCAATATCACCAACGGTACCACCTATTTCTACTACGACAATATCAACGTTTTCCCGGGCAAGATTTTTGATTCTCTTCTTGATTTCATCAGTTAGATGCGGAACCACCTGGACCGTCCCGCCCAGGTATCTTCCCTCTCTTTCGTTTTCAATTAGTGCGTTGTACAGCTGACCCGCTGTAACGTTATTGTCCTTGGAAAGGTTCTCATCAAGGAATCTTTCATAATGACCGAGGTCAAGATCCGTTTCTGCTCCGTCTTCAGTTACGAAAACTTCTCCATGCTGGAATGGACTCATAGTACCTGGATCCACATTCAGGTATGGGTCAAACTTCATAGGTTCGACTTTAAATCCTCTGGCTTTCAGAAGCATACCTACTGAGGCAGTAGTTATGCCTTTACCCAACCCAGATACTACACCCCCTGTAATAAATATGTATTTAACCATTTAAAATCCTCTCATAAAGTTTTTTATATTCCCTCGCTGAATTACCCCAGGAATAATCAAGACTAAATACTGTGTTCACGCAATTTTTGAATTTTTCAACATCTTCGTATAGCAAGATTGCCCTGTCTATGGCAGCAAGGAGTTCAGAGGGTTCATACTTTTGAAATACGATTCCATATCCTCCCTCTTCCACATCCTTTACAGTATCTTTGAGTCCACCTGTTGCCCTCACTACGGGGATTGTTCCATACCTCATAGAAATGAGTTGTCCCAGACCGCATGGTTCGTACTTGGAAGGCATCAGGAAAAAGTCGGACGATGCATAAATCTTTTTTGCAAGTAACGGATCGAAGCCAATTTTTACGAAAATGTTTTTGAATTTTCTTGAAATTTCATAGAACATGTCTTGATATATCTTATCCCCAGAACCCAGAACCACCATATTCAAATTCCTTTGGGCAATTTCTTTAATAATCGGAGGAAAAAGGTCAAACCCTTTCTGTTCTGCCAGTCTTGAGACGATTCCGAAAAGCGGCTTTTCTGCGTGCTTTAGTCCCGCTTCATTTATCAGACCTATTTTGTTTTCTTCTTTACCTTCAATCAGATTTGATTTTCCGAAGTTTTTATACAGCTCTCCGTCCTTTTCAGGATTCCAGACTTCGTAGTCAATTCCGTTTAGGATGCCCTTCAGCACATTTCTCCGTTTCCTCAGGATTCCTTCAAGCCCGCAACCAAATTCGGGGGTTTGAATTTCTTCAGCATAAGTTGGACTAACAGTGTTAATAAAGTCTGCGTAAACAATACCTGCCTTCAGGAAATTCACCTTTCCATAATACTCTACCCCTTCCATATGAAAGTCTTCGTACCCCAAATTCAACTTTTCTAAGACTTCTTTCTCAAAAGTACCCTGGTAAGCAAGATTGTGAATTGAAAGCAGTGTTTTGGTGTTGTTTAAGATATTGTTGTATTTCCTCAACTTCAAAAGTGGAACGAGGGCTGTCTGCCAGTCGTTAAGATGAATTATGTCTATTCCATTAAGAATCGTGGCAAGTTCAAGGATTCCATATGAAAAAAAACCAAACCTTAACCAGTTATCAGGAAAATCCCCTTCAGGGGTGCCGTAAAGATTCTCGCGGTCATATAAATCGTCGTTTTCCAGCAGGTAAACATTTATTCCATTCAGCGACGTAATGAAAAACTTACCTGAAAATTCTTTATTATTAATATTTACTCGAATAGAAAAGTTTGTACTTGTAATTTTTAGGCCGCTCTTTTGAACAAATTTTTTGTAGAATGGCATAACAAGTGAAATTTTAACGCCTTCCGCAAAAAGTGCCTTTGGCAGAGATGAAGCAACGTCCGCCAGCCCCCCGGTTTTTGCGAGGGGGTCAATTTCTGATGATCCAAACAAAACCCTCATTGAACCTCCACAATTTTCATGCCAAATTATACCGAATGCTGCTCAAACTTACAAAGTTCACTACAACACGCGTTGAATTTCGCAGCTTGCTTTTAGGGTATTTTCAAGAAACTTGAAGTATTTGTGAGATTGCGTTAGAATTTTCGTTATGAAGATAAAATCGAATATATTAGTAATATTATGTATTCTTTTTCTCAACTGTGTGAGTCCTTCAAAGGAAATTACAATAGGGCTCTCGTCAAGGCCAAGAACACTAAACCCTCTTATGTACAAGGAATTTGCTATCTTATCGCTACTTTGCAATGTTTACGAGCCTTTGATTTCTGAGGATGAAACCTACAACATTAAGCCGGTCCTGGCTAAGTACTGGGAGCGAAAAGATAGTCTGACATGGTATTTCTACATAAGAAGGGGGGTCAGATTTCATAACGGTAAGCCCCTTAATGCCTCAGATGTCGTCTATACATTCTATTATCCCCTTCATATTAAAAACTCAGAATTCAGATCCCATGAAATATACGTCGATACGGTCTTTGCCCTTAACGATTCCGTTGCAGTCTTCAAAACGAGATATCCGTACGAATTCCTCTTAAGAGAATTAATTATGTATTTCATAATTCCTGAAGGTTTCGAACCCGATTCTCAGATGCCTTGTGGGACGGGTCCTTATAAGGTGGAGGAGAATGATTCAAATTTCATAAGCCTTAAAAGATGGAAAAATTACTGGGGTGAAAAACCTTTTTTCAAAAACGCAAAACTGATATTCGTAGAAGATTCATATAAGAGAGTGAGGATGTTTATAGAAAGCGAGGCAGACATCATCGATTACGTCCCACTCGAATATTCAGATTCCATCACGAAATATGGGAAACTGTTGTATACACCAGAGTCATCTGTTCGTATCCTGGAATTCAATCTTAGAGTTCCTCCCTTTAACAACAAAGAATTTCGTAAGGCCGTATCAATGTGTATTGACAGAAATAGGATTTCGAGAGTCTATTACAAAGGACTGTCCAGCCCTGCAAATCAGTTCTTCCCTGCTGGTGTAAGAGAATATATTCCAGATTTTGGTCCCCTTGATTATGATACGATGGAAGCGGTAAAGGCGCTTTCCAATGTGGATTATGAAGTGCCAATCGTTATGGATTATGCTATCGCAGTGAAATCTCTTGGTGATTCCATTGTGAGACAGCTAAGAAGCGTGGGAATTAAAGTGATCGGGAATCCTCTCCCTGCAAATGAGTTCTGGGAGAAAATAAAGAGCGGGAAATCACAACTTCACTTGCTTGCTGTGGTTTTTGAAAGCCCAAATGCATATTTTTCTCTTGCTAACTATTTTCACACTCCTTCCCCTGGCTCTCCCTTCGGAGTTTCAAACCGCACCAGTTATTCCCGAAAGGATGTTGACTCTTTGATTGAAGAGGCTATTAGAACCTACGATGTTGAAATACGAGCTAAACTTGCGCGGCAGATTCAGAAAATCGTTATGGAAGATATGCCAGTTTGTCCTATTGTATTTGAGAGAAAATTCTATGGTGCGAAGAACGACATAATCTGGAAGCCTACTCTGGATCAAAGAATTTACCTTACACGAATAAAGAGACAATGAAATTTGTTTCAATAAAGACAAAATTTCTGTCCTATTTTGGATTCTACTTTGCATTTCTTTACGCTATTCTGGTTTTTGTCGTTGGATTTCTTGGAGAAAAATATTACGAGTCCAATACCAGGAGGAATGCGAGATATTTCGCAAAGTCCGCCTTCAAGCAGGTGTCTGAAGCCTATTTTACATATTTTGGAAGCAATCCTTTAAGATTTTCTGAAAAAATTAATGAACTTTTATTTACAGGCCCGGATCTTGAGAGGATAGTTATTCTGGATTCAGCTGGAAATGTAGTTTTTTCAAGTGCACAACTGTCCGGCCTTTCCACTGATAATGAAGACATTGAGGAGCTTGCTGTTTGGATTAGAGGGAACTTTGAGTCGATAGAGAGATCTAACAGATACTATGACATCTTTATACCGGTCTTGAACGACCTTGGAAGACATCTTATTAGCGTTGTATTTAGATTTTCAAAAGCTTCCATCATTAGATTTCAAAGGGTGCTGTTCATCGTAAGCTTAATCGCTTTCTTCATTCTCACTCTGGGGACACTTTTGATTGAAAACTTAATTACTCGGAGTTTCATTGTGAACATCGAAAAGTTAAAGAAAGCAGCTGAATCCTTTGAGAAAGGAGATTATTCTGTTAGGGCTGAAGTAGATTCAAGGGACGAGCTTCAGTTTCTTTCAGAAAAAGTAAATTCTATGCTTGAATCCATTACGAATTATATTTATAATTTAAGGGCGATGGTGAGTGAACTTAGAGCTCGAGATAAAGCCAGGGACGAGATCCTCGCAAAGATTTCCCATGAGCTTCGAACGCCACTTACCGCAAGCAGAGGATATGTTGATCTTCTGAAATCGGGGAAAATGGGTCAAATATCAGAGGAACAGAAAAAAGCTCTTGATATTATTGAAAGGAATTTAGTAAGGCTCGAAAATGAAACAAGAAGACTTTTACTCAGTTCAAAAGTAACTCTTGAACATGTTGAAATTACAAAAATGCGCCTGGATCTGGAATCTCTTGTTGTAAAAGCTATGGAGAATTTCCAGACAGAGCTTAAAAAGAAGAAACAAAAAATAGAAATGGACCTTACTGAAAAAGAGATATATGGAGATGAGGATCAGCTCACGTCAATTTTGGAGAACCTGTTACACAATGCAATAAAGTATGCTCCTGAATCTGGAATGATCAAAATTCGTTCTTCTTCCGAGGGAAGAAATGATCGCAAATTTACTAAGGTTGAAATATACAATTCTGGATCCAGAATTCCTGATGCTGAAAAACAGAAAATATTCGATCCATTCTATCAGATAGAAGAAGGAACGAAGAGAGAGAGTTCGGGAATCGGTCTTGGACTTTATATTGTTAAGAGAGCCGTTGAGTTGCATGGTGGGTTTGTTGAAGTCGAAAATGTTGATAATGGGGTCCTTTTTTCCGTGCTGATCCCCAAGGAGGTAGAAACTGATGAAGAAAATCCTGGTAGTTGATGATGAGCAGGATATTTTAGACCTGTTAACTGATATTTTTAAAGAGCGTTACGAAGTACATACAGCTAAGAGTGTTCGAGATGCACTGGTCGTCCTAGATAAGACTGTGGTAGATCTTATAATCCTGGATATTATGATGCCGCAGATGGATGGCTGGGATTTCTTGTGGATTATGAAGGGAAGTGAAAAGTACAGAGAGATTCCTGTGATAATCCTCACTGCTAGAGCCGATGCTGAAGACAAGCTAATTGGTCTGAAGGAAGGCGTTAAGGACTATATCGTAAAACCCTTCCTCCCAGAAGAGTTGATTTCACGAGTTGATGAGATATTGAAAAGGAAAAATGTCCAATGAAAACTAAATCGAACATCGACCTTCAGCTTGAGTATCTGAAACTAAAAAGCGCTTCATACGACCATGTTACTGGTATTCCGGTGACAAACATTTTTTACAAGGACCTCGTGAAACTACTCGACAGAAAAAACCGTGTTGCATGTTTCCTCATAACGATGGTAAATGGTGGAGAGATTGAGAAGGGTCTTTCTTTTGAGCTGTATGACAAACTACTCGCCGAAATCTCAAAAGAGATCGTCGAAGCTTTAAAGGCTCTTGGAATTCGAGAATATATGTTAGCCTCTTCAGCACCTGGAGGAGAAACTTTCTTTGCTTTTGTGGTTGAGGACCCTCCCGAAATCGTCATAAATACAGATTTCATTGAGAATACAAAAACTGCCCTGAATGACAGGCTTACAGCAAAATTTTCTGGATTTATAAAGTCAGAAAACCTTCCAATCTTAGTTCCTTATATCCTCGTTCTTGGGAAAAAACTTGAAGGTACTGCCACAATAAGAGGAGAGAGGCAGTTATCGAGAGAACTTGACTCATTAAGGGTCGAAGTGGCAAGAATATCCGAGACTGCTGAATATGACAAAAGAATTCTTATTAAGCGGATGATTGACTCAAGGGCTGTGCAAATTGTTTTTCAGCCAATTGTGAACGCAAAGGAAAAGACGGTTTTCGGATACGAGGCTCTGGCACGAGGGGTTGATGGACAGGAATTTCACGATCCTGAAACCTTTCTCAGTCTGGCGCAAAAATACGACATGCTGAAAGAAATAGAGAGTGTTTGTGTAATGAATGCCCTCGACACTCTTTTCAAAGCATTGAAAGGGAACAAGAAAATGATTAATAAGAAACTTTTCATCAATTTGTCTCCGCCGTCTTTTCCCGTTTTATTAAGTGATGAATTTACGCAGGCCCTCAAAGAATATGGACTTAGTCCAAATCAGATTGTAATAGAATTAACGGAGAAATTCTCTTCCACAGTTCCTCACGAAAACGAGGTATATTTTGACATTATCAAGAGAATCTCGAAGCAAGGGGGATTTGAAATAGCTGTAGATGATGTAGGGACAGGGTACTCTACCCTTGAAAGAATTGCGGCTCTGAACCCACAGTATATTAAATATGATAGAGTTTTGTTCAAAAATGTATACCGGGATCCGTTAAAACAGGAGCTTTTGAAGACCATTCTCGACTTTTCGAGGAAAATCAATTCCCATCTGATTGTTGAAGGGGTTGATAACAATCAGGATTACGACTTTGCAATCAAGCTTGGTGTACAATATATGCAGGGCTTCCTCTTTGGAAGACCTTTGAGATTCACCAGATAATAAAGGGGGTGTTATGTATATTAACCACTTGCTAAGATTCTCCATAACCTTCCTTCTGCCCACTATTGTAATGTGGGTTATAATACTTGTTATCCTTTTGAAGGAGGATAGAAATGAATAGTATCCTCGTGATAGCCGTCTTTTCTATCTATCTGATGGTCCTATTAATACTCGGGTATATTGCCGATCTTAAATTCTCAAAAAAATTTGAAGATTTCATTGCCGGGGGAAAGTCCTTTGGAGCACTCGTGACGGCCATTTCGGCATCAGCTTCAGCGGAAAGTGCCTGGGTAATGCTTGGCCTGTCAGGTTACGGCTATACGCATGGAATAAGAGCTTTCTGGGCTGCACTTGGTTGCCTTTTAGGTTATTTTCTTAACACAATTTTTGTTATAAGAAAACTCAGGAAGGAATCCGGCGAGCTGGGATCCTACACCCTAACAGAGTTTCTTGCAGATCGCACTGGTGACCGTGGTTTTCTGATACGGGGAATTGCTTCTTTCATAATAGTTATTTTCTTTACTTCTTATGTTGTCGCACAGTTTGTTGGTTCTGGAAAGACCATGGACAGCATGGGGATCGCGTCCTACAAAGCCGGGGTCCTTATTGGTGGGATTATTGTTGGTATATACGTTCTCCTTGGAGGTTATGCCTCGGTGTGCTGGACAGATTTGATTCAGGGCCTTCTAATGGTAACTGTTTTTCTGGTACTCCCCATCTGGGGAATTGTGAAAGCAGGGGGTTTCTCTGGAATAGCTGCAACACTAAAAGGAACTGGACTGGGGAATCCCTGGATTGATAGTACCGGGCACATCATATGGGGGTTTATCATTGGCGAGCTTGGGATTTCTCTTGGTTATATAGGAATGCCGCATTACGTTGTCAGGTATATCACAGTGAAAAATATTAAGGAGGCAAAAAAGGCCGCTTTCGTTGCATATAGCTGGGGTGTTGTAACATTCTTCGGTTCTGTAACTATGGGAATAATTGCAAGGGCATTAATTCCCGGTCTTAAGGATGCTGAACAAGCACTTCCTATGTTTGTACGTTTATTCACGCATCCTGTCGTGGCAGGTATCGTTCTTGCGGCCATAACAGCGGCCATCATGTCCACAGCGGACTCACAATTGATGTACAGTGCAACCGCTTTTGTAAACGATCTCCTTAAGAAGTATTATCTGAAAAAAGGCAAGACTATCGGTGACAAAGAGCTTGTTGCTCTGATTAGACTCCTTATTGCCTTAATCGCGTTGGTTGCAATCATCCTTGCATTGCTCAAGGTCCAGTTTATATACCGATATGTCCTTGATTATGCCTGGAGCGCTCTCGGGGCGTCTTTTGGACCCGCTATTCTCCTTTCTCTGCACTACAAAAAATTCAACAAATGGGGTGTTTTAACTTCTCTCATTACGGGTTCGCTTTTGACATATTTTTGGAATGTTTTCAGGATCTCGAATTATGTGAAGGTGTACAATCTGGTTCCTATTTTCTTTATCTCGCTGTTCCTGAGCTGGTTCGTCTCTGCATTAACCAATAGATCTTAGCGTTTCTTATAAATCTCCAGATACCCCTGCAGTAACTCACTGTATGGGGTTTGGGGATTGCTTTTAATAAGGCTTTCAAGAAGGTTTATGCATTCCCTTTTGTTTGAGTTTATAAAACTTCTGCAGAGCAGCAGAGCGCCATGAACCTTCAAAAGGGTATCCTGGATTGTTTCAATTAGTTTCAAATTGGAAGAGAGGTCTGCTGTACTCTGGGTAATGTTTCCGAGAAGCAACAAATAAGTTCCGAGATCATCTTCAGAAGTTCTCGATACATATTTCGGGACTTTCTCCCCGAAATAGATGTGCAAGTAAAATTCACCGAGTAAGCTCAGAATCTTAAAGTCCGGATATTTTTCAACGATTTCCATCACGAATAATACATCATTTTTCTCCAGAGAGTCTGCTTCAAAATAAGCTTGCTTTAAAAGACTGTCACATTTTTCGACATTCGCATTTCGCAATGCATTTAAGCTCTCTCTAAAGGTTTCACTGTGCATTAATGAGATAAAAAAGACCATGAGAAGTTTGATCATCAAAGTCCAAGTTCCTCTTTTATGCTTTTCATCGCTTCAAGGCATATCATGAGAAACTCCTCCAAAGATACTCCAAGATCCTCAATGCTTTTCATCTGCTCCCTGGAAGCTCCTGCGGCGAATCTCTTTTCTTTAAACCTTTTCATAATAAAATCAATGTCAAGCCCATCTAAAGATTTTGAAGGGTGCATCAAGGCACAAGCGACAAGAAATCCAGTAGTTGGATCCACAGCATATATTGCTTTTTCAATATTCTTTTCTATTTCTTTTCTGCCGCAATGAGACAGTATTGCATCAAAAACTTCCTGATTTTCAAATCCTCTATCTTTAAGGATTCTTACACTAACAGTTCCATGCTCCTCAGGATTTTCAACAGTATATTCGTAGTCAATATCATGAAGAATTCCTGCTATCTCCCACAGGTCTTTATCTTCATTAAACTTCCTTGCCAGGTACTTCATACATGCCCCCGTTGCCAGCATATGTTTAATCAGATTTGGTTTTGAGATAGCTTCATGAATCCACTTTACAGCTTCAGTCCTTGTAATTCTGTTCATCCTCCTAACTCCTTTTCTAATATCGTTTTTACTTCGTTTTTCAGAGAATCCAGCAGTACAACCTCCGCGGCACCCCTGAAATTTTTGGAATACAGCTTCGGAAATATGTCCAACTTTTCAAGATTTTCTATGTATCTTATGTTCTTTGTTTCTCTTCTAAGCGAATCGATAGATGGAGAAATATTCCGTTCCACTGAGTCTCGTAGGATATCATGTAAGAAATCCGTGTGGTGTGAGGATATACCAGATGCAATGAGTGAATCGGAATAATGGATAAACGCTGAAGTTCTCTTCAGAAATACTCTGTACTGGTTCACCTCTTCCCTGGCACAGGTGTTGAGGAGGAATAAAAGAAGGGTAAAGGCTTTCACAGTTTTCATTAAAGCGCTTCCAGTACCTTTCTCAACTCCACATTTGCTTTCACATCGTGTACTCTTAAAATATTCACCTTTTTTAAAATCAAGTAAGCACTTATAGCTAAAGTGCCGAAAAGTCTTTCCTCTGGAGGCCTGTCTCCAAGAAGTCTCCCAATCATTGATTTTCTGGAATGGCCAACCAGGAGCGGGAATCCAAGATCTTTGAATTTTTCTATATTCCTGAGAATTAGAATGTTGTGCTCCAGAGTCTTACCGAAACCAATACCCGGATCCAGAATTATCTTCTCTCCAGGAAAGCCTGATTTTTCAGCCAGATAAGCCTGTGATTGCAGGAATGAACTTACCTCCTGAACAACATCACTATAGTATGGATTATCTTGCATATTGCGTGGGGTACCTTTTATGTGCATTATGATCAGGTGTGTCTCATACTCCTTTGCAACTTCAAGAATTCTTTGGTCATACTGTAATCCTGAAATGTCATTTATTACAGAGGCTCCCAATTTACAGGCCTCTTCGGCGACCTTCGCTTTGTACGTATCAATAGAAAGTGGAATTTGAAAGCCTCTCAGTTTCTCAAACACGGGAATTACTCTATCCATTTCTTCTTCAAGGGAAATAGGCTCCGAACCTGGCCTCGTGGACTCTCCACCTATGTCAATAATGTCTGCACCTTCTTCAAGCATTTCCTCGGCTCTGCGAACTGCAGAGTCTGTGAGTCGATATCTCCCTCCATCGAAGAAGGAATCCGGAGTTACATTAAGAATTCCCATGATTAGTGTTCTATCGGATAATCTCAGATTCATATTATAATAATTGTAATGCAATGAAAACGTATCACCATCGCTCCAGTATTCTTACAACACTTTTTGTTTGCAAAGATGGGCCGGATTTCGTATAATTTCTAAAATGAGCTTTTTGTATGAAAAAGGGTACAAGATTGCAGATTTTCTCACATTATTGAGGCTTTTCATAGTATTGCTGCTTCTCAGTTTTGTCCCTGGGGGGATCTCAAATTTTAATGAGTTTATGACTTTCCTTCTGATTGCGTGGCTCACTGATTGCCTGGATGGTTTCTTCGCGAGAAAGAGCAAGAGACTTGGATTCCTTGGTTTCTGGGATGGGTGGGTTGACACTTTGATGTACGTGACAATTTTCCTTTACTGTACAATTATGGGATATTATTCCTTTGTCTTCTTTGGATTGGTTTTGATTTTGAACTTTTTGTCCGTCTTCTTTACAAGAAATTTAGAAGTGAACCAGGCCTTTCATTTTATTTATATTCTTCTTGGTTTTCGCACTCTTCTGATAATTAGTCCCGAATGGTCTTTGGTGGTAATTTCATGGACCTTTTTGGTGATTATTTTCAAATGGAAACGCCTGAAAGAACAGATAGTAAATTTTCTTTCCAGCTGGAAGGGGCTACTCTTTTCCAAAAATAAGCCGTCTTCGGGCCTCTAAGTATAGAGGTTCGCTGCCGTTATATGCTGCTGCATTTCCGCAAAATCTTAGGTCGCGCCGATTTAGAATTTCTTTGTAGTGAAACTCCCAGTTCAGATCCCGAGCGCTGTGATGGTCAATAATAAGAGTCTCTACACCACATCTATCGATCAGTGCATTTAACCTGATTTTTGATTCTTCAAGAAATTCGCGTCGCAGCTTCGAGTCAATTAAATAAGTGGGGAATCCGTCGAAGATCAAAGTCTTTACCAATTTACCTGATAGAAAATCCATAAGATAATCTTCTATAAGTCCTGATATATCAGAAGAGTAGAATAATGATGTATTCTTGTCCCGAATGTAAACTCCAACTATTTTCACTTCTTCGTTTTCATATCCGTGGCTCAAGGGCAATGTGACTTCAATCTTAGTATCTCCGAAGTTAAGACACTTTCCATCTGCAGGGATTATTTCACAGAAACCCTTAATAAGATCTACGAACAATTCTGCTCGCCTCTTTTGTCTCGGATTTACTGCTGTATAGTCTTTCAAAAGGACTATCTTGCTTCTAAATAGTGCAAAATTGCGGTAGTGATGATGGTCATAATGGTAATGGGTAATAACTACAATCCTGGATTTTTTGAGGTGTTCATTAATCACGTCCCATGATTTCCAGAGTGCTTCAATTTCCATCTTGTGAGGGGGTAGTTTAAATCGATCAGGGCCCAAAGCACATCCGGGGTCTATGATTAAGCTTATGTCATTATTTTCGAAAAACGTGCAATAAGACCTTACTCCCATACTTTCTGAAGCAAGTACCCTCACAGTCATAATCATATTTTAGATCAAATTAGTTGCTCATACGAACAATCAAGAGAATAATTACGTCATATCTTCCAGGAGGAGAGATGAATGGTTTTGTTGAATTATTAAAGTCAGCATGGTTAACTTTAAATACGAATAAATTAAGGTCCCTGCTTACAACTCTTGGAATCATCGTCGGCGTATCCACTGTAATTGCGATGGTTTCAGTCATTGATGGCATAAACAAATATGTGTATCAAGTACTTGGAAGCATGGGTACGTCTACAGTCTACGTTCAGAAATACAGATGGCAGCTTACTGGAAGGTTAACGAGAGAGGAAATCAGAAAGTTGGCTATGACTCCAGACCTTACCATTGATGATGCTCGTGCTATAAGAAGCCTGGAGGAAGTAGACTTAGTCTCGGCTGTTCAGCCGGTTCGTGGTTTGACCGCCAGGTACCAAGAGAAGACGGTGGATGTTGACCCTGCAGGTGTTGAACCGGATTACATTGCCCTGGGCGGGTATGAGTTAAGTGCAGGAAGACCGTTTATTGAGAATGATGTAATTTATAGAAATAACGTAGTAATAATCGGAGATTTTATTAAACAGAGGTTGTTTGGAGAGGAGGACCCTGTAGGAAAGGAAATATGGTTAGAGAGAGGAAAGTTTGTGGTAATCGGGGTGCTCAAACCAAAAGGCCAGCTTCTTGGACAAAATCTCGATAATGTAGTCTTAATGCCAATAACGACTGCTCAGAAGTACTTCCCCATGAGGGGAAGATTTGGAGGCTTTCGAGTGTACATGAGCTTACAAATTTCTGCCAGGGTTAGAGAGGATGTCCCTCTTGAGAGGGGCATGCAGGCAATAGAAAATCTACTTAGGGAACGGAGAGGCCTAAGGTTCGATGAAGATAACAATTTCTTTCTAAATACTTCTGAAATGCTTGTATCTGCGTATAAACAAATCACAGGAGGAATATTTATTGCCATGATTGCCATCGCTTCTATGGCGTTGATTGTGGGTGGAATTGGCATAATGAATATTATGCTGGTTTCAGTTACGGAGAGGACGAGAGAAATTGGCGTAAGAAAAGCTGTAGGAGCCACTCCAAGAGATATTATGTTGCTGTTTCTCACAGAAGCAGTGGCGTTAACTACCTCAGGTGGGGTTATTGGAGTGGTCATTGGGCTAATTTTTGGCAAAGTTGTAGATATTCTTACTCCCCTGCCCGCTTCAATTCCTTTATGGAGCGTAATCCTTGGCCTCAGTTTTTCTACTGTGGTTGGGCTGTTTTTCGGGATTTATCCAGCACGAAAAGCTTCTAAACTTAATCCCGTTGAAGCTCTAAGATATGAATAAGGAGGGAAGCACATTATGAAAAGCTTGATTTATGTTATTGTAGACCCGCAAAAAGTTTTTGAGGAGGAGCGAAAACCGTGGGTTCCTCTGATTGTATCCATTTTAATCGCACTTGTCTACTTCATTTTGATTCAGACAACTCTTCGTCAGGAAATTCTTGCAAAATCTTTAGAATACATTTCAAATCTTCCTGAGGAACAGAAACAGCGAGCGATGGCTGCATTGCACTCAAATACGAGGCTTATTGCGGGGCTTATCACGATAATTTTGATGATACCAATAAAAGTTCTAATTCTTGGATTTATATATAATGCAAGCGTACCAATTTTTGGGGGGGAGATCACTTTTTTAAAGTCATTTACAGTTGTTGCTTTTGCAAATTTTGTGTCCTCCCTTTCGGCTATCGTCAAGATGCCTATTGCACTCTTTACGAGGAATCCTATAGTCAGAACAGACCTGGGCATTCTTTTTGGAGAGTTAAAAGGGTATTTACCAGCAGTGTTGAGTCAAGTTGATATTTTTACGATATGGTCTCTTCTAATCCTTGCTATTGGCTTGGAAAAGTATGGAAAAATAAAGAGAAGTAATGCATATTTACTGGTTGCAATATTCTGGATTACCTATATCTTCTTAATATATCCTTTATTGGTGGCAAGGAGGATGGTATGACTTTCGCTATCCTGGCTCTGCTGCTTACAGTGCAGCAATCCGACACGATTCGGATAAATTATGCAAATTTACTTGAAATTGCTGAGAAGTACTCCCCAGCGCTTAAAGAAATAAAATTTAACATAAACGCGTCTAGATCAGGATTAGCTGCAGATATTATGAGTTTCTTGGGAAGTGGTGAGTTCTCCATTACAAAGACGGAAAATACCTATTCAAGCCCACCTTATTCAGGGATTTCGCCGTGGTACTCCTCTACTTTGAACTTGAGTACAAACTTGCTCTCGTCAGGTAATCTCTTCAGGACTCTGAGTTCTTATTTTGATTACAGAAACAATCAGGTAAACCTTGAAGACCTCAGAAGCCAGATTTTGCTGAATCTGAAGACACAATACCTTAACACGATAAAGCTAAAGAAGACTTCAGAGGCATATACAAAAGCCCTTGAGAGAAGCAAACTTTATTACAATCTTGTTCTTCAAAGATTCAAACTGGGAATGGTCTCAAAAATAGATATGGTAACCGCGGAGATCGAATTGAAAAATGCAGAGATAAACCTTCTAAGTTCCCAAAATGCGTATAAGAAGAGTCTAGAACAGCTCAGGGCGTTGATTGGAGTCACTGATGCTGGCACTGCACTTGAACTGGAAGACTATGACCCCCCTGTAAATGTTGTTCTTCCTGACTCACCCGCCAACATTATTAATGCAACTTTAAGATACAACCCGTCTATCAAAGGATCGAGAGGGTTGATGAATGCAGCAAGAACTAACGTGCTTTATACCATCACATCCTTCGTACCCCAGGTGTCCTTTGGGAAAACCTGGTACTATGAAAGTTCGGATTTGCCCGAGGGGCTTTCAAACTATAATGAAAAAGAAGGATGGACGATAAGGGCATATGTTAACATCCTCAATTATCCTTTTTCTGTTTTAAAGAATGCAGAACTGGAAAGGGCATATTCGTACAGATATAAGAAAACTATTTACGAAGCCATTTCAAAGGTAAGGAGTTCCTACGAAGACCTGCAGTACTATTTTCAGACTCTCGAACTGGCAAAGCTGCGCCTTGAGAAAGCACAGTCAGCTTATGAACTTGCCAGTGAGCAGTATAAAGAAGGGTTGATATCAATTTTGCAGCTGATGGATACAGAAGCAAGCCTTCTTCAAAGTGAAGTGGGCCTTATTGAAGCAAAGTACAATTTTACAATAGCTAAAGAAAATATAAACTATCTTGCAGGGATGGAGGTAATTAAATGAAAGGAAAAAGACTGATAATCATCGTTGCTGCCGTGGTCATCCTGGTGGTTTTTGTAGTATTGAATGTAAAGAAGGCAGGAGGAAAAATTCCTGCGGTGGAAGCCGAAGTGGCATCAAAGGGTGCAATTCAGGAGATTGTAAGGGCTGATGGCGAAATCAAAGCCGAGAAACAGGTGGACGTAGGTTCGGATATAATGGGCAGAATTGAAAAAATATATGTTAGACTTGGAAACTATGTCAGAAAAGGCGATACCCTGTGTCTCATTGACAGACAATCATATGAAGCAAAGGTTAAGAGTCTTGAAGCAACGTTGAATGACCTTCGAAATCGTCTTGAAAAAGCTCAAAAAGATTTCGAAAGAATGAAGAACCTATTTGAGAAGGGCCTCGTTGCAGAAACAGATTATGAAAATTCAAGGCTACAATATGAAAACCTAAAAGCACAATATGAGTCTACATTTTATTCCCTGCAAGATGCGAAGTATCAGCTGAGCAAGACTGTGATACTTGCACCTATTTCAGGGAAAGTTATCAGTGTGAATAAAGAGGTTGGAGAAATTGTTGTAATGGGAACTGTGAATACTTCAGCCACCGTGATAATGACGATCGCGGAGCTTTCAAAGATGAAGGTTGACGCCTACGTTGATGAATCTGAAGTTGTGAAAGTTAAGGAAGGGCAACCAGTAAAAGTTAGTGTTACTGCGTATACTGATAAGAATTTTAAGGGCCTCGTAAAGGCTCTCTCGGCTGCACCGTATCAGTCGAACGCGGCAAGCACAAGTTCTTACACTTCTGGCATCACATATCCTGTTGAAATCAGTATCGTTGACACAGGGGTCCTTTATCCAGGGATGTCAGCTACCTGTGAGATCATTGTGGAAAGGAAAGATTCGGTGATAAAAGTTCCAGTTCAGGCCCTTGGCAAAGAGAAATCTGGGGAAGATTATCTTTTCATTGTTCGCGAAGGAAAAGTGTTTAAACAGATGGTCAAGGTAGGTCTTATTGCATCGAACGAAGCGGAAATTCTTGAAGGAGTATCTGCAGGAGACACTGTCGCAGTAGGTCCTTATAGTACTCTTCGGACCCTTAAGGATGGACAAAGAATACGCGTTGAGATGAAAAAGAAAGCTCCCACTGCTAGAGAGGGGCAAAGAAAAGCACGGAAGTAACGGAATGAAAAAACTTATTGAACTTAGAGACATCAAAAAAACTTACTACCTTGACAAGGTACCTGTTGAGGTTCTCCGCGGTATTTCTTTAGATGTTGAACAGGGAACATACATTTCGATTATGGGACCATCCGGCTCCGGGAAGTCCACATTAATGCATATCATTGGATGCCTCGATACACCTACTGAGGGACTCTATAACTTCGAAGGTATTCCTGTCCACACCCTCGACGAAGATAAACTTGCTGAAATTCGAAGAAAAAAAGTTGGTTTTGTATTTCAGAATTTCAATTTGCTTCCTCGAATTACCGCTTTAGAAAATGTTGAATTGCCAATGATATATGCGAAAGTCCCGCCTTATGAAAGAAAGAAGAAGGCAACAGAACTTCTGGAGAGATTGGGGATCGGGCACAGAGTGCACCACAGACCAACAGAGTTATCAGGAGGTGAAAGGCAAAGAGTTGCAATTGCGAGAGCTCTCGCGAATGATCCGAGCATAATCCTTGCTGACGAACCTACAGGAAATCTTGATTCTATTTCGGCAGGTGAAATTCTGAACATTTTTAAAGAGATCCATCAGGAGGGAAGGACTGTAATAGTAGTCACCCATGATGCAGAAGTGGCAAAAAGAGCTCAAAAGATTATCAAAATCAGAGATGGACTTATTGTGCAAGGCTAATACCCTATATTCTAAGTACTACTAACGGGTACTGTCTTTGCGTCTTAACGCTACTACTTCTTCCCTTTTTTGATTTCCCGATATTGTTGTTCGAAAAGGTATCTTTTTATTTTCATAGAAGTTGTCTTCGGAAATTCTTCTTCCCGTACGGTAAACTTCCTCACTCTTTTGTATTCAGCAAGATCATTGCAAAACGTTTCAATTTCTCTGTCAATCATTTTATAAATATCATCCATCGTGGGATTCTTGATGCCCATATCATCGAAGTATTGCTGCACATTCTCAAAGTTCGGATAAATTATCGCATGAATATCTTCTTTCTTCTTTTCAGGGTCATATGCCCCAAGCACCAGTACTTCCTGGATGTAAGGTGACCTTAGAAGAGCAGCCTCAACTTCTTCTGGGTATACGTTCTTCCCACCAGCGGTAACGATTACACTCTTCTTCCTTCCGGTTATATAGACATATCCGTCCTTATCGATGTATCCCATATCTCCGGTAAGGAACCAACCGTCTTCTGTGAATACGGCCTTTGTGGCCTCCTCGTTTTTGTAGTAGCCGACCATAACCATGGGTCCTTTCACTGCGATTTCTCCAATTCCTTCAGAATTTGGCTCGTGAATTTTTATTTCAGCGTACGGGACCGGAAGTCCAACGCTTTCATTCCTTGGGCAGCAGAGAGGATTAAGGGTAATCAAAGGAGAAGTCTCTGAAAGACCATATCCCTGGAGTATTGGGAACCCCATTTCTTCAAGAGATTTTGATACCCATCTCGGGAGAGCAGCTCCTCCAGAAACCAAGTACTTGAGGCTGTCCATACCAAGCTGTGCTCGCACACTCCTGAATAGCACTTTTGAAGCTCTTCCACCGAGAAACGTGTCGAAAGCCCTTGAAGTGCCTCTGAGTCCTGCAAATACCGTCCTCAAAAGTACTCCTGATTTCTGCACTTTGCTGAAGATCCCTTCAACTATTTTTTCAAGAAGCAAGGGCACAGCTAGTAACACAGAAGGCCTTACATACTGCATTTCTTCAATCATTATTTTTGATTTGAGAGAACTTGCGTATGCGATTGAAGCGCCTCCTGCAATGGGTACCACCATACCACAGGTTTGTTCATATATATGGTGAATGGGCAAGACTGAGAAAAAGGTATCGCCCGGACCATACTCCAAGGTCTGGTAAGCAGAATCCACGTCAGACATAATGTTCTTGTGAGATAATACAACTCCTTTAGAAATACCAGTTGTGCCCGAAGTGTAAAGTATTACAGCGTAATCATCCAGTGAAACATTTGCTTTTGGAATACCCGTTTTTACCTTTTTGAAAATATCATCAAAACTGGTTATGTTATATCTATTAGGTTGTTTTGAAATGATGTGTTTCAACGTGGGAACATCTTTTTGAACTTCAAGGATGTCGTCAAGAAACCTGTCTTGAGCTATTATCAGGCTGGATTCCGAATCGCTGAGAATGAACTTGATTTCAGGTATTTTCAACCTTGCATCAACCGGAATAACCGTTACTCCTAGCCAGTGCAAAGCGAAATAGCTGATAGCCCAGTATGGAGAGTTATCTCCAATTATTGCAGCTTTATCCCCTTTTTGAAGTCCAAGTTCGTCCCTGAGATATTTGGCAAGCCTTTTTACATAATCATACATATCTTCATAGGTGAAAGTAATCCAGTTTTCCCCTTCTCTCATCATTAGTGCCATCTGGTCTTTGTACAGCGTACAGGACCTTTCCAGCATCTCAGGGATTGTGAACCACCCTATTCCAGGGCGTACCGTTGGAAACGCCATAAACACCTCCTTAACTTCGTATCAGAATATTTTACATTTGTCCGTTCAGAATGTCAAATCTACGAAAAAGAGATGGAATCTCCAGAGTAAGTCCATTAAAATAAATCTTATGAGTACGATTAAACTTGCATTGAAACAAATAAATGAGAGATTTGGAATCCCCGAAGATGTATTTGATGAATATGAACTGGAAGAAAGAGGTGACATATGGATATTATCCAGAGAAGCTGCGAAATTTCCTATCAAGAGATTTTCAAAAAGGGGACTGAGGCTTATACGCGTTTTTAAAGATGGCTACAAACTCACAACAGCTGGGATTCAACTCTTCGGGAAATTTGCGACCAAAAATGTAGCTGAAATAAGTGCAGGTGAAGTAAGAGAGTTTCTCGAAGGAAAGGATATTAGTGTAAGTACGCCCGATCTGGAGGTCGGTCAGGTGATTGTCAAACATAACAATGATTATCTTGGCAGTGGACTATATCAAAAGGGCAAAATTAAAAATCAGTTACCCCGGGGACGAAGATGGTTTTGAGAGAAAAAATAGTTATTCTGGACTTCGGATCTCAATATACTCAACTAATTGCCAGGAGAGTAAGAGAATTAGGAACCTATTCAGAAATTCTCCCCTACTGGACCAAGCCAGAGAATTTTCAAGGAAACGTAATTGGGATTATCCTGTCAGGAGGGCCATCCAGCGTATACGATGAAGGAGCGCCTCTTCCTTCAGCGGAGCTCTTTGAATGTCGAATTCCAATATTGGGAATTTGCTATGGGCTTCAGGCCATCGCAAGTCTACTTGGCGGGAAGGTAGTAAGTTCAAAGAATAGAGAATATGGATTTCAGCGCATTGATATAACGGCTAAATCTCAGCTGCTTGAAAATGTCAGAAACGGTAGTGTTGTCTGGATGTCCCACGGAGATAGGGTTGAAGCTCTGCCAGATGGATTCTATACAACCGCAAGAACTGAAAACTCGCCTTTTGCAGTAATTGAAAACCCTTCAAAAAAGATTTTCGGCGTACAATTCCATCCCGAAGTCGCCCACACGGAAGAAGGGATGAAGATTTTGACAAATTTTGTAAAGAAGATATGTGGTGCGAGTGGGAAGTGGGATCTTAAGGAATACCTGGATACAAAGATTAATGAAGTTCGTGAAAGAGTTGATGGATCACCAGTTCTACTGGCACTATCGGGAGGTGTGGATTCTTCAGTTGTTGCATATATCCTTGAAAAAGCGATTGGATTCAATTACTTTCCAATTTTCGTTGATACTGGACTGCTTAAGAAAGGAGAAAGAGAGAGAATTAAAAGAATTTTTGGAAAGAACCCGAACCTCAGAATCGTAGATGCAGCAGGTGAATTCTTTGCTGCCCTCCGCGGTATTGAAGATCCAGAAAAGAAAAGGAAAGTAATTGGTGCAACATTCATTAAAATCTTTGAAAGTGAAGCTAAGAAACTTGGAATACAGTTTCAATTCCTTGCCCAGGGTACTCTATACCCTGACGTAATTGAATCTGTTTCAGTCGTTGGTCCCTCTGAGGTAATAAAATCTCACCATAATGTTGGAGGGTTGCCCGAGAAGCTACATCTGGATCTTATAGAGCCTCTTCGAGAACTTTTTAAGGACGAAGTCCGCAAGATTGGAGGATTACTGGGAGTGCCTGAGGAAATACTGAGGAGGCACCCATTCCCTGGTCCCGGAATGGCGGTAAGAATAGTTGGGGATGTCACCCCTGAGAAGGTGAAGGTTTTGCAGGAAGCTGATTACTTAGTTGAGGAAATAATAAAGAGGCATAAAATTTATGATGACATCTGGCAGATATTTCCTGTACTGCTTCCCGTTAAGACAGTTGGCATCAAAGGAGACAAAAGAAGCTACGAAAATGTGCTTGCAATTAGGGCCGTTGTAAGTTTAGATGGTATGACTGCTGACTGGTATCGAATGTCTTATGACATATTAAACGAAATCTCCACTACCCTTCTTAACTCCGTTGAGGGAATTAACCGCGTTGTATACGATGTCTCAACGAAGCCACCTGCAACAATTGAGTGGGAATAAATGAGAACGCTAATCATTGCTGACATTCATGGAAACGTTGCTCCACTGGAAAAGGTGTTGAAGGAAGAGACGTATGATCTTTTGATATGCCTTGGTGATATGGTGGACTATGGACCATTTCCAAATGAAGTAGTTCAAATAATTAAAGAAAATGCAAATCTTTGCGTGATGGGGAATCACGATTATAGCGTTGCCTTCGATAAGGAATGCCCCGGAACAACAAGAGAATTCAAAGAAATAACCTACAAATTGAGAGAATACTTCAGTTATCAAATTGATTCTGAGAACCTGCAGTTTATAAAAAGCCTTCCGTATTTTATTGAGGAGGATATAGACAATTCACGAATCTTTGCAGTGCATGCCTCTGCTAAAGATCCGCTTGGTGACTATGTTACCTTCGATTTGGGGATAGAGTTCATTAAAGAGAAGATGATAATCAATGATAATTACAAAAAAGTACTGTATGGTCACACCCATAGGTCGGGAATCATAAAAATTGGTGATACTGAAGTTATTAACCCGGGAAGTCTTGGCTTTCCAAGGGAAAGGCATCCATTTCCAACTTATGGTATCATTGAAAATGGTAAATTCGAAGTAAAGAGAGTATCATACGATCGTGAAAAGTTGCTCAGGGAATTCAAGAATTTCCGAATTCCAGATTCAATAATTACAAAACTGCTTGGAGAAGAATGAAGATGTTGCCAAAGATAATAGATGTGAGTGGAATCAAAATTGGAGGGAATAATCCCATAGTTCTAATAGCAGGTCCTTGTGTGATCGAAAGTGAGGACCTTGTAATGAAGACCGCTGAGCAGATAAAATCAATCTCGGATAAACTAAAGATACCTTTCATTTTCAAATCTTCCTATGCCAAAGATAATCGCTCTTCAGTGGAATACTTTTACGGTCCCGGTGTTGAAGAAGGCGTGAGAATTCTGGAAAGGGTTAAGAAGACGTTTGACGTCCCAGTGTTATCTGACGTCCATTATCCGGATGAGGTAAAAATAGCTGCAGAGGTTCTTGATATCATTCAGATACCAGCTTTTTTGTCAATGCAGACTCGCTTAACTCTTGAAGTTGCAAGGACAGGAAAAGTTGTTAATGTAAAGAAAGGACAATTTCTTGCGCCCCAGGACGTGAAAAACGTGGTGAAAAAAATTGAGAGCACTGGGAATACAAATATACTGCTTACTGAAAGGGGTACATTCTTTGGCTATCATAACCTTATTGTTGATATGCGCGGCCTTAAGATAATGAGAGACTTCGGATATCCTGTGGTCTTCGACGTAACGCATACCATTAGAGTGTACGGAATACCATCCAGAGATCCAAGAGGTGGAAATCCTGAATTCATTTTTCCCCTCGCCCGCGCAGGAGTTGCAGCTGGACTTGACGCTATTTTTATTGAAACGCATCCGGACCCTTCAACAGCCCTATCAGACGCAGCAAGTATGTTACCCCTCAGTAGACTAGACACACTGCTGACCCAGGTTCAAGAAATTGATAAGCTTGTCAAGGAGTATTTGAACGAGGATTATCGCTGAGATAAAGTCTTACAATCCTCCCTTCTTTTACCAAAATGCCTCCAGGAGGTTCAGACTTAATAACATAAGAGCCGTATCCAATAGTGTGCCATTTCAATTTCTTCTCCCTCAACATCTCGATGGAATCCTCAAGTTTCATTCCCGTAATGTATGGAACCTCGGTAGTTTTTCGCGAACCGACATACTTATTCAGTATTACTCTGTCTCCTACAATTAACAGAATTAATGAGTAGACTGCAACAAAAAAACCTGTAAATATCAAGGTGAGTAAAAATTTCCCGAATCGACTCTTCACAAATTTTGTCCTTGTGGTTTTAGACTTCTTCATTTTGCCCTTCCTGTGATTCGATTCCCACAGGATTCCAGTCCATTTCTTCTTCCACGCCATCGGGGAATGCGAGCCTTATTTTCCTTGCCATAAAGTTAATATCGGTTACTTTACCTGGACCCCTATCGGTCTCGATGGTGGCACCAATCTCGGGAAAGCGAGATTTCAAATCTCGATAATATTCAATTTCATATCGCAGGCAACACCTGAGTCTTCCACATATCCCTGATATTCTGTCAGGAGAAGCGAAAATGAATTGCTCTTTTGCAGTTTCAAGGGTGACAGAAGGTAGTTCTTTCAGAAATCTTTTGCAGCAAACTTCGAATCCACAAACACCAATGCCACCAGATATCCTTGCAAGATCTCTGGCGCCTATTTGTTGAAACTCCACTCTTACATGGAGAATTTTCGAAAGAGAAACCGCAATTTTGTCTAGTTTAAGTTTTCTGTCCGATGTGAAGATGAATTTTATCACTCCCCTCGAAATATCAAATTCTTCTCTTACGATTTTAACGTCCCTCAGGTTGTTTTCAAAAAGATAGCCTTTTGTGATTTTTTTCATTATTGCAATTACTTCGTCATTTCCAGCAATTCTGAAGCGGTCAAGTATCCTTTCTGATGGCTTGTTTGAAAATCCTCTGACCTTTACTAGAAGCTCCTGTTCCCACTCTGGATATTTTAAGAAAATATAACTACCTGGCGAAAATTCCACGTGATATGGTAGTAAAACAACGTCAAATCCCCCACCAACTACTGAAATTTCAATTGTTTTCTTAGATTCTCCTCTTCGAAATTTTTGCACCCTTTTTCTCCTTCTCCTCTATTTCCTTTTTGATTCGCCTTATCATGTCTCTATATTTTGCAGCCTTTTCGAAGTCCAATAAACTCGCAGCATCAAACATGCGTCGTTCCAGTTCTTCAATAACCTCATATATAGGCAACACAGATTGGAGTTCCTTTACTTCATCCTCCAAGTTTTCTTCTTTCTCTGCCTTTATTACTCGTTCATCGGCAATAACGGTGGTTTTCATAATTTCCTCTGCCGTTTTTCTGATGGTCTGAGGGATTATGTTGTGCTCCCTGTTATAAGCCATTTGAATCTCTCGTCTTCTTTGAGTTTCCTTGATAGCCTTCTGCATAGCCTCTGAAATGGTGTCTGCATAAAGGATAACCTTTCCACAGGCATTTCGTGCTGCCCTCCCCGCTGTCTGTATTAAAGCGGTTTCTGATCTCAGGAAACCTGTTTTATCTGCATCGGTAATTACCACAAGTGATACTTCAGGTAAATCAAGGCCCTCTCGAAGAAGATTCACTCCTACAAGAACGTCAAATTCCCCAAGTCTTAAACCCCTTATAATTTCAACTCTCTCGAGGGCATCAATCTCAGAATGAAGATACTTAACCCTGAAATTCATTGTACTTAGATACTCGGCAAGGTCTTCTGCGGTTCTTTTAGTCAAAGTTGTAACAAGAACCCTTTCACCTTTTTCTACTACATGTCTAATTTCCTCTATCATATCCTGTACCTGATTTTCTGCAGGCTTAACAACTATTTCAGGGTCTACAAGTCCCGTTGGCCTTATGACCTGTTCTACCACAATACCACTGGATTTTTTAACTTCGTATTCTGCCGGGGTTGCGGAAACGAATAGTACTCTATCCCACAATGATTCTACTTCCTCAAACTTCAGTGGTCGATTATCCAGGGCACTGGGTAGTCTGAAACCGAACTCCACCAGGGTCTCCTTCCTTGAGCGGTCCCCATTGTACATAGCCATCAGTTGAGGTACAGTAACATGGGATTCATCAATAATCGTCAGATAATTCCCTGGAAAATAGTCAATTAGGCAGAATGGTCTTTCCCCGGGAAGTCTTCCTATAAGGTGTCTTGAATAATTCTCTATTCCAGGGCAGTACCCTACCTCCCTTAGCATTTCAAGGTCAAATCTCGTTCGACGTTCGAGTCTCTGCGCCTCAACGAGCTTGCCCTGGGCATAAAGTTCCTTTAATCTTTCCTGAAGTTCGATTTCAATTGACTGTAATGCTTTTTCCAGCTTGGGCCTTGTAGTAACCCAGTGACCCGCGGGATATATCACTACTCTGCTCCGTGAATCGAACGGCCTATTTGTTAACCGGTCAACAAGTTTTATAGAATCAATTGTGTGTCCGGGAATGTCGATTCTCAAAATGTAGTCTTCATAGGCGGGAACGATATCGATCCTCCCTCCTCTAACTCTAAATGTTCCCCTTCTAAGCTCAACGTCATTTCTTGTATACTGCAGGTCTACCAGCTTTTCTACCAACTCTCTCATATTACATTCCTGACCTGCTTCCAGAACAATGTAAAGTTCTCTCACGTCTGCAGGGTCACCCAAACCATAGATTGCAGATACTGAAGCCACTACAATTACATCATCGCGTTCAATAAGGGAAGAAGTAGTTCTTAGTCTCAGGCGTTCAATATCTTCATTAATGTCTGCTTCCTTTTCAATGTATGTATCTGTTTCCGGAATGTAGGCTTCAGGTAGGTAGTAATCGTAATAGGAAATGAAGTATTCCACTGCATTACGAGGAAAAAGGCTTCTGAATTCTCCAAAGAGTTGAGCAGCCAATGTTTTGTTGTGAGAAATCACCAGTGCTGGAAATCCAAGCTCCTTTATTACATGAGCCATTGTGAAAGTCTTCCCTGAGCCTGTCACTCCAAGGAGAACCTGAAATTTCGCACCATTTTTGAAGTTGTCAACAATTTCTCTAATTGCCTTCGGTTGGTCTCCTCTTGGTTCTAAATTTGTAACCAGTTCAAATTTTGCCATAAATAAATTTTAATGCGCCGGAACCTTCCATTCAATGAACCACAAGATTTGGAATTACCGCAACAGAGACTTAAAATTTACACTGAAAAGGGGGGTCAATGTTATTACTGTTAATATTAGGTAACCTATTTGGAGTTCCTACAAGGGAATTTAACTATCAAAAGGATGTTCGTGCCATTTCTGGATTCTATAACCGGGAAGCCAGGGTTCAGTCTGCCTTCAGCAGATTCAGACTGGAAAGACCGGACTTACACCCCCAGCTAAGCAAATTGATTGCCGTTGGACATAAAGGAAGAAAGGATCCAGTCATAATACGAATACTTGCCCTGAGAGTTGAGTTCCAAGAAGAAAGGCCTGACAATCCTCTTACTACAGGAAATGGTACCTTCAGAACTACTGATAATGGTGAGAACCCAATTCTCGGGATAGACTGCAATGGCAAACCTTACTACAATCCTTTTTATGATCCGCCTCATGACTGGAATTACTTCAACAGTCAGATGCAGGCGTTAGCATCGTATGTTCATGCTGCAACTTATGGAAAAGTGAGGGTTGAGTGGATCGTGAAGCCCGACTCGGGTTTGCCAGCTTATAAAGTACCCCACCCCATTTCTTATTACGGAGACCCTTCTAATGTTGAGCTGGGGCTGGTTACATTTTTAAGGGATGCCTTTAGGAGCGCAGATTTAGACCCTTCAATTAGCTTCGAAGACCTCGACAATAACGGGGTTAAAGATTACCTTGAAGGAGTTTGGGACAGATACATCATCTTCTACGCGGGTTCTGCGTGGCAGACTGATGTAATGGGAGATTCCCCGTACGATCTTGCTGCTGTGACCATCCCACCGGGGGCACTAGAATACTATTTAGGGAGGAGCTATCTCCTGCTGAATGAAGCAAGGGATACGG
>DIJZ01000009.1 GCA_002421425.1 Caldifarciminota bacterium UBA5631
TTCCTTCGACACTATCTACGCTGAGGGGCAGAGGAGATATGTGGAGTCCCTTTCTTCCTATGCAAGGCAATTCCTTGGACTTATGGAAAAACCTGATGTGGACTTCATTGAAGGACTATCACCTGCAATTTCTATTGAACAGAGAAAAGGAGGGTGGAATCCCCGTTCCACAGTGGGTACTGTGACGGAAATTTACGATTATTTGAGACTTCTTTACGCTCGAGTGGGTACTCCGTTCTGTATCTTTCATAACGTTCCACTGGTGAAAAAAAGTCTTGATGAAATCGTTCAGGAGGTTTTTTCGCTTCTTGAGGGGAAAATTATCCAGGTTTTGTCGCCGGTGGTTAGGGGACGAAAGGGTGAGTACAGAGACCTTTTTGAGAAATTTTTAAAAAGGGGTTTTCTGAGAGCCATAGTAGATAAAGAAGTATGTGAACTTGAAGACCCTCCCAAGCTTGAAAAATACAGGAACCATACGATAGATATAATAGTTGATAGAGTTGAGGTAAGTGATGATCAGCGAAGCAGGATTTCAGAATCAATAGAGACTGCTTTGAGAGAAGCCGACGGATTGGTGAAGATCAGAGTTGAGGAAGAAGAGAGGGAGTATGTATATTCGGAGAAACTGATGTGTCCTCAGTGCGATTATTCAATAGAGGAACTTGAGCCAAGAATATTTTCTTTCAACTCTCCTTATGGGGCGTGTCCAGAGTGCACAGGACTTGGTGTGAAACTGGAAATTGATTCATATAAGATAATTAATTCTGAGGAGCTTTCTATTCTAGAGGGAGCAATAAAGCCATGGGGAGAGCCAAATCCGTTTCTCGAGGAAAAACTCCTCAGGCTCGCAAGGGAGAAACGCATAAACCTGGATACCCCCTGGTCAGAGTTACCTCAAAACTTTAGAAATCTTATTCTGTATGGGACTGAAGATCCGGAGAAGGGTTACTACAGACAAGATCAAATGGAGCAGGATTACTACTATTTTGAGGGAGTTATTCCATATCTATGGAGAAGGTATCACGAAACTGATTCTGACTGGGTTAAGGAGGAGATTGAGAAGTACATGGTAAAAAAGACCTGCCCAATGTGTAGAGGTTCAAGACTGAAGAAGGAGTCTCTGTATGTGAGGGTGCGAGATAAGTCAATCTGGGATATAACGAAGATGAGCATCGGTGCATCTCTTGAATGGTTCAGATCCCTTAAACTTTCGGGCAAGGAAGAAGTAATTGGGAGACAGATTGTTAAGGAAATTGTCTCAAGGCTCACATTCTTGAAAGATGTGGGGCTTGATTATCTTACTCTTGAAAGGGCCACAGACACCCTTTCTTCAGGAGAGAATCAAAGGGTGCGTCTTGCGACACAGATTGGCTCGGGACTTACTGGAGTGCTATATGTTCTTGATGAGCCATCCATTGGATTGCACCCAAGAGACATTGACAGGCTCATTAACACCGTAAAGAGGCTCAGGGATCTTGGCAACACAGTGATTGTGGTGGAGCACGACAAAGAAACCATTGAAGCAGCAGATTGGATAGTGGATCTGGGCCCTGGGGCTGGAGAGAATGGAGGAAAGGTAATATTTAGTGGTGCATATCCTGAGCTTTTGAAGAACAGTAAATCCCTCACGGGTCAGTATCTTTCAGGGATTAAAACAGTTCCTGTTCCAAAGAAGAGGCGAAAACCAGGTGGGAAATATCTGATTTTAAAGGGTGCAAGGCATAACAACTTGAAAAACATCGATTTCAGAATTCCGCTTGGGCTTTTTGTTTGCGTTACAGGCGTTTCGGGTTCGGGCAAATCGTCCTTGGTTCAAGACACCCTGTTTGTTGCACTGATGAGGTATTTTTACGGTTCGAGGGAGACGCCAGGTGCCTTTGAAAAAATCGAGGGTCTCGAACACATTGACAAAGTTATCAATATTGATCAGAGTCCCATTGGAAGGACTCCAAGGTCTAATCCCGCCACCTATACTTCTGCCTTTACGCCAATACGAGAGTTTTACTCCACACTTAAAGAGGCTAGGAAGCGTGGCTATAACCCTGGGCGTTTCTCTTTCAATGTGAAGGGTGGGCGCTGTGAGGCCTGCGCAGGGGAGGGGTTTATAAAGGTTGAAATGCAGTTCTTACCCGACGTTTATGTTCCCTGTGAAGTTTGTAAGGGAAAAAGGTACAATAGGGAGACACTGGAAGTGAAGTATAAAGAAAAAAGCATTGCGGATGTACTTGATATGTCTGTGGATGAGGCATACAACCTCTTCAAGGATATCCCTTCAATAGAGAGGAAATTAAAACTCCTCAAAGATGTTGGACTTGGTTATATAAAACTGGGACAGCCTGCTACCACACTCTCAGGGGGAGAAGCGCAGCGCATAAAACTCGCGAAAGAACTTTCAAAGGTGGCAACGGGGAAAACCCTTTATATACTTGATGAACCCACCACAGGCCTTCATTTTGATGATGTGAAGAAACTCGTCAACGTTTTACAGAAACTCGTGGATCTCGGAAACACGGTTCTGGTGATTGAACATAACCTTGACGTAATCAAAAGTGCAGACTGGATAATTGATCTTGGTCCAGAGGCAGGAGAAAGTGGTGGAGAAATCGTTGCCGAAGGGTCACCAGAAGAAGTTGCAGCAAATGTAAAGTCCTTCACAGGTTCATATCTGAAAAAAGAATTGGGGATTAATTAATCACTTGGGGTCTTTTGGATTCTCTAAGTTTGATTTAAAGTTTGCAGTCTATACATGAGGGTATAAAATAGAGACTGTATCAAAAGGGGGTATAAATTATGAATTTAATAATGATTGCATTAATGCTCATGCCTCCACACCCGGATGTGGAAAGGATGATGAAAGAAGAGAATACATGGGAGAAATATGTGCAGATTCTGGAGGATGCAAGAAAGCGTGGTCTGGATGCACCTTCTGAAGAGCTAATGGACAAAACATTTAGAGAAGTGCAGACCGCAAAGGCCGGAAAACAAAAGGTAATGAAGAGGGCAGTAGTAATACTCTGCGACTTTTCAGACAACGTGGGGACCACTCCTCCGATTCATTATGATAGTCTCACCAATTCAATTGGAATCTATCCTTCAGGGAGCGTTAGGGAATATTACCAGGAGGTCTCATACGGACTGATTGATGTGGACTTTGTGATAACCCCTGTGTGGGTGAGATTACCGAATCCATATACTTATTACACAAACAATCAGTATGGGATGGGTGCATGGCCTCAAAACGCCCAGAGAATGGCATATGATGCGGTGCTGGCAGCAGACCCATATATAGATTTTTCTCAGTGTGATCTTGATTCCGATGGAGTGATAGACGCCCTTGTAATTATTCACGCTGGTCCTGGTGCTGAATCCACAGGGAATCTGAATCACATCTGGTCGCACGCATGGGTAATTCCAGTGAACCTATACGTTGATGGTGTTAGGGCTTATCACTATACTACGGACCCAGAGAATGCAGGTTGTGGTGTAATTTCACACGAACTTGGTCATAGGCCCTTTGGGCTTCCTGATCTTTATGATACCGATAATTCCTCAGAGGGTCTTGGAAACTGGTGTTTAATGGCAGCTGGCTCCTGGAATGGCAATGGCGCGGTTCCCGCCCATATGAGCCCTTGGTGCAAAATCAGGCTGGGGCTGGTTACTGTGGACACAGTTAGGACAAACAGAATCTATCAGCCAATTCCCGCAGTAGAGGATTCCCCTATTGTTTATAGGTTGTGGACAAATGGAACAACGGGGAACAAGTTTTTTGTGGTTGAAAACAGAAGGCTTAAGAAGTTCGATAGAGCCCTCCCTTCGCAGGGTCTTCTTATATATCACATTGATAATACGCGGAACAATAACAACAATGAATGGTACCCTGGTCAAAACTACCTTTATCACTATATGGTTGCCCTTGAGCAAGCCGACGGAAGGTGGGACCTTGAACATGGAACAAATAGAGGCGATGCCGGAGATCCATGGCCAGGCACCTCAAACAATCGGGATTTTCATAATTATTCCGTTCCGGACTCCAAAGACTATGGAAACCCTATGATTACAACATACGTTGGAGTTTTAAACATTTCTGACCCTGCTGACATTGCTTATGCCGATTTGATGGTTTCCCCTTACAACAATTTAAAGCTTTCTGCGGTATCAATTCCGCGGGCTGATACGACTTCAGCGAGTTCCGAATTTAATGTCAGGATTTTCAACAATGGATTTTCTCAACGGACGGTGAGTTTGAACTTTCTCGTTTACGATGAGAGCGCAAATCTCGTATATGACACAACCGTTTCAGGAATTACCGTAGATACAGGTTTCGCGAACACTGTCACCTTAGTTTTCCAGCCGAATCTTGACGATTGTGAATACAGTTACACGTTAGTAGCTGTAACGGGAGACGATGTTGCGAGAGACGATTCAATGTTTGGGTATTACTATGCTAAGAGTATTGTGAGGAACTACGACGTTGCCAGAGCAGAAGGGGACAATTTTTATTATAACCACGTTGTTGATGGCGTGATTGATGACTATGAGTACTTCGGAGCAAGCTGGATTGATATCAGTAATTTCCTTGGCGCTAATGGTGATTATCACCGTACAATAAGAAACACATATATGAAAGCACACATATTAAGAGACACCCTGTATCTTGGCTTTATGATTGTGGGAGACTCAACTGTTCAGAGCAACGATTATATTACCCTTGTTGTTGATGATAATGGCGATGGAGCATTCCCTGCATCGAACAGTAATGAAGGAGAAATTTCCTTCCGTGACGGAACTCCGAGGCTTTCTTACTTCAGACCTTACACGGCCACAGGAACCGGAAGCATGCAGACACTAACATTACCCCAAGGCCATAGTGTTGCTGGTAACACAAAGTACAGTGAAGTTGCAGTTCCCATTGGACTCAATGGCTCAGGTCAAGCGTATTATCTAAACCTTCCAGGCGATTATACTACTTTTGGTCCCAGGTTCTTTGTTAAGGTGACGGATGGTGCAAGAATCGTAGGCTGGTGGCCGCAAAACATCGAGTACGCAACAACAGTAAGGGACCTTGCAAACTTTGCTACGCTCTCATCCACCCCTGTAAATGTTACCGAGGGACAGTTACCACTAAGAGTTTCTGCTATGTGGAGAGGTACGAACTTCATTTTGAAATACATGGGTGCAAAGGAAGGGAGTGAGATCAGAGTTTCAGTTTACAATGCTCTTGGAAGAAGAGTAAAGATGGAAAACTACAGGGTATATGGTAGCGGTGAACTGAGAATTAGCATGTCAGATTTCGCTTCCGGGGTCTATTTTGTCAATGTAAATGTTGATGGAAGAGAGCTTCAAATATTCAAAGGGGTGTTGATAAAGTAAAGGTTTTCATTGAATTAACAAGGATTCTGAATTATACTTACATTCTGACTTAGCCGGAGGAAGTATGGAGGATTATAGGAATACTGTCAATTTACCGCAAACTGAATTCTCAATGAAGGCGGAGCTCACAAAGAAGGAGCCTCTGCGTATTAAGTGGTGGCGAGAGAAGCAAATTTATGAGAAGAATTTGAAATTGAGAAAAAATGGAAAGGTTTTTATCCTTCACGACGGTCCTCCGTATTCCAATGGTCATATTCATCTCGGGACAGCCTTAAATAAGATCTTGAAGGATGTACTCGTGAAATATAAGAGTCTCAAAGGTTTTTACGCGCCGTATGTGCCTGGCTGGGACAATCATGGTATGCCCATCGAACTTGAAGTAATTAAAAGCAATCAGGATTATAAGGATTTGGTAGCAGATTCTGCGAAAATTAAAGATGTTTCTGCAAAGCACCGGCTAAGGCAGGAATGCAGGAATTTTGCAAGGAAATGGGTTCAAATACAAAGGGAAGAGTTCGAACGTTTGGGAGTTTTAGGCGAGTGGGATAATCCATATCTTACGATGGATGCTGCTTACGAAGCGAAAGAACTCAAAATTCTTGCAGAACTAACGCGCAGGGGATATATTTACAGGAGTTATCTTCCGGTTCACTGGTGTCCAAAATGTCGCACAACGCTGGCTATGGCTGAGATAGAGTACAAAGATAAGGAATCACCATCATTATGGTTTACTTTTGAACCCGTTGATTCTGATTTCTATCCGCTCGTCTGGACTACTACTCCCTGGACCATTATCTCCAATGTGGCCCTCGCAGTTCACCCGGAGCTTGAATATGTAGTAGTGCAAACATTGGAGAGAAAGTATCTCTTAGCAAGGGAAAGATTAGAAGCCAACAGAGATGTTCTGGGTGGAAACATAGAAGTAGTTAAAACCTTGAAAGGATCAGAGCTTAAAGGGTTAAAGTTCCATCACCCATTCTTTGACCGCGTATCTACCATGATTACTGGCTATTTTGTGACAACGGAGGATGGAACCGGAATCGTTCACATTGCACCTGGACATGGAAAAGAGGATTTTGAGGTGGGGAGAGAGAACGATCTTCCAATTTTATCTCCAGTAGACGAAAACGGTAAATTTACGTCAGAAGCTCAGATGTTTGAAGGACTTGACACCTCTGAGGCTTCGAAGAAAGTGGTTGAAGTTCTTCAAGAAAATGGAAAATTTATAAAGCTGGATAAGATTGTTCACAGCTATCCTCACTGCTGGCGTTGCAAGGGGCCACTAATTTTTCGTGCAACACACCAGTGGTTCTTGAACGTGGACCATAACAATTTGAGGGAAGACGCACTACTGGGGATTTCCAGGGTAAACTGGCACCCAGAAGAAGGAGAATCCAGGATTTATACCTCGGTGAAAGAACGTCCCGACTGGGTTATATCGAGACAGCGAAGCTGGGGGGTTTACATCCCTGCAATAAAGTGCAGGAATTGTGGTGAGGCTATTCTTCTTCCTGAAGTAATTGAAAAACTTGCGGGATTTGTTGAGGAGGGAGATGTAGACGCCTGGCTTCATAGGGGAGTAGAAGATTTTGTCCGTGAGGATTTCAGTTGTCCGCACTGTGGTTCGAAGCACTTTGAAAAGGAATTTGATATTCTTGACGTGTGGTTTGATTCTGGAATTTCGTATATAGTTGTGTCTGAGAAGTGGAAGATGCCCTGGCCTTCAGATGTGTATCTTGAAGGTTCAGATCAGCATCGTGGGTGGTTTAACGCTTCCCTGGTGCTGGGTACGGCTTTTGTGGGCTCTGCTCCATACAAGAATGTGATTACTCATGGATGGGTTGTGGATGAAGAGGGGAAAGCCATGCATAAGAGCCTCGGGAATGTCATTGCTCCTGAGGAGATTATAGGAAAGTATGGTGCAGATATTCTGAGATTGTGGGTCGTCTCCAGTGATTATACTGATGATGTAAGGCTCGGTCCGGAGATCCTCACAAGGCTCGTGGATTCGTATAGAAAAATAAGAAACACTATCAGATTTATGCTCGGTAACCTTTATGACTGGGACGAGTCTAAAAGAGTCAGTTACGAAGATCTATTGCCTATTGAAAAGTACATTCTCGGAAAATGGAACGAAGTGAAACAGAGTGTTGATGAATCTTACGATACTTATTATTTCTACAAAGTGTACCACACACTGTTCAATTTCCTGGTAGTCGATCTTTCTGCTTTCTATCTTGACGTGTTGAAGGATAGGCTTTATACGTGGGGTAAGGATTCCCATGGAAGAAGATCTGCTCAGACCGCGATTTACGATATTTTGAAAGAGCTTCTTGTTATTTTGCACCCATTAATTCCCTTCACAACAGAAGAGGCTTGGGAGTATTTACCTGGGGAAAAAGAGGAAAGTGTTTTTCTGGTGAACTGGCCTGAGTCCAATCCTCTGTATTCTAATCAAGAGGTTATGAAAGACTTTGATTTGTTGATGAATGTTAGAGATAAGGTTTTACAGGTGATGGAAAGGGCAAGAAAGGATGAAAGAATAATCAGCGACAGGCTGGAAGCGCGAGTAGCGATAAAAACCGAGGATGCCGCTCTTTCTTCTGTGCTTTCGAGATATCAAAGGTATCTTGAGGAACTCTTTATTGTATCTCAAGTAATATTAGGGGACGATGATGCGCCGGGCATAACAGAGGCTTTTGATGGGGTCGCGGTAAGCGTAAGCCATGCCAGGGGTAAGAAATGTCAGAGGTGCTGGATATGGCACGAAGAAACAGGAAAGAACCCGAGACATCCATCTCTATGTCCCAAGTGTGTTGATGTAGTCGAAGGTGTCAGTAGATGAAAATAGATATTTTGAATCTAAAAGATGGCACCACTGAGTACTTTGAAAAGCTTGATTCCTCAGCCCTTGATCTTTCTGGCCTGGATTGCATACTTAAAGGTTCCTTAGATGCTCATACTATCGTTGAGAAAAGCGGTAATAAGGTTAAGATAACAATAGATACTGCTTTTGCTTTGACATTAAAGTGTTCGAGGTGCCTCGAGGATTTTGACCGATCTTTCAGCACCAGTGACACGTATTTTGTCAGGCCCGGCCACGAGGAAGAGCCTGAAAAATATCTCAGCGAAGAAGATGTTTATACGATATTTGCCGCAACTCAGGAAGTGGACACCGTGCCTCTNNGCTTTAATACTGTCAATTCCTATGAAGCCACTGTGCAATGAGGATTGTAAGGGGATTTGTCCAGTATGTGGCGCAAATCTAAATCTCCAGACATGTTCACATCGTGAGGGGACTTCAGATTCAGAATGGCAGAAGATATTAGAAGACATAAAGAAAAAGATAGATAAGAAATGAAGATCATTCTTCTGGGTTTACTAGCCATTTATGCTGCAAGGAAAAGCGAAGTAAGCTTTTATATGCTTCCGGACGACGTAGACGATTCGGTTCAGATACTAGTATTCACAAGTTTTAATGGGCAGGACCTGGTTTTCTACAAGGAAAATAGTCATTACAGGAGTAGCGTTGAAATTCAGGCCGAAATCTTTGGCAGAAAGAGGGAGCTTCTCTTCGGGAATTACTGGACTTTTGATATCGTGACTGCGACTTATCAGGAAACCAGGAGACCACAGTGGTATCAGAGATTTTATGTGTTCAAAGTCAAGCGGGCAGACCTGTATGACATTCGATGCAGGTTGAAAGATAGAGAAGGAAACATCCTGGCGTATGTAGAAAAGAAGATGAAGCCTCCTTTGCGCGTTTCAGATCCGATTCTAATTGATTCTCTGGCTCTTGCTGAAGGGCAGAAGAGGCCTTCTCCTCGGTTCACGCGCTCCCGAACGGGGATTTTCTATGTTCGCAGTATGGCGGATTCTCTTCCTTTCAGGCTTGAACTGGTTTCAGTAAAGCCTCTTACGAGCACCCGTGGATACCTGAAAAAAGGAGACAATTTCGTTGAAATGAATTTTGAAAGAATAAATTCGGGGACTTATAAAATTGTTCTAACTGCAGAAAACGAGGTAAGGGAGGGGCAAATCACCCTTTTCAGCCTGCCCATTGATTTTACTTCCACTGAATTCAACCAAACGATGTTAATTTTATCTTACCTTGTACCTTCTGCAGAGCTTGACTCTTTTTCTCTTTACAAGAAGGCCCCAGATAGTTTAAGAAGTTACTGGGAACGATTCTGGAAAAGGAGAGACCCTACTCCAGAAAGTGAGTTAAATGAATTTGAGCAGGAGTTCTGGAACAGGGTGGAGTTTGCCGACGAAAATTATTCTTCACACTTCAGGAGGGGTGCATTGTCTGACAGGGGGCTTTGTTACATTGTATTGGGTCCCCCCGATGAAATAGAGAGACACCCCTTCGACCTCGAACTACCTGCCTACGAAGTTTGGTACTATTATGGGAACAACTATAAATTTGTCTTTATGGATCTAAAGGGGGTGGGAGATTATGAAATTGTTGATCCTCCTAGGTATACTTTTTACGAAATCCTCAAAAGATAGCACTCTAAGTTCTATCCAGCTTGCCCAGGGAATGAAAAGTGAAGGTAAAGTTGAATTTGTCGTGAACTATTCAAGATTCTTAAGGTCAGATACCGTTACAGTCTGTGAATTCTATTACTTGCTAAATTTAAACTCATTGAAAAGGAAAGACGGAAGAGTAAACTTCAAAGCAAAGGTGGAAATAAAGGGCAAGAATCTTGCTTCTCCGATAGTTGCAGAGTGGGCGCAACACTCGGAAAAACTATTGAACTTTTCCATTGATAAGTTCTGGGCTTCTCTTTCTCCGGGTGAGTATGATGTAAGTTTTTCGATTTTTGATCTCAATTCAAAGAACACAGGTAAAGCGCTTTTCAAGGTTTCATCTCTGGAAAAGGATACTCTGTTATATACTTCTGATCTTCAGTTGTTGCTTTCAATGTATCCAGGAGAGGATTCTGTATTCGGCAGGTTTGGTTACGTTCAAATTCCAAATCCATCCTCAATTTATGGCGCAGAAAGAGATACTCTCTTCTTTTATATGGAACTCTATAATTTATATCCTGATACTGTTCCATATTTTGTCAGGTATTACATTCTCGATGAGAGAGGAAATCCCATTAGGGTAACGAGCCCAATGAAGAAGTCCAAACTTGAACTTCCTGTGGTCAGGGATGGGATTTTGCTTAAAGGGCTGCAGACTGGAAAGTATACCATTAAAGTTCAGGTGGTTGACCCCTCTTCAGGTAAATCTGTTGAAGATGAAAGAGGGTTTGTATACTATTCGGCGGGTGCACCGGGGCAAGAAGAATCACAAGAGATGAAATATTTTTATTTCATTGACTACTATGCCTCGCCATCGGATTTGCGGGAGCTTGAATCTTTGCCTGAAGAAGGTAAGGTCCTTTATCTGAGGAAATTCTGGAAGAAGTTTGACCCTACTCCTTCGACTGACTACAATGAATTCTTTGTCGAGTTTGTGAGAAGGTGTAAATATGCTGATGCGAACTTTTCTCTTCCCGAAAAACCAGGAAGGCTCACGGATCGGGGTAGAATTTACATTAAGTACGGGCCACCGGACGAGCGGAACAGGGTGACTTTTGAGCTCACGAGCAGGAATAGAGAGCACTGGATATATTACTCGGGTGGACTTAAGGAGTTTGTTTTTGTAGATCTCAAGAATACAGGTGATTTTGAGCTGGTTTATTCGACGGAAGCTGATGAACCTTCGAAACCAGACTGGCAGAAGTATGTTTCACCGTCTGATTTACAAAAGAGGGGATTCTAAGAGTAAGGGGCAAAAAGCCGAAGACTGCGCAGCCCGTTTTCTGGAAAGAAAAGGGTACAAGATCATCGAAAGAAATTTCAGGAAACGGTTTGGTGAGATCGATATTATCGTGAGGAAGGGCAATACCCTGGTTTTCGTCGAGGTGCGCAGCTTAGTCGGGAATTTTATGGAGCCTGTGGAAAGTATCTCTTTTTCTAAAAAAGAGAGAATACTAAAGGCCGCAAAAGCCTATCTTTTAGATAAGCAATGGCAAGGTGACGTGAGATTCGATTTTATTGGAATAAAGGGAGAAGGGGAAGGACAAACCATTGAGCATTTTGAAGATTTTTTCGGATTTTAGGAAGAAAAACCGCGAGATTGCAGACTCCATTGTGGGAGAAGTTATAGTCCTGTACTATGTTTTGAAGGACCCAAGAACGCCCTGGTATACAAAAGCTATAGCATTTCTGGGCTTAAGTTATGCAGTTTCTCCACTGGATGTTATCCCAGATTTCATTCCCCTGCTGGGTTATCTAGATGACCTCGTCATTATTCCCGGATTCTATTTTCTTGTCAAGAAACTAACTCCTGAGAGTGTGTTATGTGACGCAAAGGAAAGAAAAATTGCGGGGGACGTTAATAAATATGCAGTAGCTGGTTCGGTTCTGATCTGTATTTTCTGGATTTTATTAATACTCTTTGTTGTAATTTCGTTCCTTCATTTCTGGAAAGGCCACAAAGCTCGATAGAGGCTAGAATAAGTTTTAAGCTTCTGCTTGGACTTCTTTGCTTCCATAAGAAGAGAGTCAATCCTGAGCTCAAGGTCATTTATTTTGATAAGCTCTTTTGTAAGGGAAGTATCCGTTTGGACCCTGGATATTCTTTCCCAGCTGTAGTTGATAAGTTCGAAAAATACTGAAGACTGCTGGTTCATAATAAATATTGCATTCTCGAAATCGTCCATATGTAACGCTGTTTTGAAAGTCGAGTCACCTGCTGAAAATTTCTTGCATCGGGAGAGAATTACTGCCCGCACTGTATCTTCTTGGGGAGCCCTAAGTATTAAGTCCAGTGCTCCTCCCATGGAATTAATAAGGCCGTCATAGACAGTATCAACCTGTGATGCAATTTTCTGGAATTCTGTTTCTTCTTTTGAGACTTTAATTCTCAGTACACGAACTGACGCAAAATACAGCGCTGCAATAAGTAAAACGTAAATTACAATCCTTTTGCCAGGCGCCATGTTTAGAAATATAAAACACAGACTATCTTGAGTCAAGAAAAAAGGCCCACAAGTTCTCAGCAAGCTCTTTCTGTCATTAATAGTATCGGTTTCACAGATTGCCTTATAATTGAAATATGTTCTTTATAGTATATTGTGTGCTTTCTCTCCTACGGGGTTCAGATTTTGGTGGTCTACCTTACGATGCTGGGATGCCTGCATTAGCATATTCCGTTTCTGGACGCTCTCAGTTCCCGAATTTTGACAACCCATCTACATTAAGTATGGTGCGGAAGGATGGAATCGGTCTTAGTTTTGCATATTCCTCCAACGGTTTTGGAGACATTCTAAGTTACGGTTCCAAGGCGAAATTAAGGAACCTCACGGCTGTCTCTCTCTTCACAAAGGGTGGTGGGTTTACATACAGGCTACTTGGGAAAAAAAGATTAACAGGGCTTGATTTCGAGAAGGAGTATTCCATAGATGAATTTCAAATTGTCTTTGCAGACCTTATTTATTATAAGATTTACGGTGGTATTGGCCTTAAGTATTATTATGTAAGATACGCAGAGGCTTCAATTTCCGATGGGCTTCCTCATGTAAATCTAGATACAGGAAATGGTTTCTCTGTGAACGCAGGAGCAGCTTTGACCTTCAAGTACTTTGATCTTGGGTTTTTCCTGAGGAATATTATCTCCGGTATTTTCTATCATGATTATCCCAAGGATGTCCTCGGTCTATCGGGTGGAGTTGGCGTTGTGGCAGCCCCTATAAATTCAATTTCGCTATCCTTAGACTGTCTTGGCGAGAGAGATGGAAAAATTCAGTACAGCGCAGGGTGCTGTTTCAGGCCTATAAAATGGGCTCTCCTTTCTGCTGGATATTCGCTCCCTGATAAGGCCCTTTCCGGAGGTGTGGAGGTGAACTACAGTACGAATGATTTTGTTCTTTCGTACCGAAAGAATTCAGTGTTTTTAACATGGAGGTTATATTTGAAATGAAAAAAATTGCTCTTGTACTGGGTGGAGGTGCTGCAAAAGGCTACGCGCACATCGGTGTAATTAAAGCCCTGGAAGAATGGGGACTCTATCCCGATGTCCTCATCGGGACCAGCATGGGGGCCCTTATTGCTGGGTTTTACAGTGCTGGTTTCACGCCCGCTGAAATGGAAAAGATCGCCAAAGAGATGGATGTCAGGAAAATGGCAAAGGTTTTCGGGATTTCTCTATCTTCGCAGGGTTTTGTAAGTCTTGAGGGTGTTGAAGAGTACCTGAGGTCATACCTTGGATATGTAAAAATTCAGGCTTTGAAGAGAAAGTTTGTTGCAACGGCTGTGGATATCACAAACAATCAGGCTCTGTTCTTTGATCGCGGAGATCTTGTAAAGGCTATTCTGATGAGTATTTCCATACCTTTCGTCTTTGTCCCAATTTCTGCTGATAGGATTATCGTTGACGGCGGCGTTCTTGATAACGTACCGGTTAGAGCTCTGAGTTTACTAGATGAAAACTATTTTTCTATAGCTGTGAATGTTGTACCTACTGTAAAACACACGGTACGTTTAGCTGATTCAGACGAAATTCCCGTTAAGGAGAAATTGAATTTGATTGAAAAAATAACTAAGAAGAGACCCGAGGCGGCCTTCCGGGAGCAGGCAATGGGATTCATTTCTTACATTGTGAGAGTATCTCAGATGATGATTAGTGAGATAAATATGCGGAGAATAGAGGAATATCGTAGCGACATTTACTTTGATGTTGACTCGGGGATTGATTCTCAGGATTTTCATAAAGCTGAAATAGCTATTGAGGCGGGTTATAAAAGGGCTCAGGAGATGAAAGGACAGATTTTAACAAAATTGGGTACCGAAGGATAATTTGGTTTTACATAATAGTTTCCGGATTTATAAAAAGGTCAATCCAGGGCTTTGAATAAGTGAACCGGATGAAGAGGAAGGCGGATATGAGGTACAATGTAATGAGGATTGCTCTTGTAGCATTCTCCAGTCTCGTTTCCTGAATATTGCGTTCAATGTAGATTCCGATAAAACCAGAGCCAGCGGAAACTGCTATTGCCCATGTGAGTTCAACGGCCTGGAGTTGCATTTTTCCAACGGTGGCTGGAGCTAGATACCATAGAAGTACTATCGTCCATGGGACCAGAATTGTTGATAGAAGTCGAGAATAAAAGAAATTCCTTGGTAATCCCTTAGGTTTGAATAATCCGTATTCTGCTATACTTGCAATAGAGTAGGCCCAGAAAGCCATTTTCAGGTGTTCAAAGACGGATTCGTCTATTCCGCAAAAAGGTTTCAGTATTCCGGCTTGGGTCAGATCGTATCCAAAGTGAAGATTAGAAAAGACAAAGAGATAAATTAAAAGTTTCAACCACATTCTGTCCTCCTTTTATTATATTATAATGATTATTCTGTGTCTGAGATTTTAAAAGAAAAAGGAACTTATGAAGATTCAGGTCATCATGGAGACGAAATATAACTCTGGCTTTTGACTTAACGGGACGATGATTTTATAATTTACCATCACTATGAGGAAGAAAATTATTGCAGGAAACTGGAAAATGCATCTTAACCATCTTGAAGCTGTGGAACTCGTTGAGGGACTGCAGGAGCAGTTAAAGAAGGTAAATAGTGAGTACGAAGTATCTGTTTTTCCGCCGTTCACTTCGATTTATCCTGTCTCCCGCATCCTTGATAAACGTCTTGTGAAGCTTGGCGCCCAGAACGCTTTCTATGAAAAACAGGGTGCTTACACAGGTGAGGTATCCACGTTTATGCTTAAAGCCATTGGATGCGATTACGTAATCATAGGGCACTCGGAAAGAAGAAAATATTTTCACGAGGATGATTCTGTTATTGCTCGGAAGGTAAGGTCTTCTATTGATGCAGGAATTACTCCTGTCTTGTGTGTGGGCGAGACCCTGGAAGAAAGAGAGGCAGGAAAAGAAAGGGAGGTAGTTCGCAGGCAATTGTTGGAAGGTCTGAAACTTCTCTCAAAGGAGGAGGCAAGAGGGGTTGTGGTTGCTTATGAACCAGTGTGGGCAATCGGCACCGGGAGAAACGCTTCCCCGGAACAAGCCCAGGAAATGCATGGGTATATCAGGGAATTGCTGGGCTGCGAATTCGCTGCAGAAGAAGTTTCAGTTTTGTATGGAGGAAGTGTGAAACCTGAAAATATTTTTGAATTGACGAGAATGAAGGATGTTGATGGCGCACTAGTTGGTGGTGCGTCAATTAAAGTTGATTCTTTTATGGGTATAATTAAAAACGCATATCAAGGGGGGAACTGAAATGTATTCTTTTCTGACCGTTATTTATGTTCTGCTGGTGCTTGTAATGATAATTGTAATCCTAATGCAGGAGCCCAGGGAATCTGGCCTTTCTCCTGCCATGGGTGGAATGCAGCAACTCCTTGGCGTACGTGGTATCCCGACGTTCTTTTCGAGATTAACGTGGGCTTTAGGTGCATTTTTTATGGTATTTTCGTTAGTCCTTGCGACTGTTAATCCTGCTCACAGGGTCATAAAAGGTGCTGAAAGTAAAGAAAAAGCTCCTTTCGAACAGAAAACTGGTGAAACGCAGGAGCAGCAGGTACCGCTGTTACCAGAGCAAACTCAACAGGGGAGGTAAAAATGAAGGAAGTTGTTATTGAATTCAAAGGATTTCAATACAGGGTAAAGGAGAATGATGTTATTACTACTCAAAAAGTTAAGAAAAATGAAGGTGAGTCTTTGGAAATCGAAAATGTAATGTTGATTCAGGATGATGATAAGGTAACCGTTGGTACGCCTTTTATCAAGAACGCTAAGGTAATTGCGACAGTTCTTAGGCATTATCAGGATGACAAGGTAATGGCCTTCAGATTTGTAAACAAGGAAAATGTGAGAAAGAGAAGAGGGCACAGACAGGAACTAACAGAGTTAAAAATCGAAAAGATAGTTACTGAGTAAGAAATTTTGCTTCTTCAAACAATTCTTTTCTCAACTATTGTTTTCTACTCAGCCCGAGAGGACATCCATCTTGGTTCGTCTTTTAGACTTCTCATTATAGGTCCAGAAGATATTCGGTCCATAGCGGAGGATTATGCTGATTACAAGTGTAGAACTGGCACAGCCTCGGGTTTTGTTTCCATCGAAGAGATTGACGGAAGGTTTACTGGTGCAGATCTGGCTGAGAAGATAAGGAAGTTTATCAGGTATTTTAAGGAGAATCTTGGGATTGAATATGTCTTACTTCTTGGAGATTTTGGGAGGCTCCCCTCCAGAGTGGCTTACATAAGGTTGGGTTCTGATCCAGTATCCAACAATGTTCCAACTGACTTTTATTACTTTGAACTACTCTCAGACTGGGATAGAAATAAAAATGGCATTTATGGTGAAATGGAAGATAGTATAAGTCTTATTCCCGGAATCAAGGGTGGAAGGATCCCTTATCATAATGTTAATGAACTTGTGACTTTTTTCGAGAAACTGAAAAGTTACAAGGAGATGGTTCCGGATAGTCCCAAGTTACTCTCCCATTGCAGTGATGTTCTTGGAAATGGGAGCTCGTACTTAATGGCTGAAGACGTCTCAAGTTCTTTTCCCGCAGAAATTCAAAAAAGTCGTTTGTACGAAATGGGATCCACGGTTAATGTTACGAAGCAGCAGTTCATCGATAGTGTTAATTCCTCTCCTTCCTATATCTATTCATGCGTTCACGGGGATTTTGGGAATCTTTATATTAACCAAACACCGCAGGTATCCTTTGGTCTCATAGATCTGAGACTTTTACATTCCACTCCTGCATTCTGGGGGATTCTGTCCTGTGATGTGGGGGGTTTTGACAGAGATGCCTTTGCTGAACACCTGCTTTTTAATCCTTCATGTGTCGGAATTCTTACCCAAACAAGGGATGGCATTTCTACTTCTAACTCTTTCTTTGTAAAGTTTTTCAGTGAGCTATTTAGAGATCCGTTCCTTTCAATTGGCGAAGCTGATAGTGCTATGCATTCTTCTTTTGCTGAGTTGGGTCGCAATTCCATCCTTGTGTACTATTCTTTGCTGACCTACTGCCTTCTTGGTGATCCAACATTAGTTCCCCAGAAGAGTTCCTATAGAAGTTTTCGGTTTTCTGATATAAGGGTGGTTGGTGACACATTGTTAGTTGTAAAAGTGAACCCTATGGGTTCTTTCTCGGAACAAGTTCCAAAAAGGTTTGTATTATATAAACGTGGCGAGTTTATTAGCGTTGTTGAGACAGAAGGAGATTCTGTAGTGTTCTCTCTCAACCCACAAAAGCCCGGTTACCTTTACGTTTCATTAACAGGGCCTTATGTGAATGATATTTTTGATTCAATTTTTGTGACGCCTTACTCTCTTCCTGTTAGCTATGAAATAGAGTCTGTTTCGAACGAGTTCGGAGATTCAATAATTGTATCGAATGCACGGTTCAAAATTGGATTGGGAATCAAGAACAATTCTTCAAAAGAACTGCGCGATATCAGTGTCTGGTTAGTTGGCGATGAAGATGTTACGCTGTTTGACTCGGTTTTATCATTCAAACTCGGGCCATACGAAGAGCATCATTTTAACATAAGTGGTCGGGTCTCTCATATTGACGGGGAACGGTATCTAAAAATCGAATTTCTGACCCAATCGGGGGAGCGTATCAGACGGGATACGGTCTGGTTGGATGTTAATAAACTAAACCTACGGGTGCCTCATTTTCGTGCTTTGAGAAAAAGGGATTTTCTTGTGTTTGATGTCAAAATTGCAAACCCCAGTAGGGTAAGCGTAAGGGACATCAAACTTTACTCAAAAGCAGATTGTGAGACTTTACTTGCGTATATTAGAGAAATATCAGCATTCAGGGATACGAGCATCCTGGAATCCATACCACTTCCGGTGACGTTCCCTGAAATTAAGATCTATTTTGGGAACGACTCGATCTTTATTCCTGTCGGTCCAGGTAATGCCATTTTACCGAATCCTTCAAACTTGACTGTTTCCCCTGGCCCGGGCATTGTAAACCTTGCATGGCAATCGCCTTACCAGGGTTTAGTATTCAATGTTTATAAAAGTGTAGATGGAGTTGAGTTTCAAAGAATAAACGAAGACCTGGTGAACCAGTTGACTTTTTCGGACCGTTATGCAGGAAGTGTTGCATACTATTGCGTTACAGCCGTGGATACCATTTTCAGATTGGAAAGCAAACCTTCAGAAACAGTTTCTTGTGCACCTAATCCACCTTACTTTTTGGGTTGGCCTCAGTCAACGCCAGGGACAGGATACTCGACTCCCGTTGCGTGTGAATTGGATGCCAGTATAACAGGACTCGAAGTGGTTATCGCTACCAGTTTCGATAGCCTGGTTTATGCCTTTGCTCATTCAGGAAATATCTTAAATGGCTGGCCTGTCAATGTCTCCGGTACTGTGCTTTCAGCCCTTGCTGCTGGAGACCTTAATAATGATGGAGAAGAGGAGATTGTACTGAATATCTGGAATGGTGCGTATAAGTTACACGCTCTGAATAAATACGGATTGGAACTCAATGGTTTTCCGGTGAATCTTGCGGCTCCAGGGTATTCCACCCCAGCTTTGATGGACTTGAATGGAGATTCAATCCCTGAGATTGTTTTGAAGGATGGAAATTATCTCAAGGTATTTGGCAGCGGTGGAGGGCTAATTGCCAGTAGCTACCTGGGAGGGGCGGGCACATCCCCTGCCTGTGGCGACCTTGATGGTGATGGAATCCCTGAGATTGTGGTTTCTTATTCTACCAGTACAAGTGGTTATGTTACAGTGCTTACAGCGAATCTGAGCCCAAAGCCGGGATTTCCTTTTGCTATTAACAAAAATAACATAACATCTCCCTCAATTGGTGAATTATGGCCTGCAGAATCAGGTTACGAGATTGCTGTATGTTCAGGAGATTCGCTTTACGTGATTTCTTCAGCGGGAACCTTACTAACCCGCACTTACACTGGTTCCTTGACATCCTGGCCCTTTGCAATTTCGCCTGCCCTTGCTGATGTTGATGGTGATGGATTAAAGGATATTGCGATTCCGTATTCGGGCGGAATTAAGGTATACAGATCCGATGGGACCATTCTCTCGGGTTTTCCGGCTAACTGTGGCGGAGGATTTTCTTCCTGCACTATTTATGACATCGATGGGGACGGACGCGGAGAAATTCTAAAGGGGAGTGTTGATAGCAAACTTTATGTTTACAATTTTCAGGGCAATGGAGTCCCCGGTTTTCCTGTGGATCTCTTTTCGTATGCTTATGTGACTCCACAGGTAGTAGATTTGAACGCAGATAATAAATTTGAAATATTGGTTTCTTCTTGGGCAAACTCTGTAGTTGTGTACAATACCCGGTGGTGGAATTCTATCTCAAACTGGCCAATGTATAAGCATGACAGGAATCGGACTGCCTGGGCGGAGTACAGTGAGCTGACAAAGGCTCCACAGAAACCGAAAACTTTTTCTGGGAGCGAGAAGCAAGCTTTGTTTCCTTCTACGATGCAGGTCTACGATGTTTCGGGCAGGATGGTTTATAATGGTCCATATCGAACTTTCAAGTGGCTTACTTCTGAAGGGTTCAAAAAAGGGGTTTATTTCGTGAAAATTGAGGGTATGTCAGAAGTCCTGAAAGAGGTTGTCATAAAATGAATATTAATCTGTATGAACTAAAGGAAAGAATGACTGAGATTGAACTGAAACTTGCGTCTAGCGTTTCGGAGGAAGAGAGGAGAAGCTTGATACAGGAGTATAAGAGGCTGCAACCCCTTGTGGAGAAACTTGAGGTTAAAGAGAGCATTCTGAAAGAGCTTTCCGATGTGCAGGAGATGAAGAAAAGTGAAGAAGATCCTGAACTTCTCGAGTACCTTAGCAGGGAGGAAGTAGACCTTAGAGAGAAACTAAAAAACGTTGAAGAGGAACTTAGAAGACTTCTGATTCCCGAGGATCCAGATGATTCGAGAAATGCTCTTGTGGAGATACGGGCAGGTACAGGCGGAGATGAAGCTGCGCTTTTTGCTGCAGATCTCTTTAAAATGTATACAAGATATGCCGAAGGGAAACGTTTCAAGGTATCAATTATTGATTCCCACCCCACACCCCTTGGCGGCTTTAAAGAAGTTTCTTTTATTGTTGAGGGACCTTACGCTTACAAACACTTAAAATATGAGTCCGGCGTTCACAGAGTTCAGCGAATTCCTTTAACGGAAACCGGGGGAAGGATTCATACGTCTACTGCGAGCGTTGTTGTTTTGCCTGAAGCAGAAGAAACCGATGTAAATATCAACCTGGAGGATTTGAGAATTGATACGTTCCGCGCAGGTGGACCAGGAGGACAATACGTAAATATGACTGATTCTGCCGTGAGAATTACGCACATTCCAACGGGTATCGTTGTTGTATGTCAGGATGAACGTTCTCAGCATAAAAATAAGGCAAAAGCTTTGAGACTACTGCGTGCAAAGTTAAAGGATCTTGAAGAGAAGAAGAGGGAAGATGAGGTAAGGTCCAGGAGGAAGTCTTATATTGGAAGCGGTGACAGAAGTGAAAAGATTAGAACTTACAATTTTCCTCAAAACAGAGTTACGGATCACCGTATTGACCTTACGGTTTACAGGCTCGAGGACATTTTAAACGGTGACCTTGATCTTTTAGTCCAGAAACTTCTGGAAGCGGAAGAGAAAGCAAAAATTGAAAGTACGGGAACTTTATAATATTTTGTTTCGAAGCATATCAGATATTTCCAGTGAGGCTGACTCAGAATCAAGGTGGATAATTGAGGAGCTTACAGGCAAAAAATTCGAGTACTTAATTGTTGAGAATCCCTTGGTTGAATTAACTGACCAGCAAGTAAACGAGATCATTACGAAGCGAGTAAAGGAGCGTATACCTTTGCAATATATATTTCACAAGGCTTTTTTTTACGGCTTTGAGCTCTATGTTGATGACAGGGTTTTAATTCCGAGGGGCGACACAGAGGTGATCGTAGAGTATACAATTAAGAATTTCCAGGCAAGGCACCTCAGATGGCTGGACCTTGCTACTGGTAGCGGCGCCATCGCAATAGCGCTGGATAAATTTTTGGGAGGAGATGGTTTTGCTTCTGACCATTCATTAGATGCCCTCATAGTTGCGCGTCAAAATGCCCTCAGACATCACTGCAATTTTGTGCTTCTTGCTTCCGATCTTCTCTTTTCCTTCAAAGAAAACACCTTTGATTTGATAGTATCAAACCCTCCATATGTAGGTGAGAAGGAAAAAAATACTCTCCCTCCAGAAGTATGCTATGAGCCTCAAAGGGCTCTTTTTGGTGGGCATGAGGGCTTTGAAATGACGGAGAAGATTCTGTCTGAAGCCCTAAGAGTGCTGGTACCTGGAGGTAGCATTATAATTGAAACATCTCCTGGAAGCTTTGAAAAGTTGAGGAAGAGAGGTATAATGGAGCTTTTTCATTTTCAGAGGGAGTTATTTGACCTTTCGGGTGAATTGAGAGGCCTGCACCTTATCAAGAGAAATTAACTATGAATGATATTCAGGAACGTGTAATATCAAAAATTTCTGACTACATGAAGATTTCAAAGTACAGGGAAGCTCTTCGTGAACTTATTCAATATCGGCGGGCATTCCCGAGGGAATATCGCGAAAAGGTTGTTTTTCTAAGAGGGTATTTGAGTTTGAAGGCAGGAGATATTGAGGTTGCACGAAAGATTTTTGAAAGACTCTCAGTAAATTCTCCACAGAAGTCCTTATATCACTACTTTCTTGGTATGACAAACCTTGAAATGGCAGAATATAGACAGAGCCTTGAAAACTTCCAGAAGGCTCTAAATATTGTCCCTGAAAGCAGAGAGTATTTGAAAAATTATGCGTGGACTCTTGTAATGACAGGGAAAAAGAAAGGCCTTCTGATTCTTGAGGACCTCTTTCGCAAGGATTCAAGCGATCGGGATCTTGTGCTTAAATACATTCTTTCCTTGCTAAAGTTCCACAGGACAAATCTCGCAATGTGGATAGCTGAGATCGGCTACCGGAAATTTGGAGAAGAGGAATTCCAGGGAATTTTGAAGTCAATAAAAGACCCCGAAGTTAGCGGAAGCATGTTTTTGAGGGAGAAGGAAGAAAAAGTGCTTGTTCTGGTAAATTCTAAGTCGGGACTTGAACAAGAAATGATTGACGAAATTGCTGTTCTTTTTCTTACTTTGAAAGATAGGGTTTTCAGGAGAATCATTAAACCCGAACCCTGGGCTGCAGCGCTAGAAATTGCGGGTAGAATTTTGCTGGGGGATGGGCTCATCAACAAGAGAGAGATTACAAGGAAATACAAAGTAAAATCGAGGCAAGTTGATAGAATTCTGGGAATGATATTTTCAGGAGGGGCCTTTCATGAATAGATGTTGGGTATTGAAAAGTCACGGGAAAGAGCTTTATCTGCAGTTCGTAATGGAGAAACCCTTTGTCCTTCTGTTTACAACCAAAAGAGTTGAAGACATTCACAAGACTCTTGATCTACTTCCTTATGTGGAACTGGAGCAGGTTCATTCCAGTAAAATACGGAAAATTGATGAACCTTTCCCTCCGAAAAGCCTTATCGGGGACGGGCTTTTGACATCCAGGCCACGGATATTCTTAGTCATTAAAGTTGCTGATTGTTTTCCCCTTTATATTGTTGATCCGCTGAATCTCGCCATAGGGATTTTCCACGTGGGATGGCGTGGACTTCGGGATGGGATTATTGAAGCTGCTGTGGCTGCATTCAGGGAGCAATTTAATAGCATGCCAGAGAAACTCATTGCAGTTTTTGGCCCTGGCATCAGCCCGGAGTATTATGAGGTAGGCGAAGAGTTTAAAGAGTATTTCCATTCAGGAATCATCGAGAAAGATTCAAAGTATTACCTGGACATCTTTGGAGTCGCTGCGGGGAAACTCAAAAAGCTTGGAGTAAATACAATATATCCACCTCCTCACGATACGTACAGCAATCCAGAGTGGTTCCACTCAAAACGAAGGGATGTTGAGTTGAAAGGTTTAAACCGAGCTATAATAGGGATCGAGAAGGAGCTTAGTATTCACAGCCTTATTCAGGATTCGCCCTACGATATTTAGATTTTTATACTCCTTAGAGCGCACTTTATTGCGCGCAAGTGTGACTCAAAAGGAATTTCTGGCAGTGACGAAGGGGGAAAGAACCTAGCATCTTCGGCATCATCTCCTGCTTCAGGATTCTTATCTGAAAAGCCCATATATACAATTACGGTGACACTTTTGTATCTTTCGCTTTTCTGATGAAAGACATTAAGCAATTTCAATTCATCGGCAGTAATCCCTGTTTCCTCAAGAAGTTCTCTCTTTGCTGCATCTGAGGGTTCTTCATCAATTTCTAAGAATCCTGACGGTAATGCCCACATACCCTTCCCTGGTTCTTCTTTTCTTCTGACAAGAAGGACTTCATGATTTTTGTTGAAAATAGTAATTACTACGACGGGTACAGGATTTCTGTAGATAATCTGTTTACAGTGATTGCAGTAATAACTCTCTTTCGAGTTATCTCCGGCCTTTTCAATTTTGTTGCCGCAATACGGACAGAAGCGAGGATCCTTTTCAAGACTCAGCATAAAACAAATTTACAGTGATCAGAATGAACGGAGAAATACATTTTTCGTGCAGAAGAGTGTTTGACTTTCTGCATTACAGGCATTAAATTCTTATTTATGAAAAGGATTTCTATTATTTTCCTTGTAATGACGGTAGTTGTAAGTGGTCTTGGCGCCCAGTATGGCTTCTTGCTGGATAACAATCTTTTTCTCACCGAGGATCCAAACATAACACCCTTTGGTACTTTAGAATTTGAGCCAGCAAGAACCATTTTTTCTTTTGGAAGTGATGATTCTACCTCTTACAGTGCATATTCAATATACAATAACCTGAGGTTTAACCTTGCGGATTTTGCCGACTTAGCGGTAAGTGTTCCCTTTAACGTCGATAGATTTGAGCGAAATTCTGCAGCCTATTTTTCTCGTGGTTGGGGAGATTTACTCCTGAGTATGAAGTACAGTTTGGCCCTAAATGAGCAGTTTTCTCTTGCATTTTCTCCGTACCTCTCTATTCCTTTCGGCCGCACGAGGAAGTTGCCACTTGATTCATTAAAACCAGATACTCTTTTTGAAGGGGGAATCCTCAGGGACTTCACTACAACCTCTTATGATTATGGGGTGAAGTTCATTGCGGGCTTCAATCGGGGAGGTTTGAATTTGAATTTCAACTATGGTTACTTTGCTGCATACAGACATCAGTTAACCTCATCACCCCCAGATTTTCACCTTATCGGATTGTCGGTACTTTATAAGTACAGGATATTTAACCCATTTGTAGAGCTTGGCCTTGGCGTGTACTCTCGGAAAACCTTTGGGAATGCGCCCTCTTATGCGAGTATTGGCACGGGGATTGAACTGTTACCTTTTCTTGACGCTAAATTTTCTGTTGCTTTGCCGCTTGAGAAAAAGGAACCTATTGATCTCGTGGCGCCCGAAGTCAATACTTCGTACCCTGGATTTCTTTCAGGTTTCGTGAATTACCCTGAGAATGTGGTTTTGAGCCTTGGTTTAAAGTTCAAGAATATTGTGTATAATAGAAGAGCCACGTCCAGGGTGACCGTAATTATCAGAGATAGATCCACTCAAGAATTTGTCCAGAACTGTAGAGTTAAAATTGGTTCAAGAGAATTCTTCGCTGGTTCTGGGGTGGTTCACATTCCATCAATAAAAGCAGGTGTCCAACAACTTCAGGTAGAGTCTGATGGTTATGTAAGTGTAGATAAATTTGTTGAGATAGAAGGGAATACTTCAACGAGAATTGAGATAAATCTTGTGAGAGCAAAGGTTCCTGTTCTAATTTCTGTGCGAAATAGCAGAATGGAGCCGATTAATTCAGCGGTTGCGCTGGTCTCGGTCGAAGAAGGTACAAACACAATCCTTGCAGATGAGAGGGGCTTAATTACTTACATAATGGATCGTTCAACGCCATTGAGTTTTTATATCTCTGCCCCTGGATTTATAGGTGACAATTTTTACATAGATCCCTCTTTGGACAGGGATACTGTAAAAATAAACATTGTTTTGAAGGAAGAGAAGGATGAAGTGGCAGTCCTACCTATCATATACTTTGATGTTGGAAGTTACAGAATAAGAAAAGAGTTTTTCCCGTTCCTTGATATTGTTGGTAGGTATCTGGTAAATCATCCAGATTATAGACTGGAAATTATTGGTCATGCTTCTGCTGAAGGTCCGGAAAAATACAATCAGGTCTTAAGTTTGAAGCGTGCAGAGGAATGCAAAAAACACCTTATTTTGAGATATAAAATTGATTCTGAGAGGATCACCGCAAAAGGTTTTGGAAAAGATGTACCTGCAGTACCCAATAGAACGGAGTATCAGCGTAGCATCAACAGAAGGGCAGAATTTAAACTGATACCACCGGTGAAGTAAAATTCGCACGAACCAGGGTAATTATACATACGCAGATTTTCACAGCTAAGACAGTAAAATATTTTGTATTATGAGAAAATTCACAAAGATAATTGCGACGGTTGGGCCCTCGATTTCAAGTCCGGGGGTAATGGAGCAACTGCTGAAATCAGGTGTTAACGCGTTCAGATTTAATTTTTCCCATGGAACGCGGGAGGAACATCTGGAAAAAATAAGATGGGCAATGGGACTCAGGAGAAAAGGTTATGTTTTTGCTCTGTTTGCTGACCTCAGTGGTCCTAAATTCCGACTTGGCGAAATTGAAGGTGGAAATATCTTCTTAAAGAGGGGACAAGAATTTGTTTTGACTACTAAGAAAATGAAAGGGGATGGGCGCATAGCCTATGCACCTCTGGAGCCAGTAATTCATCAGCTTAAGAAGGGAGATATCATTCTTCTTGCTGATGGTACGGTGGAACTCGAAGTTAAAAGAGTCGTCGGAGATAGCATAACCACCATAGTAAGAATTGGAGGAGAGATTTCATCCCATAAAGGCATTAACATACCAAATAGAATGGGAAATGTATGCGCAATCACGGAAAAGGACCAGAAGGACATTGAGTTCGCGATGTCTGCAGGAATTAGAATCTTTGCCATTTCCTTCGTTGGAAGTGAAAAAGACCTCTTAAGAGCTATGGAGATTTTCACGCAGATAGGTTCGTCGCAGGCATTCATAATCTCCAAGATTGAAAGGCACGATGCGGTTTTGAACTTTGGTAAAATCCTTCAGATGTCAGGAGGAATAATGATTGCCAGGGGTGACCTGGCCGTTGAGATTCCATACTGGGAAGTTCCTATTTTACAGAAAGAGTTGATTATTAAATCACGCGAGGCTGGTCGTCCTGTAATCACGGCGACCCAGATGTTAAGATCGATTTTATTTAACCCTGTTCCTACAAGAGCAGAAATATCTGACATTGCGAATGCAGTTCTTGATGGAACTGATGCGTTGATGCTTTCAGAAGAGACTGCCGTTGCACAGGACCCCGTGCGTTCAGTAAAGGTGATGAGGAGCATTGTTGCTGAGGCGGAGAAGTTTCAATTCCGTGAAAAACCTTATAATATGATCACAGTAAAGGATGGTGGAGTGGAGTGGGAAATCGCCCAGAGCAGTGTGCGACTTGCCCATTCCATAAAGGCAAAAATTATCATTACACCCACAGCCAGTGGAGCTACTGCTCTGCGGATCTCTTCCCTGAGGCCAAATGTGCCCATCGTTGCGCCAACCTTTAACGACCTCGTATTTGAATTTCTTAATTTGTCTTACGGGGTTTATCCTTTGAAAGTGAATGTAATGAACAATATAGATGAACTTCTTGCAGAAGTTAAGAAAAAGATATTTGAAAAAGGTTTTGCAAAGGAGGGGGATTTTGCAGTAATTACGGGGGGTTATCCCTTTGGCAAGCCCGGTACAACAAATATGTTAAAAGTTGAGAAATTGTAGGAGGTGTTTATGTGGATTTACATTGTAGTCATAATTCTTGTAATTCTCGCGTCAATGGTAAGAATTTTGCGAGAATACGAAAGAGGTGTAATCTTCAGGCTTGGCAGGCTCATTGGAGTTAAAGGGCCGGGGCTAATAATCTTAATTCCCTTTATTGATAAGATGGTAAAGATCTCTCTGAGAACAGTTGTTCTCGATGTTCCGCCTCAGGACATAATTACGAAAGATAATGTATCAGTGAAAGTGAACGCAGTAGTATATTTTAGAGTTATGGATGCATCAAGGGCGGTAGTAGAGGTGGAAAACTACGCATATGCGACATCTCAGATTGCTCAGACTACTTTGAGAAGCGTCCTGGGTGAAGTTGAGCTTGATGAGCTCCTTGCGCAGAGGGAAGCATTGAATCACCGGCTTCAGAAGATAATCGACGAACAGACCGACCCATGGGGAGTTAAAGTGTCAGCTGTTGAAATTAAGCATGTAGATCTCCCTCAGGAAATGCAAAGGGCTATGGCAAAGCAGGCTGAAGCTGAGAGGGAAAGAAGGGCGAAGATTATCAATGCTGAAGGTGAATTTCAGGCAGCCGAAAAGCTTCGTGAGGCAGCTGAGGTTCTTGCGAGGAATCCTATCACAATACAGCTTCGTTATCTGCAGACCCTGAGGGAAATTTCTGTTGAAAATGCTTCTACGATTGTATTTCCCATTCCCATTGAATTCTTCAAACTGTTTATCCCCGGTGGAAAGGAGTAATTGCAGGCTTAGGTAGTATATAAAGGAGCTCATTTCTTGGTTTCCAGGGTATTTTCTGGAACAGTGATAGGAATAGATGGCGTTTTGATTTCCGTGGAAGTAGATATTACGCCTGGAATGCCGGGTTTCAACATTGTTGGTTTGCCGGAAAATGCTGTAAAGGAGTCGAGAGAAAGGGTTGTGCCTGCAATAAAAAATTCAGGTTTTCAGATTCCCCCGAGAAAAATTACGGTTAATCTCGCTCCTGCTGACATAAGAAAGGAAGGCACGGTCTTCGATCTTCCGATAGCTTTAGCAATTCTCAAAGCGTATGGCTTTGTGAGAGGCGATACAGATTATTTGATAATTGGCGAGCTCTCCCTCGATGGTTGCGTCAGGGAGGTGAAGGGTGTTTTACCCCTGGCCCTCAGTCTTAAGAAACATGACGAAATGAGGGGGATGATTTTACCTTTTGGGAATAAGGATGAAGCTTCTCTTGTAGGGGATGTAAAAGTTTTTCCTGTTAGAAATTTGCAGGAGGCCGTTCTTTTCATAAACGGAGAAACTGAAATTGAAGAGAACAGATTTGATATACTTTCTGTGTATAGAGAAGGACAGAATGATGATGTAGACTTTAAAGATGTACGTGGCCAGGAACATGCAAAACGAGCTTTAGAAGTTGCAGCAGCAGGAGGACATAATGTCTTGATGGTTGGGCCTCCTGGTTCAGGGAAAACCATGCTCGCAAGAAGGCTCTCAACAATTCTACCCCCAATGACTCTGGATGAGTCCCTTGAGACCACAAAAATCCATTCAGTCGCTGGTATACTTCCCAGAGAGAAGCCTCTAATTGCAGCAAGGCCGTTCAGGGCTCCACATCACACTATTTCTGATGTAGGTCTTGTTGGTGGAGGCGCTAATCCAAAACCAGGTGAGGTTTCCCTTGCACACAACGGCGTACTCTTTCTTGATGAACTTCCGGAATTCAACCGAAATGTCCTTGAGGTTCTAAGGCAGCCACTGGAAGATGGTCATGTTGTAATTACCAGAGCAAAGAGCAGTGTCGCTTACCCTTCCAAGTTCATGCTCGTTGCTGCAATGAATCCCTGCCCCTGTGGATTCCTTGGGGACCCTTACCATCAGTGTACTTGCAGTTACTCCAGTATTTCAAAGTACAGGTCAAGAATTTCCGGTCCTCTTCTGGACAGGATAGACATTCAAATAGAGGTTCCTGCTTTGAAGTATGAACATCTTAAGGATGTCACTACCGGTACAGACTCCAGAACCATCAGAGAGAGGGTCCAGAAAGCAAGAGAAATTCAGCTACTCAGGTTTAACGGCAGGAAAGGAATATACTGTAACGCTCATATGGATTCCAGAATGATAAAAGAGTTCTGCAAGATTGATGAAAAATGTGAAGAGGTTCTGAAGCGAGCGGTGGAGAAATTTGGATTCTCTGCCAGAACGTATTTCCGGGTACTTAAAGTTGCAAGAACCATCGCAGATCTTGAGGGAAAAGACGCAATTGATGCTCCGTGCATTCAGGAAGCAGTACATTATAGAACTCTTGATAAGCGGGATATATTTAGATGAGAAAATTTTCGTACACTTTTGGTCTGTTTCTCTACATTTGTGCGGTTCTCTATCTTGGAATCTATCCTCGGGTTAGAATTTTGCCTGTAGCCTTCGATGCGAGTTTCATATTCCATACCGTTGGTTTTTTCATTCTTTATCTTTTTTTGCTGGATCGTCTGAAACACAAGTTATTAAGCCTCCTGATCGCCCTTCTTGTTGCGATCCTTATTGAATTGCTTCAAGGGTACCTTCCCTCAAGAAGCAGGTCCTTTGCAGATCTCGTTTACGACATCACCGGGATTCTTCTGGCTTTAATTGTTGGGTTCAGGGGTAAGGATGTAGTTTTCAAGATCCTTGCATCGGTAATGGGGATAGGTTATAGCCCAATAGCACCGGGAACTATTGCAAGTTTTGTATTTTCCATAGTGATTTATTTAAGTTCCAGGTACAGAGTAATATATGTATGGCAGATTTCTCTGCTTCTAATGCCTATTTCTCTGTTTGTTTCGCAGAAAATGGAAGACCTTGAGGGGGAAGATCCAAAGCGCTGTGTAGTGGATGAGGTTCTCGGGATGAGCATACCGCTAGTGTTTCTAAAGAGCAATCCTTTACTCTATGCGCTTTCCTTCCTGTTTTTCAGATTTTTTGATATTGTAAAGCCCTTTGGTATAAAGAATATTGAAAGGATAAAAGGTGGACTTGGAATTATTCTGGACGATGTCGTGGCTGGTGTGTATGCGCTGTTCCTGATTAAAGCGGCAACGTTCTTTCTTTCATATTTTGGAATACGCTTTTAGCAAGGTGTTCCAAACACTTTTTGGGTCTTCACATCTTATATAAGACATATAGAAAGTCCCGCGAAAGCTCCATGCCGATATACGGTCTATTTCGTAAGATTTTGCAGTTTCAGCTACTTTTTCTATCAGGTACTCGTCGGATTTTTTGACCTTGAAGTTCTGAATCCATATTTCACTTTCCTTTCCAAATTTTTTTGATAATTGCGCTACCTTTTGAACCTTTTCTTCCATCCATTCATCAAAACCTTCCCTTTTAAGGATCCAATATGGGTCCGTACCGAACACGTGTAGAGATTCTATGGCTGCGAAACTTTCCCAATCAAGGTCTTCGTCGTGGGGTAAAAGGCACAGAGCATTTTTTATATTCTTACTTGATGCGTAATCCATGAGTTTTCTGAGGAATTCTATTTTCGTGATTCCTCTGAATTTTCTAAGGTCTAAGTCACCAGCCTTTTCCATCGGGTGTCCAAACATTTCATAGAACTTTGTTTTGCATATTTCGCAGAAGCAGCCATCCTTGTTTGTAAGTGGAGAAAAATGGGGTTCATCCCAGAATATGTAGTCAGCCCCAACAAATTCTGCGGAGTCCACCCAGGTCTTCATAAAGCTTAGTGTATCAGCATTGTTCATACAGGCACCGTAACCTTTCTTGCCTTCTCTTGTAATAAGTCGGGCGTCATCGCGTACAAGAAGAAATTTTGAATATGCTTCCCCTCCAAATATCCTTGCTACTCCCCAGGGGTCAACGTATACCTCCAATCCGTTGCATTTGGTTATCTGAACGATTTCCCTCATCGTTTCCAAATAGAATTCCATATCGGCTTCAGAAAGGGTGTGAACGATATAATCTATCCCGCAGTTTCTTATTAATTCAACGTCTTTAGCGACCCATTCAGGATTTCTTACTCCAAAGTATGAAATCCCTTTTTTCACCTGAGTATTTCTCCGGGGCTTAATGGTATAACTCTTTCTCTAATTTTTAAATCCAAGCTCTTTATAAATTCTTCGACGCTGACGTCTATCACCGGGAAGGTCCTGTAATGCATTGGAATAATCATCTTCGGATTCAGAACAGAAATTGCATATGCTGCCTCTCGTGGACCCATAGTGTAGTGCCCCCCGATTGGAATCATGATCAGATCAGGATGATAAAGTTCTGTAATCATTTTCAGGCCTCCAAAAAGGCCGGTATCCCCCATATGGTATAAGGTAAAACCATCCTCCATGCTGATAACGAACCCTGCTGCGCTTCCACCTGGAAAGGTTTTCTCGCCGTCGTGAATTGTGGAGGAATGTGCTGCCTCAACCATAGTGAAGGAAATGTTTTCCTTTTTCAGGGTTCCACCTATGTTCATTCCCGTAAGTTTCTCTAAGCCTTTTGATCTGAGGTAGTTTGTTACCTCGAACATTGCAATTACTTCTGCACTGTACCTTTTCCCGATTTCCTCCGCATCACCAATGTGATCGCCGTGGCCATGGGTTATAAGGATATAGTCCACGTTGTCAACGTACTCTTCAAGGCGCCTTTTATTTGACGGGTTTGAAATCCAGGGGTCAATGAGGGTGTTAATACCGTCTTTGTTTTTAATAAGAAAGGCGGAATGCCCAAAATACACTAACTCATGCCCGTTCAATTTCATATGCTTCCTCCTCTCTTAATTATAATATGGTGAGATTGTATGAAAAATGTTCTGGGGAGGCCTGCAGTCAATATTTGACTGTCTTACCGTAAACATCTCCGCCAAAGTGAAAGATTAGTTCGGCGTCTTCATTCCACATGTCACTGAAATACTTTTCATTGGCTTCTGCAAACTTGATTTCGCCAACCATTATATAGTGGTCTCCTCCTTCGTATCTTGCTCTCAGTTTGCATTCCAGGTAAGCAAGGGCTCCGCTAATTCTGGGGGCGTTAACGACTTTTGAGGGCTCTGAAGTGATATTATATTTTTCAAACTTGTTAACTTCCCACCCTGATACCGAACCACATACGCGGGCAGTTTCAAGAAGTTCTTTTCCGGGGACATTTATGACAAACTCTTCTGTTTCTTCTATGTTTTTTGTAGATTTGTGTCTTTTCTGGAGGGCAATTGCTACAAGTGGGGGATTTACACTTACAGGCATTGACCATGCAACGGTACAAGCGTTTGGTATCTTCTTGCTGTCGATGGTTGAAACTAATACAACCATGGCTGGATGAATTATTCTATATGGGTACTTTTCAACTTGCTTCATACTTCCCTCCTTATTTTCCAACGCAAAAATCTTTAAAAATAGTGTTTAAGATTCTATCAGGTATCTCCCCCCATCCAAAGACTTCGTTAACGAGGTTGAAGGCTCTTTGAAGGTGAAACGAGACTATGTCGAGGGGGAGCATTCCGATCTTTTTATGTGCCTCTTCAATTTCCTTTTTTACTCCCTGCAGGAGTTGCCTTTCACGTCCTGATAAGGAAATCTCCGAAGAAGGGAGTATATACTTGCGAACTTTCTCCTTCAGGATTTTTTCAAGGGAATCGATTCCTTCTCCAGTAAGGCATGAAATTCTCACGATGGGAAAGTCTTCTATGCCTTGAAGTTCTTTTATGTTTGCTCTCTCAATCAGGTCGTTCTTATTTACTACCACGACTCGCTCCTTCTTAAGGTTGGTCCAAAGAGAGAAATCTTCCTCTTCGAGAGGATTTGAGCCATCTACAACAAATAATACAAGATGCGAGGAATCTATAATTTCCTGTGCTTTCCTAACACCTATAGATTCAATTACTTCTTCAGATTCCCTCATTCCCGCGGTGTCATATAACTTTACAGGTATTCCTTCCAGGAAGAACTCCTCATGAATTACATCCCGCGTTGTGCCAGGAACTGGCGTCACGATAGCCCTTTCCCTTCTAACAATACTATTGAAAAGACTTGATTTCCCTACATTTGGTTTACCTGCAATGGCCACCTGTACTCCTTCAAAGATAAGAGCGTTCCTTTCACCTTCTTCAAGGAGTTTTTCCAGTTCTGCAAGAATTTTTAATATGTTAGCGCCAAACTGCTGCATATCAAGAGGGGGAACATCCTCCTCAAATTCTACTCTGGCTTCAGTTTCTTTAAGAAGTTCGAAAACGAGGTCTCTAAGGTCTGATAGCTTCTTTGAAAGGTCTCCATGGAGTTTCGAGATGGCGAATTTCACCTGGAGCTCTGAACGTGCTTTTATCAAGTCAAGAAGCGCCTGCACCTGCAGAAGATCCATCTTCTTATTAAGGAACGCCCTTCTCGTAAATTCCCCAGGTTCAGCAAGTTTTGCTCCATTTTTGATAAGGAGGTTGAGGACCGATTGAGGCGAGTAGATACCTCCATGGACGGTGAGCTCTACCACATCTTCACCGGTGAAGGACTTCGGAGCCTGGAAATATGAAACCACTGCCTCTTCAATAATTTCCTTTGTCTCAGGGTTTTTAATGTATGTATGGAAGAACTTTCCGTGCTCGAAGGATTTTCCTTTATCAGTTATTACTCTTGAAACAATTGTTTTTGCCTGGGGTCCAGAAACACGAATTACTGCAATTCCTCCAATTCCAGGAGGTGTTGATATTGCACAGATGGTTTCCTTCACTATCTTGGTGCTATAACGAGGATTGTTTTGTTTTCTTCCCTTACTGAATAGAAGCGGATGTCTTTGATGTCTTTTAAAAAGTCTCGAAGAATTCTCCACTCTTCTTCGTTTACGGGGTCAAATCTCATTTCTTTGTGAAGTTCTTTCACTCTTGCAACAACTGCAAGGGCTTTGTTCTTCAGAACCTCTTCCTTTCTCTTCCTGAAGTTATTTATGTCTATCCGGAGGGATAGTTCAGGAATCTTTCTTCGTATAATTAGATTAAGTAGGTGTTCAATCTGATCAAGGAGTTGACCCTCTTTTCCTATGAGCCAATAAGGGTCTCTAATGTTCACGTTGACGGAATACCTTTTATCCCTCGGGATTATTTCAAGTTCATGCCTGACTTCGAGGTAACCAAAAAAATTCTTCAAAACTCCTTCAATTATTTCGACTTCCTCGGGCTTTAAACACACCCTGATTTTTGCGGGCTTTGCTTGAATACCATCATTTAATACGATAAATCGTAATCGGTTCTTTTCGATACCCTGTTCGGTTAGTGCCTTTTCAATACATTCTTCTATAGTATTACCGATAATGTCAACAAAACGTTCATGTCCCATGGTGACCCTCCAGTCTCTTTATGAGCAAAGCCTCAAAAATTCCAAAAATGTTGAATGTCAACCAGTACAACACAATGCCTGAAGGGAGGGATATAAAGATAAATACCATCAGGAGAGGCATCATATACATCAGCATCTTCGATTGCGCATCAGTGGCTTGTTGTTGCATTCGAGAAAGCAGAATGCTCGTAACGCCCATCAGGATGGGCAATATGTAGTAAGGGTCCTTTTCCGAAAGGTCTTTAATCCACAAAATAAAGGGTGTACCCTTCAGATTAATTGAATAACTGAGAATTTGATACAATGCAAAGAATATAGGCATCTGTATTAGCAATGTAAGACAACCTGAAAATGGGTTAACCTTGTACTTTTTGTACAGTTCCATCATCTCCTGCTGGAGTTTCTGTGGGTTATCTTTGTACAGTTTTTGCAGGGTGTCAAGTTTAGGCTTCAGTTCTTGCATTCTCTTGGAAGCGAGCACGGTATTTCTGGTGAGAGGGAAGAAAATTATTTTCATAATCAAAGCAAAAAAGACAACGACCCAACCGTAATTTGGTATAAACTTATGAAGGAATCGCATAAGAGAATAGATTGCCATCGAAAAGGGTTTTATTATAGGTGAACCAAAATCAAAGGCTGTGGCGAGGTCGGAGTGATTTCTCTTCAGAACCGAATAGTCCAGTGGTCCGAGGTAGATCTTAATGTTACCTGAAGCATTTTTGAAACTAACTCCGCCTGTGGAGAAGCTCACGTCGCCCTTATCTCTTGAATTAAGGATTCCCGAGAAGAAATATTTTGTCCTAATTCCAAACCAGACGACCTGATCTAAACTGAACTCTTTTTTCTCTTTGAACTTGCCAAGGGGCATTTTTACGGTGTTTTTAAATCTTATCACATAAGAATAAATTGAACTCTCCTGCTTAATGTTTTTCTCCGTGAAGCGCATCTTACCTGAAAACTCAGTAGTAGGAATTACACCTTTATAGATAACCCCGATGAGGTACTTATCTGGATAGAAAGTAAGGACCTTTTCGACGGTTCCATCCGCTGAAAGTAAACTGATAGTGAGGGAATCGGAATCCACAATGTAGTTTTTCGAGACATTCGCAGGGAGAATATAGGTTATGCCTCTGTCCCCCCAGGCAACAGTTCCTTGTTCAAGCAGTTCTATATCTGAAAGATATCCAACTCTAGCAACTTTGTATGAAATAATACCACCTGACGAGGAGAATGCTGCACTATAAAGCGGGGTTTTTACACATAATAGTGTATCGCAGTGAAGGGTGTCTGTAATGTTTTGAGGCACTTGTTGAACTTCTCTAATTACTGACGTTTTTGCAGTATCTTGAGGCTGTGGGGCTGGCTTCTGCGGTGCATTTCTAAAGAACAATAATTGCCATATGATTAGTATTGCAAAAAGAAGCACCGACACTATTATGAAATTACCTGGTTTCATTCCATCGTCCATTGTTACCTCACAGGGTCAAATCCCCCCTTGGATAGGGGATTACACCTTAAAACTCTCCACGTTGTTAAAATAAGTCCTCTCAAAACCCCTTTTTTTTCAAAGGCTTCGATGGCATAGTTGCTGCAGCTTGGGTAAAAGCGACAGGTACGCGGTAGATATGGAGATAGCGTTTGCTGATATAGTTTTATAAGCGCAACTGGAATTTTTCTCAGTCCTGAAAGGATTCTCGCAGATCCCGAATCAACATCTCTTTCAGTTCCAGATATTTTGATTTCAGTATTGCTTCTGTTCCGATTACTAAGTAATGTCCTGCCGGCAGTAACTCTTGGGAAGTTCTGATGATCTCCTTCAAAACCCGTTTTACCCTGTTTTTCTGCACCTTTGTTTGAATAGATTTTGAAGCTGCAAATGCAAATTTCCTGTCTTCCGACACTTTGAAACAAACTAAATAACAATTTTTCTTTATCCATTTACCTTCCTTTATTAAAGAACTTATCTCCCTTCCTTTTAAAGTAGGCAGTTTCAAACAGCGATTCTTTTCCTCCCTTTAGCCCTTCTCCTTGCGAGTACCTTTCTTCCACCAGGTGTACTTGAGCGTTTTCTGAACCCGTGAGTCTTCTTTCGATGTGTAACGGAAGGTTGGAAAGTCCTCTTCATTTGTATTCCTCCTTTAGATTTTCAATATACATAAAGTGGGCGATGGAGGATTCGAACCTCCGACCTTCGCCTTAAAAGGGCGCTGCTCTACCAGCTGAGCTATGCCCCCACGATAACGCATTCGGCTCAGAATTGCATCAGCTCGGTCGACTTCTTCTCGAACATCTCGTCGACCTTCCTGGTGTGCTCATCCGTCAGGTTCTGAATCTCCTTCTTCATCGACTCCATGACATCCTCGGAGATCTCGGAGTCCTTCTCGAACTGCTCGATCTTCTTGTTGCCGTCGCGCCTGACGTTCCTGATCGCCACGCGCGCCTCCTCGGCGAGCTGCTTGGCGTGGTGCACGAGCTGCTTGCGGCGGTCCTCGCTGAGCGGCGGAATCACGAGGCGCACGACCTTGCCGTCGTTGGAGGGCTGGATCCCGAGGTCGGCCTTCTGGATCCCCTTCTCGATCGCGCCCAGGCTGCTGGGGTCGAACGGCTTCACGACGAGCAGGTTCGCCTCGGGGGCGCTGATCGCGGCGATCTGCTTGAGCGGCGTGAGCGACCCGTAGTAGTCCACGCGCACGTCCTCGACCAGCCCCGGGTTCGCGCGTCCCGTGCGCATGCCGTGGTACTGGCTCTGCAGGAGTTCGATCCCCTTCTTCATCCGTTCCCGCGACTCCTTGACCGCGTTCTTGTAGTCCATACGCCGCTCCTCACTCAGTGACCAACGTTCCCACGTCTCCGCCGCGCAGCGCCGCGGCCAGATTCCCGGGCACGTGCATGTTGAACACGCGGATCGGAATCCGCCGCTCCATACACAGCGTTATAGCCGTAAGGTCCATGACTTGCAAGCGCCGCCGGAGCACCTCGCGGTAGCTCAGGCGGCTGAAGCGCTCGGCGCCCGGATCCCGGACCGGATCGGCGCTGAAGACCCCGTCGACCTTCGTCGCCTTCAGGAGCACGCCCGCACCCATCTGCGCCGCGCGCAAGGCGGCCGCCGTGTCGGTCGTGAAGAA